>NZ_JBHWJV010000003.1:0-355778 GCF_042731175.1 Pseudarthrobacter sp. NPDC059871
AAGACAAGAACCCAGCTTCAGGCACAATAGAACAGCAACCCGTGGCCCTGTTTTCAGTCGGCAAAACTGGCCCTATTTTCGGTTGGCGTTAACAGAATCTCTCAGCCCCGGTCATGGATGCTTGAACATAGGCCACAACGCCCCCTTCCGCCTACGTTCCACCCTAGCCCTGCCCCGTGGACGGGCATCCCAAATGAAGAGCTCGCCATACAGGTCGACGCGCAATACGATCACGTCAGCCGGTTAGTCCGCTGAGGATCCTTCAGTAGGGCGTTACCGGTGACGTCGAGCACGCGCCAAAATCGCCGCAATCACCGGGCCCTTGGCCTCAGAGTAGGCGTTCATGTTGTCCCAGGACTGAGTGAGCAGGTCGCGCTTCGTACGCTCATACAGGGCGCGGTCACCCGTATTCGTGCGCAGGTGGTCTCGAAGAAGGATGTAGTCACGTATGGCCGGATCCTCTTTTTCGAGAATGTGCACATGTACGTCTAGTGCAGGAGTTCGAACCAGGCGGTGCCCGGGCTCGCGGACTCGAAGCTTGTAGCCGGCCTCAAGCAGCGCGTCGAGGTAGTCCTCTTCGGCGGTTATGTCGGCAACTGCCACAACGATGTCGATGATTGGTTTCGCAGCCAGTCCAGGAACGGAGGTCGAGCCGACGTGTTCAATTTCGACTTCTGTTGCGGACAACGCGTCTTCAATTCGGCGCTGATGATCGAAGTAGAGGTTGGGCCAACGAGCGTCATACGTCTCCAACTCGAGGTGGCGCTTCTCTATGCCTCCTACGAGCTCTACTTCATGAACATCCGGTCGGCGAGGCCTGGAGCTGTCCATCACGGGAGGTCCTTCTATTCGTACTCGGGTATGCGCCCGTAAGGCGGTCTCTCCGGACACCCCTTACTCTTCCTGCTCGGCCTCGGCATGACTTTGCAATGAGGGGGGGCGGCCCACCCGTCTGCTCCGGTACGCCGCTTCGGGCTTGCCCGTCCTGAACGAAAGTGATCCTTATCTGGCTCCCGGGCTCTAGGACCGACCCTGCGGACGGATCTTGGGAGGTCACCCAAAACAGCCCAGGCCATGTACGCGATCGGAGTCCTGGCCCATCAGGGTCCCCGGCTGCGAGACCGAACCCAGCGTTCGCCGCGATGTCTGCTGCAATGTGCACAGGCTGCCCAACGAGATCAGGAACGGGCAGCATCTGAGGTTCAACCATCTCAGCATCTCCTTTGAGCCTGAACAGCAGAACGGTGAGATCGAACCTTTCCTGCCGATAACACGCAGATACGAATTATGGGGCTTAACGTCCATAAACGCAGCCTAATCGCCCGCAACCGGCAGGTGGCGTGACGCACGGTAGAGAATCCTTGAGCGTGAGGCGGTTCTATTTGGCCAGTGATGGGATGCCGAGTTCATTGCAGACTTCGGCTGTGCCCGGAATGACGCTTACTTTTCCGTCGATGACGCATTCGGTGAGGATTGGGATGTAGTTGCCAAAGGTGCGGATATTGGGGTCGGCGTAGAGCAGGTTGCCGTTCTGATCCCTCGCGGGTTCGGTCAAGGTCCGCTCGGCCGGGCCTCCCAGCGGCGGGGAAACGAGGTCATCGGGGACGAGGTCGTCGTTGATTCCTTCCATAATCATTCCTCCAAGATCCCAGACGCGGCTGCACTGGTTGATCGGATTGGCCACTTGCAAAAGTCCGGAGCTGGGATCTTCGGGCGTCAGATTGGTTTTGGCATTGAATCCGACCTCCTCAATACCGGTGCCCATATAGGGTCGCCGTGGGGTCTCCGCTGATCCCTCAATCTGATATTCGGAGGACAGGTCGGCCCGGTAGTAGCAGCGGATGTCCCGTTTGTCCGCCACACTAACAGGGGCGAGGCCGGAGGCGGGCGTGAGGTTTACCGAAGGGCCGGGAACGGCTATGAAGGCCACCGACGTCCTGTCCGGGGTTTCGGTCGTGGAGGGATGGCTGACTTGAATTGCTGCGGCTGTTCCAACCGCCGCAATGACGGCTGCTGTGCCGGCGATGCCAAAGGCTACTTTCATTTTTCCCCCGTTTTGTAGTCGCGACAGCAAGGCGCCGCCGCGGTGAACCACGTCCTGGAATCTGGCCGCAGTCGATGAGCGCAAGGCTGCTAGAAGTAGTGACTCCTCGGAAATTCCCATTGCAGGGCCGTCTCTCAGGTCGGCCCGCCATTGTTCCTCGCGGACCTCCCGCAGGGCAGCGGGAGTCAACGCCAGGCACAAAGCCAGGAGACCGTCTGTATTCCTCATATACCTAGCCACTGGCCCTCAAGCAGTGCGGGGGACGGTCGGCCCGAAGAGTTTGCGGACTTTGACTGCTGCGTTGCCACGTACTGTCTGGCCACTGGCTGCGCTTCAGCCAATAGCCGGTAGTAGCGCCGGCGAGGGCCTTTGCGCGTCTCGGTCGAATCCCATTCGCCTTTCACCCACCCCGCAGCTTCCAGGCGTTCGAGTATCGGATATACCGTGCCAGGCTTTTTCCCCACATCTTTGACAATCTGCAGCCCCCAGATACTGTCGGCCGACAGCAACGCCTCGAGGACCAGCGCAGTAGCTGGCGTAATCCGCCCCAAGTTCTCCATTCCTCAAATCTAGCTATATAGATTTAGAAGTCAAGTTGCTCTGGATCTCCAAACGGCAGCCCTAAGCCGAGGGCTTGCCCGGTAAGGGCTCCCTCACCGGACGCGAAAACGCGTCCGGTAACTGACCGGCTTACGGGCTGCTCATTGCGGCCCGTCAGTTAGCTCAATGACCGACTCGTGCGTTCTCATGCTTCCCGCAAACTTCGTCTCCAAACGTAGGCTGGCTGAATGAATCAGCGGACCGAAGTCGTCCTCGTCCATGGATTGTGGCATCAGCCGGCCCACTTCGACCGGTTGGCGGACGATCTGCGCGGCCAAGGGGCCCGCGTGCATGTTCCTCATCTGCACAGAGGCTCGCTAGCCGCGGACACTGCAGTCGTACAGGAGATAGTCGACGGATGTTTCCTGACGCCAATTGTCCTTGGCCATTCGTACGGCGGATCTGTCATCACGGGCCTGGAACGGATCAGACACCTCATGTATGTTGCTGCGTTCGTACCGGCAGCCGGTGAGAGCGGTGCGATGTTAGGTGGGCCCTCAGCACTGGTCAACGACGCCGTCCGGCACAACGAGGACGGGTCAACCAGCATCCATCCGGAACGGGCACGTGAGGTTCTGTACGACGATTGCTCCGAAGCTGACAGCGCATGGGCAACCTCACTCCTCGTGCCTCAACAACAGGGTCACGGGCGTGGCGTACCCAGCCGTATTGCTTGGGCAGCCACCGAGAGCACCTATATTCACTGCGAACAGGACAAGGCGCTTAGCCCCGTCCTCCAGGAACGTATGGCCGGCCGATGTACCAACAACGTCAGCTTGAAATCGAGCCATTCACCCTTCATTAGCCAACCTCAGAGGCTCACGAAACTAATCCTGGGGATATAGGTCTCACGTTCGGCCAACGCCAGACACTACCGGATCGAACCACGAGTGCGGCCGTTCAGGGATCCGCGTGCGGGCTGCGCCATGCGACGAACAGCGCCGTGAAAAAGCCGCCATTTACCGCCGAACGTCACGAACCCGGGCCTTTTCAAGGTCCTATCGGTTGCGCGGACCGCAAGGGGATCCCCTTCAGGGCAGCGCGGCCGCGGTGTTTGACCTACTGCTTAGAGCGCCGTTTGAATAGCATCACTGCGAAAACCGTGCCGAGCACGACGAACCCCACAGCGGCGATGATGATGACTACGAGTGCCGTATTTCTGTCGCTTGACCCACCCATTTGCCCCGTTACCAGCGAAAAAATGATGGTGCCCACTCCCGCCAGAATCATTAAAATGGCGCCAATACCAAAGTACTTAGCGGTTCCAACTTCTGCAGCTATCTCACCCGGCTTGCCCATACGCCGATTCCAGCCGCGATTTAGCTCGGCAATCCTGTCTCGCTGCCAGAATCCCAACGCCCCGATGACAACGGCGGCTATCCCCACGAGAAAGTTCATGGCCTGATCCAACCCTGTAGAGGCCCCAAGCACAAGCGGGCTGCCATGCGCACACCCGACGTCGTTCCGATACTGAGACCTAAGGCTACGCCCGTAAACCGGTTCCCAAACGGGTGCCCCGAAGTTACCGGTGAGGGGTCCCCATATGGGACGGCCCGGCCGGCTTTACCGCGTCGCATGCCCGCGCCCCGCCAGGACGCCGCCGCGGATGCCGCGATCCCTGAGATGTTTCCTCATCTCCGCACCGACCAGCTGCGGCAAACTGCAGCCCAGGCCGCACCCCGCAAGAGGGATGCCGGTGCATCGACCACTCGAAGGGGGTCGCAGCAGGGCCGGGGACCGTCGGTCACGTGGCTGTGTTCGAGCTGCAAGCCTGAGGGCATTAAGCGCTGGCTGACCCGAGCGGCTCTTCTGAGCAGTCATCCGATTGTGATAGATGGTTGCAGTTGCCGCAGCGTCATGTGATCTGCTGGAAGCCACGTCCAGTCCTACTCCGAGAGGTCCGCCATGCAACCGTTTCCGAACCCGCCCCGGGAGGTCCTGATTGGCGACGCCGCTGCGTTCGTCGGCGTAACTCCGCGGACGATCCGGCACTACCATCAGATCGGTCTGATGCCCGAGCGGGAGCGGGGAAGCGACGGCCGACGACGGTATGGCTATTCGGAGATCATCCGGCTGCTCTGGATCCGCCGCATGGCCGACGCCGGGATCGCCCTTGACGATATCCGCAATGCCTTTGTCGGCACCGTACAGAGCGGCGCCGAGGACGTGGACGAGTTCGAAAGCGTCCTCGCGCGGCTGGAGGATACCCTCGCCGCGCAGGAGGCCGAGTTGCAGCGGAAGCGCGCCTCGGTTCAGCGCATGCGGACCCTTGGCCGCCGGCTGGGGTTGCTCGACGATCTCGTCTCCAACCGCCTCGAGGGCGCACCTGAGGGCTCCTTGCGCCAAGACGACTTGGACGCCTTGCTGGTCACCGAGCGGGTTTTCGGTCCACTCGGTGCCGCCGTCCAGGCCGGCCGCTTCCTCGCCCTGGCCCTCGATCCGGCACTGCGGGCGGAGTCAGACCGCGTCGACGCCATCGAGGAAGCTCTTGACGACACGGTCGCCGTCAACAACCCCCGGGTTGCGGAGGTGGCGGCCGAGCGGCATGCCTTCGAGACCGCGCTGATGCGCGTCATCGCGGAGTCCGGTCAGCTGGAGGAGGACGACGCCCTCTTCGAAACCTGGGACGAGCTGCACCCGCCCGATGACGCTGACACGGCGCAAGGCCCCGACCCGGCAGCGGGCGCGCGCGTCAGGAATGCGGCGCAGACGATCCGGAGCATGCCCTACGACTTCTCCCCTGCCCGTCTGCGCTGCATGGAGCTGGTTGTGCAACTCGGAGCGTCGGCGGCTCCGGCGCCCTAAATAGGGCCTGTCGGCCCCGGAGCGCTCAACCTGCGCTCCTATTCCGGGTAAGGGTCTGCCCAGGCAATGTGGGATAGGGCCGGTTCAGCGGTGGCGTAAAGGGTGGTGAGTTGGCGGTAGAGGATTCCGGCTATGTAGCGCTTGAGGGATCGGCGGATTTCGCGGTGGCTACGGCCTTATTGAATGCGTCTGGGGACGTCGTCCCGGGTTTTGGGGTCGTGGGCTGCGGGCCGCCCAGGCCGGGTTAGATGCAGAGTCCGGGGAAAGGACGTCTTTGCGGATTTCCCCAAGTCCGATGGCTGCCGCTGCGTCAACGGTGGCCCATGGGATCAGTAGCAAGAGCAAGATAGTGGGCACCGCGAAAAAGGCTCCGAAGTGGATCCATTGATTTCGGACCGGTCGCAAAAGAAAGCCAACACTAGGCCAGTGGAGCTTTCTCGCCCTCGCCGAGGGTGCGGCCGTCCGATAGGGGATCCCCAAACGGGCGCTTGAGACGCCAGAGAATCACGCTCTGCGGGCTCCCTCTTGTTTTGATAAACAGGTGTACCGCATGATTCGGAGATGGCACGGAACAGGACCGTTACGGGCAGGTCACTACTTTTCGCACTTGGGCTGTCGGGCGTAATTGGCGGGGCCATCGGGATGACCCAAGGATGGCAGTACTCGTTTATCGGTCTAGGGGCCGGGCTCGGTCCATTGATCGGAGCCTACTTTGGCAACAAGAAGGCCGCCGAAGTCGACGCGTATCGCGAGGAATGGCTCGGCAGGCGAAAGAAGTCGACTGAGAAACCTGAGCCTCCCAAGGGATCGACCTGATGGGCTGCCATCTTCGTCCACGACCCGCTAAAAGACACGGTTCACCGCCCCGTAGGGGATCGGTATACGGATGGCTATGCCTTCACCTTCGATGCCCCAAAGGACGGTATTTAGAGATCAGTTCCCATTCTCGATCGTTGCACTAACCGAATGAGCCTATAGGCGAGGTAAGCGCTAAGCGCCGCTACAAGAGTAATAAACGCCGGGCGAATATCGGCGGGAATGAGATAGAAGTCTCGGCAGAGGCTCGTACCGTCAACTGCGCTGGCATTGCAGCCATGACTCGCGATGCTGAGCGCAAAAGTGGCAACAGCAGACACCAATACAAGAGCGATGGCCCAGGGCCACCATTCTGTCCATGGCCACGATGCTGATCGTCGCGGTTGTCCCTTGTCCGTCATAGCCAGAGCCTAGACAGCTTTCCGAGAACGGTAAACCACCCTCCGTTTGAGGATCTCTCACCGGGCACCGCAGGGCAGACAAACATACCCTTGCGGTCGGGATGGAGCCGTTTCACAGACTGCCGGTCGTGCAAGAATCGCCGTATGGATCAGGATGAGCGGCACAGGGAAGAATTGATGATCCTCGAGGCTCTGGTGCAGGCGATGGATCGGCGCGACGATGTCTTCCAGGTGATTGAGGATTCAGAGGACGTGGACGAAGCAATCCGTCGCGTGGGTCAACTGTTGGGCGTGGGAACCGTGGCGAGCCGGGCAGTCCTAGATTTGCAGGCCAGAAGATTCACACGAGGCCAGCGTCAGGCCAGCGTTTCTCGCGCAGAAGAACTCAGGTCGATGTTGCCCGACGGGCGCTGAGCTGGCCGCGCGCGATCAGCTTACGGTTGATCTTCCTGGCATCGATCCCAGCTTTCAGCGGCCATGAAGTGCGTCATGAACTCCGTTGGCCGATTCTCCGCCGGGCACTTACTTTCTCGAAAGTTCGTGCCTACCCTGACGTTACTGGTTTAGGACCCCTTGCTAAGCCGCTAGGCGCTGTTCAAGGCGAGTGCGCACGTGGGGCCATTCCTCGCGCAGTATGGAATAGATGGCCGTGTCGCGCCAACTGCCGTCAGCCCGTCGTTGGACGTGTCTGAGCACGCCCTCCGGTTGTGCACCTATCCGCTCTATGGCCGCCCGTGAACGAATGTTGAGTACATCGGCCTGTAGGCGGACGCGCTCAAAACCGTGGGTGAATGCAGCGTTCAGCAGGAGCCGCTTGGCGTCCGCGTTCACTCCGCTTCCCCACAAGTGGGGAGAATATGCAGTCCACCCAATGTGCGCAGACTCATTTTCCAGGTCGAAGTCCCCCAAGGTGGTGGTGCCAATAACCCGGTCGTCCTCGGAACGAAGGCATACGGCGTACACATTGGAGTGCTGCCATGGCAACCACTGGCGGAGGAACTCTGACCACTGCTCGAAGTCGTCACGATAAGCCCCTATACCGCCGCCCCAGCCGCCGGCGAAAATCTCGGGTCTCCCGATAGCCGTGAACAAGACTGGCAGGTCCTTCTCTTCCAAGGCGCGAAGAACTACGACGGTCCCTTCAAAACGGGCCAGAGGGTCAGGGCGGGAAGCAGTCATGCCATAAAGCATGTCAGGCCGGATAGCGGCACTCTAACCTGAATGCCTTGGCGGCACGATTGGTTTCGATTTCCCCTGGGCCGGTCTTGTTCACCCGCCCGTAAGCTGGTCCCTTACTGCGACGACCAAGGTCTGACCTGGGTCTTTGCAGTTGTCCAGCTTGAGGTGTCCCGTCCACCTCGCCGGCAAAACTGCCCGGTGAAGGTCCCCTAATCGCACAAGCCTTTGGCGCCCGGCATTTCCCGTAACCATGTCTCGAAACGTCTGCTTGAATCGGTGTGCTGGGCGCTAAATGAGCAGGCCTGGGCGGGCCGGGTGTCGTACCGGCGTGCTAGACCTGTCCCTAAGAACCCGGACCAGGAGAACCCTCGCCATGACCAACGCCATCCGGCTTGAACGCCGCTTCGAACATCCCCAGGACGCCGTCTGGGCTGCCCTGACCACACCGGAACTGTTGGCCCGCTGGTGGACGCCGGGAGACATCGCGCCCGTCGCCGGCCACCGGTTCACCCTGGACATGGGCAACTGGGGCCAGCAACAGTGCGAAGTCCTCACCGTGGAGCCGGGCACCGCCATCAGCTTCCTGTTTTCCGAAGGCATGCTGGACACCACCATCACCTGGCGGCTGGAATCCGCGGCGGACGGAACGGTGCTCCATTTCGAGCACGCAGGCTTCAACCCGGAGACGCCCATGGGCCGGACCGCCTACGAGGGGATGGGCAGCGGCTGGCCCGGCCTGCTGAACCGGATCGACGGGACGTTGGACGGCGGGCCTGACGCGCGTCAGTAACCGCCGGGCCGTTCCTGCAGGAGCGCCCGCAAGAGGTTGGTGGTCTGGTCCGCGCACTGCTTGATGCCGCGGAGGTGCGTCGCCGCCAGCCGGGGGAGGGCGGTGGCCGAGCCGTTGCCCCGGGCAGCGCTGCGCAGCGCCCGCTCCAGCTCCAGGGTCAGGCCGGCCAGCCGCTCCGCGCCAATCATCTGGCTGGAGGTCTTCAGGCTCAGGATGGCATCGAGGGCCCCCGGAGCATCGCCGGTGGTGAACGTCAGGCGCACCTTCTGGATCCGGTGCGGCAGGTTTGCGATGAAGTCCTGGATGAAGACCTGCCACACCCCTTCGTCGTCATCCAGGTCGGAGCGCAGCCGTTCCAACACCGCCTTATCCAGCAGCGGCAGCGCGTAGCCGTCTTCCTGCGTCACGGTCCTCCACCCCGCACGTCCCGCTGACGGCCCATCATGCGCCTCCCGCTGTCCGCATACCTGCGCGATGCTGCGGCAGGACTTTCAAGGGACGGTACGTGGCTGCCGGGCCGGAGCACATGAGTGGTGGGTACTCGCATTTCCGGGTACCGACCCCTGCTTACAGTGGTGTTTACCTCCGGTAGCCTGTTGGGATGGTTCGGGGAATGGCTGATTTCGGCGGCGAGGGCATCATGCTCGCCGGGGCGGGCCGTGCCCTGCTGCTGCAGCTCGCCAACCCGGCCGTGGGACGCGGCGTGGCGGAACACAGCACCTTCGAGGGCCGCCCGGTCAACCGGCTCAAGGGCACGCTCACCTATGTCTACGCCATCGTCTATGGCACCGAGGAACAGGTGAAGGAAGTCCGCCGCCGGGTGAACCGTGCCCACGTGCCGGTCCGGCGCCCGGACAACGCGGAATCGCCCGGCTACAGCGCCTACGATCCCGAGCTCCAGCTCTGGGTGGTGGCCACGCTCTACGACACCGCCCGCACGGTCATTGAAAAGATTTACGGCCCGCTCGACGCCGGCACGGCCGATGCGATGTACCGCGACTATGCGCGGCTCGGCACCGCCCTGCAGGTTCCCGAGGGCATGTGGCCGCAGGACCGGGCCGCGTTTGGCCGCTACTGGGACCAGCAGATTGCAACCCTCCAGGCCGGGCCCGCAGGCATCCGGGTGGCGCACGGCCTGCTCTACCCCAAGCACACAGCCCTCTGGTACCGGGCCATCATTCCGCCTGCCCGGTTCCTCACCGCAGGGTTCCTGCCGGACAGGATCCGCCAGGACTTCGGCCTGCCGTGGAACGACCGCCGGGAGCGCCGCTTCAACAGCACCATGCGGATGCTGTCATTGACCTACCCCAGGCTTCCCCGGGGGATCCGGCACGGGCTCAAGGACTACCTCCTGGGCGAGTTGGACAAGGACATCCGCAGGAACAGCCGGTCAGCCAAGCGTCAGGGAGTCAGTGCGTAGTTCCACCCCGGTTGAGCAGCGGATCGATGAAAGTGCCCGCCGCTTCCTCGCCACCGCGCCCGCCAACGGCGCCAAAGCCAGGCTCACAGAATTCGTGGTGTTCGGCCTCAAACAGGGCTGGGCCTGCATCTTCGGGGCGGCCCTCCTGGCGGTGCTCATGGCGGCCCGGCTCTGGTACCCGGACAGCGTGGCGCTGGCCCGCAACGACTTCCTGACCCTCGCCGCCGTCGTGATCCAGGTCCTGATGGTTGCCTTCAAACTCGAAACCCTGAAGGAACTGCGGGTCATCGTGCTGTTCCACCTGGTGGGGACCTGCATGGAACTGTTCAAGACGGACGTGGGTTCCTGGTCCTACGAGGCCGAGGGCGTGCTGCGCATCGGCGCCGTGCCCCTCTTCAGCGGCTTCATGTACGCGGCCGTGGGTTCCTACATGGTGCGCGTCTACCGGCTCTTCGACCTCCGGTTCGCCAACTACCCACGCAGGTGGATCACCGCAATCGTGGCCGCGGCCATCTACGTCAACTTCTTCAGCCACCACTACATCTGGGACCTGCGCTGGGTGCTGCTCGCCGCCGTCGTGGTGGTCTTCGGCCGCTGCGTGATGCACCTCCGGGTGTTCCGCCGGCGGTTCCGGATGCCGCTGGTGCTCTCATTCCTGCTGGTGGCGCTGTTCATCTGGCTCGCCGAGAACATCGCCACCTGGTCAGGGGCGTGGCTTTATCCCAGCCAGGTGGCCGGCTGGCACCCGGTGGGCCTGGAGAAACTCGTGGCCTGGTTCCTGCTGATGATCATTTCCGTGGTGCTGGTGGCCTGGGTCTACAAGCCGGCACCCCCGGACAGGGAAAGCGAACGACGGCGGGAAGTTCCGCCGTCGTCCGCCATGGTGAAGTAGGCCCTTTGATGTGAAGGGGGCCCTGCCATAACCCGTTTCAGCAGGGCCCTCGCTACGGCATCCAGTTCCCGGTTTGATGGACACATGCCGCACGAGACAACCGAAACCAGCATCCCAAGGCACCCACAGGTCCACGTCCCCGAGGAGCACCGTGCCCATTGGGGCGGAGTCTTCGCGATGTCGCTCTGCGTCTTTGCGCTGATCGCCTCGGAGTTTATGCCCGTCAGCCTGCTCACGCCGATGGCGGCCGAATTCCAGGTCACCGAAGGAATGGTTGGGCAGGGCATTGCGGTTTCGGGCGTCTTCGCCGTCCTGACCAGCCTCTCAATCTCCACCGTGGCACGCACCCTGAACCGCAAAGTGCTCCTGCTGGGGCTGACGGCCGTGATGGCGGTGTCCGGAGCCCTGGTTGCCCTGGCGCCGGACTATCCGCTGTTCATGATCGGCCGCGCCCTCATCGGCGTAGTAATCGGAGGCTTCTGGTCCATGTCAGCAGCCACCGCCATGCGCCTGGTCCCGGCATCCCGGGTACCGCGTGCCCTGGCCATCTTCAACGGCGGCAACGCCCTCGCCACGGTCCTGGCCGCGCCGCTCGGCAGCTACCTGGGCTCCGTCATCGGCTGGCGCGGGGCGTTCTTCTGCCTGGTCCCGGTGACGCTGCTCGCCCTGGTGTGGCAGTGGATCAGCCTTCCGTCCATGCCCGTTAAGCGGACCGCGGCGGCCGCCAGCGTCTTCGCGGTTTTCGCCGGGCTCAAGAACCGGACCGTTGCCTGGGGGATGGCCGCCTGCGGGTCCTTCTTCATGGGACAGTTCGTCCTGTTCACCTACGTCCGCCCGTTCCTGGAAACGGTCACCCGCGTTGATGTGGCCACCGTGTCCCTGGTGCTGCTGATCATGGGCGCGGCCGGGTTCGTGGGCACCGCCCTGGTTGGCCGGTTCCTTGGCAAGAGGCTGTACCGGACCCTGCTGGTCATCCCGGTCCTCATGTCCGCCATCGCTGCGGCGCTGGTCCCCTCCGGCGGTTCGGTTGCCGCCGTCGTTGTTCTTCTGGGCCTGTGGGGACTGCTGTCCACCGCCGCGCCCGTGGGCTGGTGGAGCTGGATCGCGGAGGCCATGCCGCACAACGCCGAGGCGGGCGGCGGCCTGATGGTGGCGGTCATCCAGACGTCCATAGCCCTCGGCTCAACCCTGGGCGGCGTGCTCTTCGACTCCGCCGGCTACGGAAGCACCTTCCTGGTGAGCGCAGCTATTCTTGCGGCCGCGGCGGTCCTGGCATTCCTCACAGCGCGGGCCACCGCCGGTCCCGCGGGTGGCGAATGAATGCCCCACGCGCGGGTTTCAAAGCGGACGCTGACGTTGCCGAGGCGGGCAGGCCGGGCGTGCGGGGCCTGATCAACCGGCACCACAGGAAAAGCGCAACGGACGACGGCGGGAGGTTCCGCCGTCGTCCGTTGCGTTGCCGTGGAAGCCTGGAGACTCAGTCCTCGTAGGTGTTGGCGATGTACACATCGCACGGGGCGTTGTGCGCCACGCTGTTGGCCACACTGCCCAGGAGCCGGCCGATGCCGCGCATCCTGCGGTTACCCACCACAATCAGACGGGCATCCAGGCGGATGGCTTCCTTGATGAGCGAATCGGCGGGCTTGCCGCGCGAAGCGAAGTGGGTGACCTCCACTCCCGGCCTGGAGGCGCCCAGGGATTCGGCAACATGCTGCGCGCTGTCGCCCCGGAAAACTGTCACCTGGTCAGAGCCCGAACCAAAGGTTTCGGCGCTCTCCGACTCGAACCCGGTCACCACATGCAGCGACGCTCCGAGCGACTCCGCCAGGTCAAGTGCCACTTCCGCAGCTTTCCGCGCAGATGCGCTGGCATCCACGCCTACAACGACTACTCCACTCATGGGGGCTCCTTCATTCGGGGGCATTACCGTCAAGGGGCCAGTCTAAAGGAGGGGTCAGCGGATGCGGCGGCGGCGCATGGAACCGAGGTGACGGTATTCGGTCATGCGTTTGCTCCCAGTAGCGGCTGGCTGGGAAGCTGCGGGCTTCGCTGGACGGCGCCGGGCTGGCCGGGCGTGTGCGGGCCCCGGCTGTATTGGCTTTCGGGGCGCTGCAGGCCGAAGTGCTCACGCAGTGTCCGGCCGGAGTACTCGGTGCGGAACAGGCCGCGTGACTGCAGGATGGGGACCACCTCATCGGCGAACGCATCGAAGCCCCCGGGCAGCCACGGCGGCATGATGTTGAACCCGTCCGCGGCGCCGCCTTCAAACCAGCGCTGGATTTCGTTCGCCACCTGCACGGGAGTCCCGGCAAAAACGTAGTGTCCGCGGGCGCCGGCAAACCGGTGCAGCACCTGCCGGACGGTGAGGTTTTCGCGGCGGATGATCTCCAGGACCAGCTGGCTGCGGCTGCCGGCTTTGCCCGCGGTGGCCAGCAGCTCCGGCGGGAAGGGACCGTCCAGCGGCACTCCGTCCAGGTCGATGCCCAGCAGTTTCCGCAGGATCCCCAGCCCGTATTCCGGCTGGGTGAGCTCGTCGAACTCCTGCTTCAACGCTTTCGCTTCCGCTTCGGTGGAGCCCAGGTACGGGCTGATGCCGGGCAGCACCAGGAGCTGGCCGGGGTCCCGGCCGAACGCCGCCGCCCGGGCTTTGATGTCCGCGTAGAACGCCTGCGCGCTCTCCAGGGACTGGTGGGCCGTGAACACTGCCTCCGCATGTTCGGCGGCGAAGGCCTTGCCGTCCTCTGAGGAACCTGCCTGAACGTACACCGGGCGGCCTTGCGGGGAGCGTGGCGTGTTCAGGGGCCCTGCCACGCGGAAATATCTGCCCTCATGCTCCACCGGGTGGATACGTGACGTGTCGGCGAAAACCCCCGTGCCGGCATCGGCCACCACGGCGTCGTCCTCCCAGCTGTCCCAGAGCTTGCCCACCACGCGGACAAAGTCGTCCGCCCGGTCGTAGCGTTCAGCGTGCGGCGGGTGCTCGTCCAGCCCAAAGTTCTGCGCCGCCCGCTCCGCGCCGGTGGTCACGATGTTCCAGCCGGCGCGGCCATTGCTGAGGTGGTCCAGCGAGGCGAACAGCCGGGCCGCGTTGTAGGGCTCCAGATAAGTGGTGCTGGCCGTGCCGATCAGGCCGATCCGCTCTGTGGCCACCGCGATGGCGGACAGCCACGTGAACGGCTCGATCCGGAACCGGGTGGCGAACTGGACATTGCTTTCCAGCGCAGGCCCGTCGGCGTAGAACACCGCGTCCAGTTTTGCCGCTTCGGCGCGCTGCGCCAGCTCCTGGTAGAACCGGATGTCCAGCAGCCGCTCGGTGTGGGACTTCGGATGCCGCCAGGCTGCCTCGTGGTGGCCGCCCGGATAGATGAACAGGTTCAGTTTCAGCTGCCGGCCCATCAGAATGCGGAACCGATCGAGGCGAGCTCCGGAGCTGCCGCATGGGCGTACTGGTTCTCCGGGCGGGCAAGGCCGTAGTGCTCCCGCAGCGTCCGCCCGGTGTACTCGGTGCGGAACAGCCCGCGCTCCTGGAGGATGGGGACCACCTGGTCCACGAAGGTTTCCAGCCCGGCGGGGAGCACCGGGGGCATGATGTTGAAGCCGTCCGCTGCGCCGCCGTCGAACCATTCCTGGATGGCGTCAGCCACCTGCACCGGGGTGCCCGTGAACGTGCGGTGCCCGCGGCCACCGCCGAGCCGGCCGATCAGCTGACGGACGGTGAGCTGCTCGCGGCGGGCCAGCTGCACGATCAGCGTGTAGCGGCTCTTGGCGCCCTCGATCTCATCCTCGCTGGGCAGGTTGTCCGGCAGCTGGCGGTCCAGCGGCAGGTCCTCAGGTGCCACCCGAAGGGTCTTGGCCAGCTGGATACGGGCGTACTCGGGCTTGATCAGCCGGTCCAGTTCACGCTCCAACTCCAGGGCTTCCTCCACGGTGGCGCCAATGACGGGCACGATTCCGGGAAGGATCTTGATGGTTTCCGGGTCCCGCCCTGCAGCTGCGGTGCGGGCCTTGAGGTCGCGGTAGAACTCCTGCGCGTCGGCGAGGGTCTGGTGCGCGGTGAAGACAGCGTCCGCGTACTTCGCGGCGAGCTCCTTGCCGTCCTCGGACGAGCCCGCCTGCACGATCAGCGGGTGGCCCTGCGGGGACCGCGGAACGTTGAGCGGGCCACGGACCTTGAAGTGCTTGCCTTCATGGTCCACGGTGCGGATCCTGTCCGCGTCGCCCCAGACACCCTCTTCCTTGTCGGCCAGTACAGCATCGTCCTGCCAGCTGTCCCACAGCTTCTGCGCCACTTCGATGAACTCGCCGGCACGCTCGTACCGGACGGCATGGGCGGGCTGATCGTCCACGCCGAAGTTCCGGGCGGCGTCCGGGCCGGCCGTAGTCACCACGTTCCAGCCGGCACGTCCGCCGCTGGCCCAGTCCACCGAGGCGAAGCGGCGGGCCAGGTTGAACGGTTCGTTGTAGGTGGTGGAGGCGGTGGCGATCAGCCCGATCCGCTCCGTGGCCCCGGCAATGGCGGTCAGGAGCACTGTGGGTTCGAGCTTGCCCGCGGGGCGGCGGCCCACCTCGCCGAACAGGACGGGGGAATCGGCAAAGAAGATCGAGTCCAGCTTGCCGCGTTCGGCGGTGCGGGCGAGGTTCTTGTAGTGCTCCACGTCGGTGCTTGCCTGCGGGTCGCTTTCCGGCAGCCGCCAGGAGGCCTCGTGGTGGCCGGTGCTCATCAGGAAGGCATTGAGGTGGAGGTGGCGCTGCGGTTCAGTGGGCGTGCTGCTCATGGGAGGCTCCTTGGAAAGAATGGGTTAACGGCCGACGACGGCGGGCTGGGCGGTGCGGACGGGCTCCGGGTCATTCGGGGCTTCGACGCCCAGGGCGGTCAGCAGGTCGCGGCGGAGGGCTCCGTGGCCGGCGGCATCAGCGGACGATCCGATCTCCGGTGCCACAGTGCGTACGGTGGCGATCCGGCCGTGGTCCAGCACCACGATCCGGTCCGCCAGGGCGATGGCCTCGTCCACGTCGTGGGTGACCAGCAGGACCGCGGGCCGGTGCGCGGCCACGAGGTCCTGGAGCAGGCCGTGCATCTTGATGCGGGTCAGGGCGTCGAGCGCACCGAACGGCTCGTCAGCCAGCAGGAGCTGCGGCTCGCGGACCAGGGACCGTGCCAGGGCAACGCGCTGCTGCTCACCGCCGGACAACTCGTGTGGCCAGGCTTTTTCGCGGCCGGCGAGCCCCACCTCGGCGAGGGCCCGGCGTGCCCGGCTCTCGGCGTCGTGCTCCCTCAACCCAAGGGTGACGTTGCCCAGTACCGTGTCCCACGGCAGCAGCCGGGAGTCTTGGAACACCACTGATACCCGGTCCGGGACGCTGATGACGCCGCTGCCGCGGACGTCGTGGTCCAGCCCGGCGAGGGCGCGGAGCAGGGTGCTCTTGCCGCAGCCGCTGGGTCCAAGGAGTGCCACGAACTCGCCGGGCGCGATGTCCAGGTCCACGCCGTTCAGGACGCCCTTGGGCCCGAAGCTGCGGACCATGCCGCGCACCGACACCGTGGAACCGGTGCCGGAAGCGGTACGGGAGCCGGCCGGAGCGGCAGTGGACGGACGGTGTGCGACGGCGGTCAGCCCGCCAGGGTGCGCTGCCATGAGAGGGCCTTTCGTTCGATGAAACGGACAATGCCGTCGGAGAGAAGGCCAAGGATGCCGTAGACAGCCAGGCCGAGGACGATGATGTTGGTTTGGCCGTAGGTGCGGGCGAGCTCCATCATGTAGCCGATGCCGCTGGTGGCGTTGATCTGCTCCACCACCACCAGGGATACCCAGGCGCCGGTGACCGCGAAGCGCAGGCCCAGGAAGAAACCGGGCAGGGCTCCGGGGAGCACTACCTTGCGGATGAAGCCGGCCCGGCTCAGGCCCACGGTCTGTGCCAGTTCCACGTAGCGCAGGTCGATGCCGCGCAGCCCGGCGTGGGTCTGCAGGTAGATCGGGACGAACACGCCCAGGGTGATGGTGAGGACCTTCATGGTCTCGTCGATGCCGAACCACAGGATCAGCAGGGGGATCAGGGCCAGGCCGGGGATGGCGCGCTTGATCTGTACGGGACCGTCGATCAGAGCTTCCCCGATCCGGCTGAGCCCGGCCAGGAGGGCCAGGGTTGCGCCAACCACGATGCCAAAGAACAGTCCCAGGCCGGCGCGCTGGGCTGAGATGGCCAGGTTCTCCTGGAGCCGGCCGTCGGCGATCAGCTCGCCGGCGGTGGCCACCACGGTCCAGGGCTCGGACAGGATCCGGGGATCGAGGATGCCGGTGGCGGATGTGACGGTCCAGAGTGCCAGCAGGGCACCGGGACCCAGGAGCCAGGCGAACCTGCGGCGCCGTCCCGGGCCGAGCCGCTTTCCGGTGGGCCGGACGTCCGCACGCTTGTCGAGGTCCGGGTCCAGGTGGGGCTCGACGGCGGGGCGCTCCAGTACGGCGCTCACGCGGCACCCACCTTGGCGGCCGCGGCGAAGGACGTGCCACCGATGGCCTCGAACCGGGTGTCATAGAGGTCCGTGGCCTTCAACTGGGGCTTCTTCTGTTCGCGGGACAGCAGGTCGATGGTCTGCTGGTGGCGTTCGATTGCCTCGGTCCAGGACGTGGGGATGTCCCGCTTGCCGGTGGCTTCGATCAGGTACTGGCCGTCCTCACGGGACAGGCCCTGGTCCTTGACGTAGTAGCCCTCCAGCCACTCCTCCGGGTGGTCCTCCACCCAGCGCTGGGCCTTGCCCCACACCTCCACATACTTGGCCAGCGCAGCTGCCTTGGCAGGGTCTGCCAGGACGCCGGCGGGGGAGTAGAGGTGGCCGGGGTCATCCCGGAGGCCGTGGCGGAGGGTGGTGGCACCGTCGGCCTTGTACTTGGCGAGGTACCGCTTGATCTGGACGCCACCCAGCGGCGCGGCGTCCACCTGCTTGCTGGAGAGCGCGGAGGCGTAGGCGTCGCCGGTACTGGGCAATTCCACGAGCTTCACGTCCTCTTGCTTGAGGCCGGCCTTGTCCAGGATGCGCAGCACCAGGGCGCCCTGTGCCTGGCCGGGGCTGTACGCCACCTTTTTGCCGCGCAGGTCCTCCAGCTTCGTGATGCCGGCTCCGGGTGCGACGCCGAGTTCGTAGATGGGGTGGTTCACTGCGTCCTGGCGGTACACGGCGGCGATGATGCGCACGTCAAGGCCCGTCCAGGTGGCGTGGATGGGCGGGATGTCCGCCACCGAGCCGACGTCCAGTGCGTTGGCCCGGAACGCTTCGGTGGTCTGTGGCCCGCCGGAAAGGTTGGCGAACTCCACGTTGATGCCCTCCAGCTCCTTGTTCAGGCCGGAAAGTTCCAGTGCAACGCGAATGCTGGGGTCGCCCACTGTGATGGTGGTGCCGGCCGGGACCGATGCCGCCAGCGGGGCGAGTGCCTCCTGGCTGATCCGTTCACCGCCGGCGGTGGCTGAGCCGCCGCAGGCGGAGAGGAGCCCGACGGCGGGAATCGCCAGGAGTGCCCCGAGCGCACGGCGCCGGGTGAAAGCAGGTGGAGAGGATGCTGCGAAGGACATGGGTGCCTTTCGGAAGGAATGCGGGCAAATCCGGGCAGGGCAAACCAAAGCTCGTGGCCCGGAAGGCGGGAAAAGGATGAAAGGGGAGTGCCGGCGTCGGACGAATCAGGCCCGACGCGCCGGCACCCGGTGTAAGGAAATCTGTGGGGCTGCGGCCGAAGCTAGCGCCGTGTTGCTGCCATTCGGCGGAGCGGAGACATTCGGGGGCGGCAACAGTGCGGACCCCAAGTGGTGCTGCGGTGCATGCGGCTGGATGTATCAGACATCAGGTCCTCCTGTCCTTGATAGGGCCGGGTTGGGCTGGCGCGGGTTGAAGCTGGTGCGTGCTGCAAAGCGGCCTGGCCGGGACCGTGGGAACTACCTAAGCACGCGTGTCAGGGGCTTGGCCAGCACTTTGTGGCGGACGCTCAACGGGACGCAACGGCGCTAAATATTGGCGCGCTGGAGGGTCAAAACAGGCAACGCTGCGCCACGAACCGCAACGGGGCTTCATGTGACTGGACGGTGCGGAAGCTGCTGCTAACGGGCCAACCGGGTCCGTTCGACCATGTTCCCGGTGGCCCAGGCCGGCGCCGGCGGCGTTGCCGTGGGGTCGGCGAAGAACTCTTCCACTGCTGCCACGGTGCGGTCCAGGGTGTGCACGTTGCGAGCCGCCACGGAGGCTGTTCCGTTCGCGACGGGCACCTCGACGGTGCCCGTGGAGGACCCGGCGCCGGCTCCGAAGTCCCACAGCAGCGACCACCGGTCCGCGTTTCCGGCGTCGCTGTTCCGATGGCAAACGAATCCCACACTGGCTGAGCCAACGGCTTCGAACCGGGCGGTGCCGTACTCCACAATGAGCGCTCCGTGGTTCGTCCCGTCCAGGGCGCGGAGGGCGGCCAGGGCTGCATTCCTGGCGTCCTCTTCCGAGCCGAACGCCGCGCCGTCAACAATCCAGTCGTGGTAGGCCCGGTACCCGCGGGCTGTGGGCATGGTTTGCCGCATGTCCACGCCCAAAACGCGGGAAGACCATCCCATGTCGAACTCGTATGCGCCTGGCGAGATGGACGCGGCAATCTGGTCACGGTTCTCGAAGGACACGCCATCGGAGTAGTGCACCGGACCACAGTCCGATGTTTCCAGCCGGACCCCGGCGGTGGAGGCGGAGCCGCGGGTTCCTCCCGAGCTGGTGCTCGGTGCTGCAGACACCACATCGCAGCGGACGGTCCGGACATCTACGAAATCTCCGAAAATGGTTACCGCCATGACAAGGGCAAAGAGCAGGAAGGCGCCGCCGCACAGCCGCCAAATCCAGGGTGACGCAGCCTTGAAGGCCTTCGCCGCAGGTGAAAGCGCCCGGGGCTGGCGTTCATCACTCTCGCCCGTTGCAGCCAGTCTTGTCCCACCGTCGTCGTGTGTATCCCCCATGACGGCAAGCCTAGTAGGGCGTCGGGGATGCGCATCCATTGAAGGCAGGCGATGATCTAGCTATGACTACATGCCTGCCTGTGGTGAAAGCGCATCAGCGTGCCGGGAGTGCACCGTCCGCTGACCGGTCGGCGCGGTTCATGGTCTCCGCAGCGCTCGCCGCCAGTCTGGTGGGGTTGGCGGGGTGCACGGTGGGCCCAACGCCTCCGCCTGCAACAGGAACGCCGGCTTCCCCAACTTCGTCGGCGCCCGCTCCGTCCTCTCCGGCCTCCTCGGCTGCCGTCGCTCCATCCCCCACGGCAGCAGCCATCACCGGGGATCCGGGGACGGTTGCTTCCGATCTGGCCGCCCCGTGGTCCGTGGTGTTCCGCGACGGCGTTCCGCTGGTCAGTGAACGCAACAGCGGCCGGATCCTTGAGCTCGCCGCGGACGGTACGGCCCGGTCCATCGGCACCGTGGACGGGGTGGCCGCCCGCGGCGAAGCCGGCCTGCTCGGCATAGCCGTGGGCAGCGCAGGCGACCTCTTCGTCTATTCGACGGCGGACGACGGCAACCGCGTCCAACGCTTCCCAGTCACCGGTACGCGTGGCGCGCTGTCCCTGGGCGAACCGCGGTCCCTCTTGGACGGGATACCGGCGGCTGGCAACCACGACGGCGGCCGGATCGCCTTCGGGCCCGACGGCATGCTGTACGTGACCACCGGGGACGCGGGCCGGCGGGATGACGCCCAGGACAGGGATGCGCTCGCCGGGAAGATCCTGCGGATAACGCCCGAGGGCACCGTCCCGGCCGGCAACCCGTTCCCCGGGTCCCTCGTTTACAGCTACGGACACCGGAATCCGCAGGGAATCGCCTGGGCGGATGACGGAACCATGTTCGCCACCGAGTTCGGGCAGAACACGTGGGACGAGCTCAACATCATCACCGCCGGTTCAAACTACGGCTGGCCCACGGTGGAGGGCATCGCGGACCGGGACGGCTTCGTGGACCCGGTGCAGCAGTGGCAGCCAGGCTCGGCCAGCCCCAGCGGGATGGCCCACTCCGGCGGGACCCTGTTCATCGCCAACCTGCGCGGGCAGGTGCTGCGGTCCGTTCCGGTCTCGGATCCGTCCACCTCCACGGAGCACTTCGGACGGGAGTTCGGCCGGCTCCGCGACGTCACGGTGGCACCGGGCGGCAAGCTGTGGGTGGTCACCAACAACACCGACGGCCGCGGCAGTCCCCGGCAGGGCGATGACCGGATCCTCGCAGTCCCGCTGACCCGTGATTAATCTGGTCTGTGATTAATACGGCCCGTGATCAATATGGTCGGCGGGAACGCGCCGCGGATTTGATCAGCCGGCAAACCCCTCTTTTAGCTGTGGTTCAGCTCCGGGCGCCCGCCTGCGCGAGTTCCACGATGTGTTCCGTGACCGCCCAGGACGCAAGGAGCTTGAGGGCCTGGTCCGAGGCGCTGCCGGGGGTGGCCGGGTAAACCGTCAGGGAGTGCCCGGGGTCCTCTTCCAGGCCCAGGACCTGGTAATTCAGTTCCAGCAAGCCCACTACGGGGTGCTGGAAGAATTTCGTTCCGGCGTAGTGGCGCCGGACGTTGTGGGCAGCCCAGCGCGTCCGGAACTCGTCGCTGCGCATTGACAGTTCACCAATGAGTTCCGCAATGCCTTTGTCGTGCGGGTTTCGGCCCGCTTCCCGCCGCAGGATGGCCACGTTGGTGTTCGCGGCGCGCTCCCAGTCCGTGTAGAAGGTGTGCGCCCGGGGGTCCAGGAAGATGAACCGTGAATGGTTCGCAGGCCTGGCGGGAACCCGGTACATGTCCGAATACAAGGCGTAACCGAGGGTGTTCGCAGCAACGATGTCCAGCCGGTTGTTGCCGATGAACGCGGGAGCCCCGGTGATGGTGTCCAGCAGGTACTGCAGCTCCGGCCGCACGCCCGTCGGGGCGGAACTCGGTGCACCGCCGGCACGTTTCCGCCCCGAGGTGTTGGCGGTGCGGGCGAGATCGTAAAGATGGTCGTGCTCGGCGCGGTCCAGTTCCAGGGCTCCGGCGATAGCGTCCAGCACGCTGTCCGAGACCCCTGTCAGGTTCCCCCGTTCCAGCCGCGTGTAGTAGTCCACGCTGACGCCAGCCAGCCTGGCCACCTCCTCCCGGCGGAGACCCGGAACCCGCCGCCGCCCGCCGTACGGTTCAATGCCGGCCTGTTCGGGCGTGATGCGCCCGCGGCGGGTGGAAAGAAATTGCCGTACCTCGGCCCGGTTATCCATACAGGACACGTTACGACTAATGCGCGGGCCCTAAGGAGGGTCTGCCATAACCCGTTACAGCAGGGCCCTCGCTACCGCTCCGCGGACCGGGTTTGATGGACGGAAGGCCAAGCAAAGCCCCGAGGCGGAAGGAAACACCATGAACATCGAACCAGCACGAGAAACCGTCAAGAACCCGCCGGAGCAGTTCTCCGGAGACGTGTGGGTGGACCTCATCGCGGCCCCGAACGGACCCGCGCAGCGCGCCGTCGTCGCCAAGGTCCGCTTCGCCCCCGGCGCACGCACGGCCTGGCACTCCCACGCCCGCGGCCAGTACCTGCACGTGACCTCGGGTGTGGCCCGCTTCGGCAGCCGTGACGGCACCATCATCGAAGTACACCCCGGCCAGACCCTCTACACACCGCCGGGGGAGGAGCATTGGCACGCCTCGGCGAACGGTACCTTCATGGAACACATCGCCATCCTCGAAAACGACGATGACCCTGCCGCCACCACCGCCTGGGCCGAGCACATCACGGACGAGCAGTTCGAAGGCCGCTGAAGGTAGGACTGCCAGTACTAGGTACAACAGGGCCACCGAGGCAGGCCCGTTTTGCAGATTCCAGGCGCATTGCGCCGGTAGCATTTTAGAGATCCCCCCAAGAAGCACAGGAGAACCATGACCACCGTCAAGGCATACGCATCCCCGTCCGCCACCGAGGACCTGGTTGCAACCACCATCGAACGCCGCGAAGTCGGACCCCACGATGTCCTGATCGACATTAAGTTCGCCGGCATCTGCCACTCCGACATCCACACCGTGCGCGGTGACTGGGGCCCCCAGCAGTACCCGCTGGCCCCCGGCCACGAAATCGCCGGCATCGTCACCGAGGTTGGCGCTGAGGTCACCAAGCACAAGGTCGGCGACCGCGTCGGCGTCGGCTGCATGGTGAACTCCTGCCGCGAGTGCGTGAACTGCCTGAAGGGCGAGGAGCAGTACTGCCTCAAGGGCAACGTCGGTACCTACGGCGCCGTTGACCGCGACGGCACCATCACCCAGGGCGGTTACTCCACCCACGTCGTCGTCACCGAAGACTTCGTGGTGACCATCCCCGAAGGCCTGGACCTCGACGTCGCCGCCCCGCTGCTGTGCGCCGGAATCACCACCTACTCCCCGCTGCACCACTGGGGCGCCGGTCCCGGCAAGAAGGTCGCCGTCGTCGGCCTCGGCGGCCTCGGCCACATGGCCGTCAAGATCGCCCACGCCATGGGTGCTGAAGTGACGGTCCTGTCGCAGTCCCTGAAGAAGCAGGAAGACGGCCTCCGCCTGGGCGCCGACAAGTACTACGCCACCAGCGACGAGAACACGTTCTCCGAACTCGCCGGACACTTCGACCTGATCATCAACACGGTAAGCGCCTCGATCGACATCAGCTCCTACCTGCAGCTGCTGACCCTCGACGGCGCACTGGTCAACGTGGGTGCTCCCGCCGAGCCGCTTCCGGTCAACGCCTTCGCCCTGATCGGCGGACGCCGGTCCTTCGCCGGCTCCATGATCGGCGGCATCCGCGAAACCCAGGAGATGCTCAACTTCTGCGCCGAGCACGGCATCGGTGCTGAGATCGAGCTAATCCCGGCCGAGAAGATCAACGACGCTTACGAGCGCGTCCTGGCATCGGACGTCCGCTACCGCTTCGTGATCGATACCGCCACGCTCTAACCCAGCAAACGCGCGACGGCGGCCCGCTCCGGAAGGAGCGCGGCCGCCGTTCTTGCGTTAAAGTCCGGATGAATCTCGCCGCAGGAGGCTATTCGTTATCCGACACTACGGTTGGGCGCCAATCGAACGGCTCCCGGTCTAAAACAGGGATGCAGCCCCACAATTGAAGGACATTTCCGAGACCCGGGAGGGTGTCATGAAAGCGTTCAGCGGGCTGCTTCCCGTTGTGGTCCTGGCTGCCGTAGCCGTGGGTGGTTGCGGACAGCAGGCGTCACCGCCGATTGCGACAACCACCGTTTCCGGGACCGCGCCTGTCAGCACCGTGCCGCCAGGCCCTGCCACCACGACGGCGGCGCCCACCGCGACCACGGCGCCCACCACAACGAAGGGCGCTTGGAAGACGTTTACGACGGCGGACGGGCAGCTGGTGTTCGACCACCCCGCCGGCTGGAGCGTCAGGGATCCCGCCGGAGAGCTGCCCGAAGGCGGCGGGGCCTTTGCCGAGGTCACCAACGAGGCCGGGAAACCGCTGGCGACGCTGCGGACCAACATGGCCACCGGATCCACGTGCACGGAGAAGTACCCGTACACCGAATTCGAGTCCCAGCAGCTCCCTGCCCTGGCCCAGGCCGGAACAGTCCCGCGGTTTGTGTTCGAAACCCGGGGCAACAGCAGCACCCCCGGCCCTGCCAACACCCCGGCGGCGGCCTACGGCATTACGGTTTCAGCCGCACCCACCGGTGACCTGGCCTGCCCCATCTTCCAGTTCTTCACGTGGCCGCCCACGGCCGCCATGTTCGGTGCGTTCTACAACCCGGAGAACAACAAAACTCCGGGTGGTGAAAACCTTTCATACCTGGAGCAAGCCCGGAAGTACATGGACACGGCCGAATACCAGGACATCCGCCGGATGATCACGTCGCTCCGCCCGGCAACTTAGGGAAGTCTCCGGCGGGATAGCGCGTCCGGCGTTACAGCCCGGTCCGTGCCTCGAACGCGGCCCGGCCCAGGAACATCAGCTGTGCTTCTTTTTCGGCGAGCTGCACGATGGCGCCGGGTTCGAAACCGAAGCCGGCCAGCCGCCTGATGGCCTTGCTGTTCCGGGCATCCGGCTCTGCCACCACCCTGTCCTTCGCCGGATCAGACAAAGCAAAGCGCATCAGCCCCGCTACCAGCCTCGGCGTGTAGTTGGGCACCGGCGCTGCGGCGGGTGCAAGGAACAGGTGGATGCCGGTGTCTCCCGGCCGTACCGGGTACACCTCTCCCACGGGATCGTGCTCCGGCTCGTAGGTCTGGAAAATGCCGGCAGGCTCACCGTCCACCACCATCAGGTAGCCGTGGTGGGTGTCCAGGCTGTCCAGGAACCGGTAGACATCCCGGACCTCGTCCCGGCTCCAGCCGTTCATGCCCCAGAACCTGGCCCGCTCCTCACTCACCCAGCTGTGGATCAGGTCCGCGTCGTCCTCCGGCGACAGCTGGAACAACCTGAGCATGCCCAGGCCCTCCAGTTCCTCCTCGTAGACGGCCTCGCGGGTGCGGCCTGCAGCGTCAGTGCCCATCATGGTTCTCCTTGGTCATCGTTCTCCCTGCTCAGCTGGTCCCAGTCCGTGATGACCGGCAGCAGTTCGCCTGCGGCCCACAGCGGCAGCTGGCTGAGGAAGTTCGCGTCTCCCCGGTGGCCTGATGTCCCGAACGGGACCACCCACCTGCTCCGGGACCGGTCGCCGAGATCCCACACATAACGGGCCACCGGTCCGCGGAACGATGCATCGGTGGCCCCCGGCAGGCTTTCGGTGGACAGCACACAGCCGGTGTCACCTGACAGCGGGGTCATGGGGACACGCGGTGCCTTCGCACCGGCGGACGGGTGGTCCGCCAAGGCGTGCAGCGGCAGGACAACGTGCGTCTGGCCCCAGGCCGCGGACGACGGCGATGCTGCCGCCGCCTCGAGGGCCTCGGTGGCCGCTGCTGCCACGTCCAGGCCTGCGGCGTCCCCTTTCGCCACAATGGTCTCCAAGGCAAAACCCACCCTGGACACCGGGTCCAGCCATGGGCCGAACAGCGGAGAGTGGCCGGCGGGCCTGGCCAGCGGAGCCAGCAGGGGAGCTGAGGCCAGGGCGCGGACGAACGCCGAGCGCCAGCCTGCAAAGGCAGCTGCAGTGGCACCGTCCGCCCGCATGTCAGCGTCCCATCCGAGCAGGCTGCTCAGAAGGTCCGCCGCTGCCGACGACAGGGGCGCACCGGTCCCGCACCGTTCCAACACCGCCCGCAGCGCGGGCCAGGACCCGAGCCTGCTGTCCATATGGATGCGCTGCATACTGCCCGCGTTAAGGCCGCTCCCTGCTTCCGCCAGCAGCTCGCGGATCCGCTCTGCCCTGTGCGCAGGGGCAAACTCCAGGCCGGTCAGGTGGCCCCCGCCGGACGCGCGGTCGTTGGCGTTGACCGCAAGCGTGTCCACGTCCGAGGCCGGCAGCTCCACCCGGCCGCCGGTCCATTCATGCGCGCGGGACCCGGCAGGCACCGGACGTACACGGTTGTCATGGTTCCGCTCGGGGACTGCACCGGCCACGAACTGCCGGACGCCGCCGGCCGAATCGGCAGCCAGGACACAGTTGACCGGCTCCACCCAGGCGCCGAATGCCGCCTCTACATCTGCTGCGGAGCGGCTCCGCAGCAGCGGCAGGAGGGCCTCGAAACCCAGCCGTCCGCTTACCCGCGAGGGCATCCGCAGGCTCAGCGTGCCGCCGTCGTACCCGCTGGTGATGACGGGCCCGCGCACGGTCTCGACAATTTGGACCATCTCTGTGGCGCCGCCGCGTACCAGGATCTGCTCCTCGTGGTCCGCGACCACCGGTTCCCAGCCGTCAGGGCCGAGGGCGCGCAGGGTCCCGCCGTCCCGGCGCAACTGCTCACGGTAAAGATCCTGATAGTCCGCCATGGCGTTGGTGACCGCCCACGCTGCGGCGCCGGCGTGGCCGAAGTGCGGCAGCCCCGGGACGCCGGGGAAGGCCAGCCCTACGGCGTCGAACTCGGGGCAGGCAAGCCGTACCTGCTGGTAGACGCCCGGCAGCTCCATGAGCCGGTGCGGGTCGCCGGCCAGCAGGGGAGAGCCGCCGGCGGCCAGGCTCCCGGATACTGCCCAGGCGTTGCTGCCGGCCCATACCGGCGCCTCGATGCTGAACAGGCCAACCGCGTCCGGTCCGAGCGTGTGGGCCACATGGTCGCGCCAGAGCTTGTTCGGGAAGGTGCTGAACAGGATGTGGTGGACCAGGAAAACGCCCAGCGGGGTCCACGGCTCCCACGATTCGGGTTCAGTGCCGGTGTCCCGGAACTCCTGCGCCTGCCGGCGTCCGCGGGACAGGGCGTCGTTGACACCGTCCACATAGGCCGTGACCCAGTGCTGCGTTTCCCGGTCCAGGTTGTCGAAGCAGCGGCGGGCAGTGTCATTGATGCGGGCCTGGCGGGCGAACCTGTCCCACAGGAGGCCGTCACTGCCAAGGTGTTCGGCGGTGCGGCCCTCGGACCGCCAGCGCTCCATTTCGATCTGCCAGGAACGGTCGGCTGCGGCGTTGCTGCCCTGCAGGAAGGCCAACTCGTCCGCGGAGTCGGCGCGAAGATGCGGGACGCCCCACGGGTCGCGGTAGGTCACTGGCACGGAGAGGATCCTTCTTCTTAGGTAATCCTAAGAAGGGTACGGCCCCGGTGGGGACAGCCCAAATGATGACCTTCGGAGGCGCCTGCTCTGTGACGCTTGACACGTGTTAGGTGGCGGGTCTACAGTTCCTAACACGTGTTAGGAAGGAATTAGACATGACCGGAGCCATCAACGGGCAACTGCGGCAGATCACCCGCCGCACCGCCTTGGGTGCCCTGGGCGCTGGAATCATTGGAGCATCCGTGGCGTCGTGGCCGCGGCTCTCCGGAACGGACATCCCCGGCCGCGGGGACAACAGCCTCAGTATCGCCATCCTCGGCACCGCAGCGGACGCCGCCGCCCGCCAGCGTGCCATCGACGCCTTCAGCCGCATCCACCCGGACATCAAGGTGAAAGTCCAGGCCATCCAGGCCGTGGACTGGAAGGACTTCTTCACGAAGATCCTCACCATGGTGGCCGCCGGCACCCCGCCGGACGTGGTGTACGTGGCCACCGAAGGAGCCCAGCTCTTCGCCGAGAAGCTGGCCCACCCGCTGGACGAATACATCCGCCGCGACGCCGCGGACATGCGGGAGTTCTTCAGCGACGTCCACCCCAGCCTGGTGGAAGCGTTCATGTACAAGGGCAGCCTCTACCAGCTCCCCATGGACTGGAACGCCGCCAACATGTACTACAACACCGCTGCCTTCGCGGAAGCTGGACTGGACCGCCCGGCGGACGACTGGACGCATCTCGATTTCCGCAGCAACCTCGCCGCCATGCGCAAGGCCCGCCCCTCGGACTTCACCCCGTACTACTGGACCAACCGGCTCTTCGGCGGCGTGGTGCCATGGCTCTACGCCAACGACACCAGCTTCCTCAAGGAGACCCGGTCCACCGGCGGAGACTGGCTCTGGGACGGCTTCTACGCCACCGACCCCTCCCGCAGCCTCCGTTCCGGCGGCTACCAGTGGCTGGAACCCAACGCCAACGATGACCGCGTCTTCGAATCCTTCGACTACCTCCGCGGCCTGGTCAAGGACGGACTCGGTGTCCGCCCCGAAGAAGGCGGCGGCAACTCCCTGGTGGGCCTGTTCGCCTCCAACCGGATCGGCACCACGCCGGCCGGCGGCTACTGGGTGCAGGGCCTGCACGAGGCAGGCATGGCCGAAAACGGCTTCGACGTCCAGTTCTTCCCCCGCTGGAAGACCCAGCGGCACCAGTTCGGCACCGCCGGATACGCCATGATGAAGACCGCCAAGGACAAGGACGCCGCCTGGGAATGGATCAAGTTCAGCTCCAGCCGCGAGGCCATGGAACTGATCTTCCCCAACCCGGCCACCACACCGGCCCGCCGCTCCATGGTCAACGAGAAGCTCTACGCCGGCAAGGGACCCGCGCACTGGAAGGTCTTCTACGACACCCTGGACAGGTTCCCCACCACCGGCCCCATCCCGGCGCCGCCCCAGCAGGCCGCCGTCGAAACGGCCCTGATGAAGAACGTCTCACTCGCCGTCAGCGGCGACGAACAGCAGCTCAAGCAGGCCCTTGCATCGATGCAGCGCGACCTTGAAATTGCCTTGAGGAGGCAGCCATGAGCACCACCATCCCGCCGCGGGAAAGGCCGCGGCAGGCAGCCCGGCCGGACAAGCCCGCGGTTGCCCGGGGCAGGAAAGGCGCCCCCGGCAACCGCCACAGCCAGCGCTGGCTGGCCTGGGTCTTCCTGGCCCCCACCATCCTGGGCATGGGCCTGTTCACACTGATCCCCATCGTGGCGTCCGTGGTCCTTGCCTTCTTCCGCTGGGACATCATCTCGGCACCGTCCTTCGTGGGCTTCAACAACTTCGCCGAAGTGGTGCAGGACCCCACCGTCCGGGTGTCGTTCGTGAACACCATCGTGTTCGTGGTGGTGGCCGTATCCCTCCAGCTGGGGCTGGCCCTCGCCCTGGCCATCATGGTGCAGGAAAAGATGCCGGCATGGCTGCGGGTGTTCTTCCGCTCCGCCTTCTTCTTCCCGCTGATCCTCTCGGCAGCATCGGTATCCATCTTCATGCGGTACCTCTTCAACGAACAGTTCGGCGTGGTCAACTGGCTCCTGTCCCTGGTGGGCATCCCCGCGGTCCCGTGGCTGACCACCCCCGGCGGGTCCGCCGCCGTCGTCATCCTGGTCTACGTCTGGCAGAACTTCGGCTTCTCGTTCCTGCTGTTCATCGGCGGCCTGGCTTCCATCCCGGTGGAGACCTACGAGGCCGCATCGATCGATGGCGCCACCGGCTGGCGCAAGCACCTGCACGTGACGCTTCCGCTGCTCAGCCCCACCACTCTGGTGGCGTCCGTGATGGCCATCATCAGCGCCCTCCAGGTGTTCGACCAGCCGTACGTCCTCACCCGGGGCGGCCCGGGCGACTCCACCCGCACCGCCGTCATGGTGATCTTCGAATCGGCCTTCCAGCGGCTCGAATTCGGCCAGGCATCCGCCATCGGCGTACTGCTCACCCTGATCATCATGGCCATCACGGCCGCGCAGTTCCGGCTCAGCAAACGATTCGTCTTCTACCAGTAAGGCCAGCCATGACCACCACCACTGAGCACGGCCTGGCCTCCGGGCCCACGCCCCGGCTCTCCGCGGGACTCCCCGCCGTCCGCACCAACCGGCGCAGGTTCAGCTGGAACACCGCCCTCCGCGTGATCCTGCTGCTGATCGCCGCGGCCCTGACCCTGGGACCGGTGCTGTGGACGCTGTCCACCTCGCTGCGTTCGCCGTCGGAATCCTTCAAGCTGCCGCCGTCGTTCATCCCCTGGAACCCCGATTTCACGTCCTACGGCCAGGTGTTCCAGCAGCTGAACATCTTCCTCCTGGTCCTCAACAGCGCCCTGGTCACCGGCCTGATCGCCGTAGGCCAGATGGTGTCCGCGGCGCTGGCCGGCTACGCTTTCGCCCACCTGAAGTTCCGCGGCCGCGGCGCACTGTTCTCCATCGTCCTGGCCACCATGATGGTGCCGGTGCAGGTAACCATCGTGCCCGTGTTCATGCTGATCCGCGGCATGGGCCTGTCCGATACCCTCCTGGCGCTGATCCTGCCGGCCATCCCGACGGCGTTCGGCACCTTCCTGATGCGGCAGTACTTCCTGGGACTGCCCACGGAGCTGGCCGAGGCCGCCTCGATCGACGGTGCCTCACCCTGGCGGACCTTCCGCTCGGTCTACGCGCCGCTGGCCATGCCCGGCATGGCAATCGTGGGGATCCTGGCGTTCAACTTCCACTGGAACGAGTTTTTCCGGCCGCTTATCCTCACCATCTCCGAACAGAACTTCACACTTCCGCTGGGCCTCGTCTCGCTCCAGGGCAACTTGGGCACCGGCAGCATCTCGGTGGTCCTGGCAGGCGTGGTCCTGTCCATGATCCCGGCGCTGGTGGTCTTCATGTTCGGCCAGCGCGCACTCCAGGCCGGCCTCACCGCCGGCACCGGCAAATAAGCACCGGCACATGACAAACCGGCACACAACCTCCACCCTGAAAGGCTCCACCATGCCCACCCCGGACCTCGCCGCCATCTCCTTCGACGACGTCGCCGCAGCCCACCCCGATGCAGCCTTCCCGCGGTTCCACCCACGCCCCGCCCAGGGCTGGATCAACGATCCCAACGGCATCAGCTACATCAACGGCCGCTACCACGTCTTCTTCCAGTACAACCCGGATTCGGCCCGGCACCACAGGATCGCCTGGGGGCACGTCAGCTCCGCGGACCTGGTGCGCTGGGAAGAACACCCCGTAGCGCTGCGCCCCCAGCCGGGCGGGCCGGACGAGTACGGCTGCTGGACGGGCGTGGTGACGGACGACGCCGGTGTCCCCACCGCAGCGTATTCGGGCGTCCGCGGCGACGGCGGGCACTCCGAGGTGGTCATCGCCCGCGGTTCGCAGGACCTTGTGGACTGGGACCAGACAGGGCACGTTGCGGCCCGGATGCCCGACGGCGGAGACGTCACGGCAGTGCGCGACCCCTTCATTTTCCGTTTCAACGGCAAACGGTACGCCATGCAGGGCGCCGGCCTGGCCAACGGTCACGCTGCGCTGCTCCTCTACACGGTGGAGGACCTGTCCGACTGGAAGTACCAGGGCATCTGGCTCACCACGGAAAACCCAGTGGCAGCGCAATTCACCCCTGCTGAAATCTGGGAGTGCCCGCAGCTGGTCCAAGTACCCGATAACTCCGGTCAAGATATGTGGCTGATGATGTTCTCCCTGTGGCTCTCCGGCGACGCCCACGAGCACGCCAACGGTGTGGGCCACCTGATCGGTTCACTCACCGAGGACCCCGCCACGGGACTGCCGGTGTTCACGCCCCGCAACGGCGGATCCTCAGACCAGGGCAGGGACTTCTACGCCCCGCAGGTTGTTGCCCTCAGCGATCGCGCCCTGCTGTGGGGCTGGGCCAACGAGGGGCCCGGCCGCGACGGGCGCCGTGGCCGCAGCCAGGACGAGATCGACGCCGCAGGCTGGGCCGGAGTGCTCACTTTCCCGCGGGAGCTTTCCGTGGTGGATGGGACGCTGGCTGTCACGCCGACCCCGGAAATCGAGGCCTACCGCGGTGACCCGGTGGCCCGCTCGGCCGAAGGCCGCGTGGAACTGCCGGCGTTCGCCGAAGCCGTGGTGACCCGCGCCGGCACCTCCCCGGATGCCGGCGCCGGGGACGACGCCGTCGAACTCCTGCTGGTGGGCGAAGGCGGGCAACAGACCGTCTTCACCGGACCCCTTGCCGACGGTGAGGAACTGCGGATCTATGTGGACGCCTCGCTGGTGGAGGTGTACCGCACCGGGGCTGTGGCCACCACCGTCCGCGCGTACCCGGCGGCGGGGGAGGAGTGGCAGCTGCTGCTTCCGGCCGGCGCCTCGGCAGACGTGTGGGAGCTGAGCCAGCCCTAGCGTTGGGTTTCAGCGTTCCGTAGGAACCGGGCCGGTGGACTCGCGGACCACCAGGCGGCAGGGCACCATCGTTTCGGTGCCGCTGCCGCCTGGTGGTCCGTCTGTTTCATTGCCTGTTTCACTGCCTGTTTCATTGCCTGCGGCCGCGTGCGTCCGGTGCTGCGTGACATCGCCCAGCAGCGCGGTCATGGCGGCTGCGCCCATCTCGCGCAGCGGCAGGGCCATGGTGCTCAGTGCTGGCACCATGGACTTGGCTACGCGGAATTCGTCGTCGTAGCCCATGACGGAGATGTCCTGCGGGACGCTCAGGCCCAGCCGGTAGCAGGCCAGCACCACGCCGATGGCCAGGCGGTCGTTCGCGCACAGGATGGCGGTGGGGCGGCGGCCGGCCCCGGCACCGTCCAGGAGCTTCATGGCACCGTGGAATCCGGCGTCGATGTCCCAGCCCACCTGCAGGACCCTGGCTTCGTTGACGGGCAGCCCTGCCCGGAGGAACGCGTCCCGGTAGCCCTCGATCCGGCGCGGCGCCGCGGGCGTGAGCGAGTCACCGGCCAGGAACGCGATGTCCCGGTGGCCCAGCGACATGACGTGCTCGGCAGCTTCCCGCCCGCCGCGGACCTCGTCCGGGATCACCGCTCCAACGCCGGCTTCGGGCCGGTCGTCAAAACAGTTGGCCAGGATGGACGGCACCCGCTCCATGTTCGCCGGCACGTGCAGCGGACGCAGGCCCACCGTGACGTACATCAGTCCGTCCACCTGCCGGTCCAGCAGGGTTTCCACCGCCCCCTCGTCCCGGGAGCCGTCCAGCTCGGTGTCCATCACCACGGTGACGAAACCATGTGCACGGGCCACAGCGTCCGCTCCGGCGATGATGTTGCCGTCGAACGGGCTGGTGACCACCTGGTCCGAGACGATGCCGATGATCCGGGACTGCCGGTTCCGCAGGCTGAGGGCGATCTTGTTGGGCGTGTAGCTCAGGGTGGCCGCAGCTTCGCGGATCCGCTGCTGGCTTTCCAGCGCCACGTTGCCGTCCCCGCGTCCGTTGAGGACCAGGGAGACAGCGCTCCGCGAAACACCGGCCAGCTTGGCGACGTCCAGTGCGGTGGCCTTGCGATTCATGGTGATCCTCTGGTGGCAAACAACAGTGATGCTGCAGTTTACCTAACGCGTGTGAGGATGCGCTGCCGCCGCACGTCCACAGCTCCCGCTACTCGGGGGAGATGCGCGCCACGGTGACCTTCACCGAAACCTCAGCCGGAGCAAAGTGGGCGCGGACCACCGCGGCTACTGCCCGCACCACGTCCGGAGTCCGGGCGTCGGCACCCACGCCGATGCGGACTGTCACGTCCGTGGCACTGCCGTCCGCCCGGGCTTCAACCAGCGGGCCGTCGTCGGGATCCCCGGCGCCCTGGTGGCCGGCACCCTGCTGGCCCGCTGCCTGCTGCAGCAGGGACAGGGCTCCGGCGGGCAGCCGCTGCCACAGGGGCCGGGACGGAAAGACGTCAGTGACGCCCTCCACGCCCAGGACCGCGGCCCGCAGGGAAGCCGGCGCAGCGGTGCCCCGTGTCCCTGCCTGCCCGTTTTCGCGTTCCACTTCCTGCCCGCTGCCCGGAAATTCGTCCCGCTTCGCGGCGGGTGGCTGCGCCGGCACTGTCATGGTTCCTCCCGGGGAGTGTCGATCACGTCCGTGATGGTGATGTCGATGGCGGCGATGTTGAGCTCGGTGTGCCGGGCCAGGGCTTCCCCGAGGTCCTGCCGGAGTGCTTCCGCGCTGCCCAGCAGAGGATTGCCGAAGGCGACGGCAAGGTCCAGGTTGACGGTGATGGCTTCGCCCGGGACGGTGACATCCCCCTCAAGCCGGACCCTGCCTGCCACGGCCCCGGGCGCAAGGTCGGTGACGGAACGGACCAGGGCGAGGACCGAGCCTTCCGTTTCGGTAAGGGTGTCCGCCGGGTGCTCGGACCGCAGCGGGATGGAACGCCCCGGCCGGAGCTCGAGCTTGAGGTTGGCCAGGATGTTCTTCATCCAGTCGTCGTTCCCGCTGCCGGCCTCGGCGAGGTCGTTGCTGAACAACTCGCTGCCGGCGGTGGAGAGCCGGCGCAGCGAGTCGAGGCCGTTGCGGCAATCCGGGCAGGTTTCGAGGTGGCGGAGGTCGGGGAATTCGCCGGTATCCAGGTACAGGCTCAACTCCTCGAGCGTGTGCCCGCAGTCGAACGTGTCGTGGGGGATGTTCATCGCCATCCTTCCATTTCGCGGACCAGTGCAATCCGGGCCCGGGCAAGGCGGCCCCGGACACTGGCTGGGCTGATGTTCAGGGTCTGCGCAATCTGTTCATAGCTTTGTCCGTTGAACTCTTTCAGTACCCAGCAACGGCGCTGTTCCTCGGGCAGCCGGGACAAGGCGGCCTTCAGGGCCTCGGTACCAGAGGCAGCCACGGCGGACGACTCGGGGCCGGGCCCGGCGGCTGCCGGTTCCGGCACTGCTCCGCCCTCTTCCAGCGCCGACAGGCTGGTGTGGTTCCTGCGCCGGCGCAGGTAATCGATGCTCCTGCTGCCCGTGAGCCGGAGCAGCCAACCTTTCACCGCAGCGGGTTCCCGCAACGATTCAAGCTGCTTCCAGGCCTGGACCAGCGCTTCCTGGACCACATCGTCGGCATCGGCGTACGAGCCGGTCAGCCGGCGGGCACATGCCCGCATGTGCGGCCCGTACCGGCGGGCGAGGGCCTCGAAAGCCGCTGTATCGCCGTCGGCTGCCCTGCCGGCCAGGATGGCATCGGGGACCAGGTCCAACTGGTCCCGCACCAAGGGTGTTCCTGTCACCTGACTCTGCTTTCATGATCGGCGCACGCCTGCCTGCTCAGGCATGAAAGAGGTGCGCGCCGGACGGACGGACTGACGGCAGGGCGCGTTGCGCGATGGTTGGCTGCAACGCGCCTGCCGCCCGGGGGCTGGCTACTCCTTGCGGAAGCTTTCCTTGACCTTTTCCGCAGCTTCCTTGAGGTTGTGGCCAATGTCCTTGGCAGCGTCCTTGACTTTCTCGCCGGCTTCCTGGACTTTCGCCTGGGCCTGGTCGTGCTGGCCTTCGCGCTCGAGCCGTTCGTTGCCCGTGAGCTTGCCTACGCCTTCCTTGGCGGCGCCCGCGTGGTTGGTGGCGGCGTTGTTGATCTTGTCGTCGAGTCCCATGATGATGCCCTTCTCTCGGTGTTCCTGTTGCGCTCCTGTGTGTCCGAAACACAGCAGCCTTGGCTAGGTGGTGCGGTGTGCACCCGCCAGCCGGGTCCTGGTTCCACCTGCTATTCGGACCAGAACGGTGGTGCGATGGCCCAGCAGGGCTTCCATGCCGGTGACCAGTGCCTCGGCGAGGTCGGCCACCTCACGCGGAGACGCTCCGCGCCGTGCCTGCAGGGTGATGCGCAGTCCTTGGGTTGTGGTGCGGCGCCGGCCGCGTCCGCGCCAGGCCGACACGGAGCTGCCGACGACGGCCCGGTTGCCTTCCAGCGCGGCCTCCACGGCGGATTCGAGGTAGGAAATGTCGACGGCGGTGTCCCCGAGCTCGGGGTCCCGCTGCCGGGCTGCCTCGCTGGTCCGCCCGCCGCCCTGCCGGGTCAGCCACATGATGCTGACCGCGGCGCCGAGGAGCAGCACGGCGGGCACGGCCAGTGCCCACCAGCTGCCCAGGGGTTCCTGCAGGGGTGCGGTGTCCCGCAGGTTCCGCCAGCCCCCCAATAGGCTGGTGCTGACGGAACTCCAGCGGTCCCGGACGCCGGCGTCCATGCCCGCACCCGCGGTGAGGGTGCCGGCGGCCAGCAGGACCAGTCCAGTGGCGGCCAGGAAGAAGCGGTTCAGGGCGCGGTTGGTGTGGTTCATCGTCCCAGTGCTCCTTCGGTGGCGATGCGGATATCGGTGCTGAGTTTCCGTCCCAGGCGGCAGGAATCGATCTCCGCTGCCGCAGCCCGGGTGACGGCTTCGCGGTCCAGGGGAGCGCCCGACGTCGGCCGGATGGCTACCTGGGCGCGGGCCCGGCTGATGGTGGTGGCAACCTGTTCGGGGGCGAGTTTGGCGGTCAGCTGCACCTGCCGCGAGACGGCTGCCGCAATGACCTGGTCATCGACAACCACCGCGGCCCGTTCGGCCTGCATGGCCCGGCGTCCTTTCCGGCCGCCCTTAAGGGCCGCTACCAGCAACGTGAGGCCCAGGACGGCGGCGGCAACCCCGGCCGCGGTCAGTTCGCCAGATTGCGTGGTTTGCGGCGCGGTGGCCGCAGCATCGGCAAGCCTGCCGGGGCTGGCTACCAGAACGTCCTGGCCCAGCAGGGCAAGCACGCTTTCGGTGCCCAGCCACAGGAAGACGGCCAGGAGGAGTACCGCGGTGGCGGCGGAGAGCCCGGCGCGCGATGAGTGCGTTTCCCGCCGGACAATCCTGCTAAGGGTTCGGGCCGTGCCCACGGTGACCTCCTGGTGGGTTGCTGGGTGTGCTGCTGATAATCGTTGGTGCTGCCGCCCTGGCCGCGGGCAGCCTGTGTGCCGCCGCGGGAAGGCTGCTCATGCAGCCCCGAGCCTGATGTTGATCTTGCCGAGCTCCATGCCGGTGACCTGGCGCCCTATGAAGGAAATCTTCAGCCGGGCAATCTCCGCCTGCTCAAACAGGGGTGGCCGGCCCTCCGGGGCTGGCGCCAGCAGGGTTGGTGCCGGCAGGCGGACCAGGAGGTCCACCCCCAGCTTCCCTGTATCGTCCCGCAGTGACGCGGAAACGTCCGCTTGGGGAACGCCGAACGCCTGGCACGTCACGGCTTCCACGGTTTTCCGGAGGGCGGCCGGGGCGATGCGGGTATGGCCCTGGCGGTTCACGACGACGTGCGGCGGCCGCGCAGGGCGTCGAACACCGCCGCCAGGTCCAGGCGGCCCTCGGCGGCGCGGCCCAGTACCGCACCGATGCCCATGAAGAGCAGGGTCAGGATGAAGCCCCAGAATCCGAAAGCCAGCGCCACTACTGCCAGGACTGCCCCTGCTGCCGCGCCGCCGATGACCGGGGTCATGCCACCCTCGGTTCGTGGCCGGCGTCTTCAGCCTCGCCGTCATTGTCCTCGGACGGGACGTGGATGTCAGTGATGGTGATGTTCACTTCGGTGACCTCCATGCCCACCAGGTCCTCCACCGCGGAGTAAACGGCGTCGCGGGCGTTGTCCGCCACCTGCTGGAGGGGGTGGGGGTATTCGACTACCAGGGTCACGTCCACGGCCACCTGGGTCTGGCCCACCTCAACGCTCACGCCCTGGGTGAGGTCCTTCTGGCCTACCCGCTCGCGGAGGTTTCCGATGGCCCGGGCAGCGCCGCCGCCCAGGGCGTGGACGCCGTCGATCTCCTGGATGGCGATGCCGGCGATCTTTGCCACCACGCCGTCGGCGACGGTGGTGCGGCCGCGGCCGTCGTGGCCTTCGGCCGTGCCCAGGGAGTGGGTAGCTGCCGGCTTCTTCTGCGAGGTGTTACCCGGTGCGGGGGTGGCCTGCGCTGCGTTGTTCTGCGCTGCGTTGTTCTGCGCTGCGTTGCCGGGCTGCTGCGTGCTGGCGTTTGTCTGCGTGGTCATTACGTCACTCCTGCTCGGTTGGCGTCCTGTTGCAGGCGCGGGTTTGCGCCGTTACAGGTAAGACGCAACACGGCAGGAGATCGTCACGGTCTTTTTGGTGTGACGTGCATCACTTCTCAGGCAGGGGTGGTCAGTACAGGAAAATGTTGATCCATTCGCGGTTGTGAGCGTGGATCAGGACCAGGAACAGCACGAAGTCGAACAGCAAGTGGACGCTGACAATGTAGGACAGCGATTTGGTTACCGTGAACAGCCGTGCCTGCAGCAGGGCGAACGGGAATATGAAGAACGGCGCCCAGGCGTGGAAGCCGAGTTCCCACAGGAACGAGGTGAACAGCACGGCCTGGAGCAGGTTGGCCTGCCAGTCCGGAAGGTGCCTGCGGAGCAGCGTGAAGGTAGTGCAGATGAAGAACAGCTCGTCCCAGATGCCCAGGACGTTGGTGCCCAGGAAAAGCCGGGCAATGCCGTCCGCGTCACTGACCGCGGGCCAGTTCTCGTAAACGCCGGTCCGGATCATGTACACGGGCGTCAGGGCGTAGCCAATCACCAGGACAGCCGGCAGGTACCACTTTTCCGCCCGCGTCCACGGCTTCCCGGTCCGGATGGGGAACCGGATGGCGTGGTCCCTGGTGATGAATCGCGACACGGCGTATGGGATGCCCACCGCCACAACCATGGCGGTCCCCATGACGGCCATGTGCTCAGTGCTGATGTCGGTGGTGATGGGTACCAGGCTCATGGCGGTCAGTCCCACGGCGATCAGGGACAGATCGGTCAGCAGCTTCCGGCTCAGGAATCCCGCCAGGGCGAGGGCGGCCGCCAGGAGGATGAACCCGGTGATCCGGTCTTCGCGGGCGAAAAGGAGGAATCCTGCGGCCGACAGCATCGCCGCCGGAACAACGGCCAGCCTGGCCCGGACGGGTGCCGGCCCAGCCTGCTCGGCTTCGGGATCCGACGAGGGCATACGCATGGATTTACCGCCAGGCTGCATCTTCCAAACCTTTGGGTCGCGGGTGTTGCCACGACTCTACTGGACGCCTGCTCGGTTGGACGCCTGCTGCCGGAGGCCGGCCAAAAAGAAAGCGGACGACGACGGGGGGCCCGTCGTCGTCCGCTTCCGTGCGGTGCTGGTTGCCTAGGCGGTGGCCAGGGCGCCGCTGTTGCGCAGGCTCAGCGTGAAGGTGTTGGGGCCACTGCAGGTCACGGCCACCTGGCAGGTGGTGGTGTTGTGGCGGGAGGAGAGATCGCTGATGGCAGCATCAAGGGTGTGGTGGAGGGCTGCCTTGTCCCAGATCTTCAGGGTTACGGAGTGAGTGGCATCGAACGTCATTATTCAACTTCCATTTCTTGCGGTGGGCGGCCTGGCTGAGCAGGCCGGGTCCTCGTCGGTGAGGCAACTAGGTTGGAAAGCGCATTCCCGTTTCTCCATGGTGCATGCCGTCGCCGGAGATGGCAACCGGTTTGGCCGCGGTGTGACCAATCACACCGGGCCCAACCAAGGGCATGGGAGTCACGGTTTTGAACTTTCAATGGCAGGCCCGGCCAGCGGCCGGGAAAACGGCCTGATCGAGCTCTGAGGCGTCGGCGGCCGGGGGCGCACCGGTGCGCATCATCGCTTCACCAGGTGGGTTGGGGGCCGGATAATCTCCAGCCCCGCCCTTCCATAGTGCACAGGACGGCGGGGGCCGCCCAACCAGATGGCCGAATATTGCAGGTGAAACTCATCACACCGGTCAGTCGGTGTGGACGGAGAGGCCTCCTGTGTCCAGGATGTCTCCGGCTACGTCCCTGAGCTTCCGGTTGGTTGAACTGGCGGCCGCCTGCAGGAGTCCCATCGCGGCCTCCCGGCCACTGCGGTTTTGAATCATGACCAAGGCGAGGGCCGCATCCACCATGGCGCGTGACCTCAGTTCCGCCCTCAGGCCGTCCGGGAACACCTCCGGCCCGTGCAGCCGCAATGCCAGGCGAAGGATCCGGGACATGGACGCGGCCTGCTCCTCAATCAGGTTCACGGCAGCCTCGTCGAAGGCGAAAGGGCTCTCCGCGTAGCAATTCAGCGCCGCCCGGGACGACGGATCGGTAAGGATGGGGAAGGCCAGGACCGAATGGATGCCCACGTCCGCGATGGCCTCCATGTAGTGTCCCCAGCGTTCGTCGTGGCCGAGGTCGTGGATCAGGACGGCGCGCTGGTGCCGCAGGGCACTCAGGCACGGCCCGGCGTCGAACGAGTACTGGGTCTCATCCAGCAGGCGGCCCCTCTCGCTGCTGCTGGCAACCGTGGCGGGCGCGCCATCGCGCTCCACGGTGATGGTGCAGTCAACCGTTATGCTGCCGGCGCCAAGCTGTGAGGCGGAGATGGTGGCCAGTCCCAGGAGGAATTCGGTGAATCCGGGGCTCTTAAGGAGGAGGTCCTGATACTCATCGGCAGTGGTCAATGCGTCGTACCGGGCCATGAAGGCCTCTATTCAGAATCGCGCCACGGGCGGCACCCGCAACTGCCGGCTGTCACTCGATTGTGGACAGCCCCTGGTATTCGACCCCCTGGGCTCGGTGATGAACCTGAAAATCTCCTACTTTCGACACTACGCCTGCCCCGGGTATTGCGGTATCCGGGGGAGAGCGGAGACCCTAGGCGTCGGGGGCCTGGGCCATGCCGTCGGGGCCGCTGCCGGGGTCGTCCCCACCGCTGCCGGACTCCTGCGCGGTGTCAGCGTCCGTGGGGCCGGCGGCTTCCGGCTCGAAGTCGTCGGAGTAGGGCGCGCGGGGCCGCGGAAGATCGTCGATCAGTTCGTTGGCGGCCAGCGCCAGCAGGTCGCGCTGGATGGCCGGGAGTGACAGGAGCCCCTGTAGGTAGGCTTCCACCTCGTATTCGCCGGCATCGCCGGACAGGCTGAAGTATTTCAGCCACAGTTCAGGCAACGGGATGTCCGCCGCCTTCATCGCGGCGCGGAGGCGCCGGCGCTGTTCAGGTTCGTTTGGATCGAAGCCCATGCCGTTCCTAGCCTCGCGGTGCCGGTGGCCCGGAAAGGACTGCCTCGCTCACCTGCTGCAGGGTGGCGCCCTGGTCCCTGGCATCCTTGATGAGTTGCCGCAGGGCAGCGTCATGCGGAACACCCTGCCGCTCCATCAGGACTCCGCACGCGCGGTTCACCACGTCCCGGCTGTACAGCGACTGGCGCAGCCCTTCGGTGAGCTTCTGCGGAGCTTCGCTTGCCTGGATGTGGGCGATGAGGGTGGCGGCCGGAGCTGCGAAGAGCTCCAGAAGGCGTCCGCTGGAGCCGTCGTAGGTGTGGGGGCCGGCGGAGTACAGCTTCAGCGAACCGATGGCTTCCCTGCCGGCGATCAGGGGAGCGGTGACCACTGAACGGACGGGCAGTTGCTGCACGGCCCGCCGCCATTCCGGCCAGCGGTGCTCGCCGTGGACATCGCGGACCAGCACTGGCTTTTCGGTGGCCCAGGCGGTGAGGCACGGACCTTCCCCGAGCTGGTACTGAACGGCATCGGCCTGCTGGACAATGCTGTCCGTGTAGCCGCTGCTGGTGCGGGTGCCGCGGGAGTCCAGCAGGGAAACACCGGCACCGATGGTGCCCGGCAAGGAGTCTTTTGCGGCCCGGGCCAGGGAGTGGACAGCAGCCACCACCTTCTCCTCCGTCAGCAACAGCCCGCGGATGCGTGCAATGAGCATGCTGAGCTCGTCAAGGGGAAGCGGGTGGGCCATAGCTCCCAGCATATGCCAATCGATTTGGCCGGTGAGGACGTCCGCAGATTGCGCGTCCCAGTAGGATTGGCACATGTCGAATCCGGCTGACAACAACGTTGTCCACGAACTTCAAGAGATCCTCACGGGCGCCGAAAGCGTGGTGGAGTTTCTTTCCGGCCTGTCCGGAATTGCCGCTGCCGCTGTCTCCGAGGCCGCCACCGGCCGGATCGAGTGTGCGGTCACCCTCAAGGTCCGCCGTCGTCCCGCAACCGCTGCCGGAAGCAGCGAGAGGGCCGTGGAGCTGGACCGGCTTGAGCAAGCTCTGGGCGACGGGCCGTGCATCGAGGCGATCCGCGAGATGTCCCCGGTGCTGGTTGAAGATGTCGCTGCGGACCAGCGCTGGCCTGCGTACAGCAAGGCGCTGCTCGAAGCCGGTGTGCACAGTACGTTGGGCGTCCCGCTCGGGATCGCCGACGGCGCAAGCGCGGCACTGAACTTCTTCGCTGACAGGCCGGGCGCGTTTACCGAGGACGTCTACGCCAAAGCCCTGGGGTTCGCGGCCTCGGCGCATAACACCTTCCACCTTTCGGTCCGGCTCAACGCGGCCCAGAACCGGGCGGACGATCTTGAGGCGGCGCTGGAAAGCAGGACAGCCATCAACCTCGCCTGCGGCGTCATCATGGCCCAGAACCGCTGCTCGCAGGCCGAGGCCATGGAAATCCTCACCAGGGTGTCCAGCAACCGGAACCGCAAGCTCCGCGATGTGGCCACGGAGCTGATCGCGCAGCTCTCCGGCGGGCCCATCCAGACCCACTTCGACTAGGCGGCCACCCCGGCAGGGACGTCCGACGGCGGCGGGCGGCCCGCGCCGTCGTCGTTAGTTTCGCGCCGGTTCCGCCGTCCGTGCGGTGACCACCACGGACCCTCCGGCAAGGCCCCGCCCGCGGTCAGCGCGTCCCCGGATGTCCCAGCAGGTGCCCGCGCCGATCACCGTGTAGTCCCCGGCGCCCGCTCCGGCGAGGATGATGGCCGTGCCCTCGTCGATTGCCACGGCGTGGTCCACCAGCCCGGCCGCCACGGCGCCCACGGCCCGGCTCAACGTCCCGGCCTGTGCAGCGTGGACGTCCACTGCAAACGGGGCAATCCCCAGGCCCTGGCGGAACTCCAGGTCAGCCAGGCCCTCGGAACACTCCTCGCCGCAAACCTCGATCCCGTTGACGCGGTATCCGCCGATCAGCGCACGTCCCGGCGCCACCATCGCACCCGCGGAAAAGCCGAGGTAGGGAACGCCGTCTCCCACCAGTTGCATAATCGTGTGGGACGCACTGCCGACGCCGCGCAGGTAGGCAGGAGTCATGCCGCCGCCCACCACCACTCCGTCCACACCGGCGAACTCCGCGGAATCTGCGGGGCTGCTGTCGTGGAGCAAGACGGGAACCACCTCGCAGGCAATCCGTTCCTGCAGCGGACCGGCATAATCCGGCAGCCGGGTCATCGGGGCGCCCCCGCTGTCATGAACCACCACGGCGATGCGTGCCCGCCGTCCCGGCCCTGCCCTCAGCTCCGCCTCGGCGGCAAACCTGTCAAACACTTCAGGGAAAGATTTTGCGTCCGGCCCGGCACCCACCAGGAAAATGCTCATGCCCCTCAAGATACAGAACCATTGACACGCCGTTAGTGGCGGACTATCGTACAACCAAATGGTTGTAGATCAGCTCCGCGAGACCGAACTGGACCGCCTCTTCCAGGCGTTCGCCGATTCCACCCGCCGCGACATCGTTCGCCGGGTGACAGTTGGCGAGTTCTCGGTTTCCGGTCTCGCAGCGCTGTACGCCATGAGCTTCGCCGCAGTCCAAAAGCATGTTGCGGTGTTGGAGCGTGCCTCCCTGGTGACCAAGGAGAAGCGCGGAAGGGAGCAGATTGTGCGGGGTAATCATGAAGGCCTGCAGAAAGCCCGCCGGCTGCTCGACGAATACGAACACATCTGGCGGCAACGCGCCGCCCGGATGGCCGACATTCTCGCTGAAGGTTAGGAAGGCATTGCCATGACAGTCATCAGTACGGACAAGAACTTCGAGGCCCTGAGCCTCACCCTGGTTGCCGAGTTCGAGGCCGGCGCGGAACGCGTGTGGCAACTCTTCGAGGACCCCCGGCAGCTGGAGCGCTGGTGGGGTCCGCCCACGTACCCGGCAACGTTCTACCAGCATGACTTTGTGCCCGGCGGCAAAGCCAGTTATTACATGACCAGCCCCGAGGGTGAAAAGTTCCACGGCTGGTGGGAGTTCACCAGCATCCAGGCGCCGCAGCAGCTCGAATTCAACGACGGCTTCGCGGACAGCGACGGCAAGCCCACCGGTGAGCACGGCACCAGCCACGCCACGGTGACACTGGAACAGCTCGGGGACCGCACCCGGATGACCATGCTTTCCGCCTTCGAGTCCGAAGAGCAGCTGGAACAGATGGTGCAGATGGGCATGGAAGAAGGCCTCAAGGAGGCCGTCGGCCAGATGGACAGCATCCTCGCCGAGCACGCCAACGCCTGACGCGGCGGGCTGACTGCGCCGCAAACAAAAGGAAGCGGACGACGCCGGGGCCTCCCGGCGTCGTCCGCTTCCGTGTGCACTGGCCTGCTGCCGTGCGGGTTACGTCGCCGGGGCCTCCCGCCAGGGGTTCCACCCGACCAGCCGGACAGAATCCAGCGCGGCAAGGTCGCCCTGCGCCGCTTCCCTCCGCCGCTGCGCCTCGGCGGGGAGCCCCACCTTGGCGGCGGGGGAAAGCGGCAGGATCTCCAGGGTGACATCGGCGCCGGGCCCAATTCCGGCGTCGGACACGTTAAGGACCCACGATGAGCCGTCCCAGAACCTGTCGGCCACCAACGCGCCGTCCACCAGCAGCCGGGCCACGTCCCCGGCCCAGTGGATTTCCAGCTCGGTGTGCGTCCCGGCCAGCGCCTGGCCGGGAAGGGGCAACCGGTGTGCCTGGGCCAGTTCAGAGATGACCGCAGGGTCCGGCGCCGCGGCCCGGTTGGCGGAGGAACCGTAGGTTGCGGGGACAGGGCCGGCCGCCTTGACCAGCTCCGCGGCCACGTCCACGCTGCCTGCGGCCAGGACGGCCGGGGCCGCCTGGACTGACGGGACCTCCTGGACCGTGGAAAGTGTGGCTGCGGGTTCGAACGAGCGTGCCCCCGGGCGGTAGCGCAGTACTTCAGGGGTGGCCCGGGACCGGCCCGCCAGGTTGCCGCTGCCATCAAGCCACACCGGATCGCCGGAAAGGACCAGTTCGCGCTGGACGGGGCTGCCCAGGACCCAGGCGGCGTCCACAACCTCTGCCGGGAGGACCAGGATGTCCAGCCGGGCATCCCCGAAGCGGGCGGTGGCCACTACGGGTTCGCTGCCGTGGATTCGGTAGGAGCCCGCCGCGTCCGATCCTCCAGCGCCATGGACCTCCGTTCCGGCGGCGAAGCAGAGTTCCACGGGGATTCCGGGCTCGGCCGCGAGCACCAGGGTGGGCAGCGAATCCGGGTCCTCGGCTGAGGGTTCCAGAAATGTCAGTGGGGAGGCGGTTGCCCAAGTGATGGTCACGCCGGCCACCTCGAGGTTCACGGGCCAGTGCGCCACTGTGCCCGCCGGGATGTCCACCGGCTGCCCCGGGAAGGTGGCCGGGCCGGCGTCGAGCGCTATCTCAAAGCGGGCGTCGCGGTAGGTGGCCAGCGGAAGGTGTGGCTGGTGCCAGGTGATGAACACGAAGCCGGCGGTGCCGTCGCTCCGGAGCGCCCAGCGAAGGGTGGTGGTGTCCTCGATGCCGTGCGGCAGGGCCTCGGGGAGGGATGACGGCATCTGCGCCAGCCGGTCGCCGAAGGCTGCCAGGAAAGCGTGCTGCTTGCGGAGGGCGGCGAAGCTGCTGGCCAGCCGGCCGGACGCGCCGATCGGGGCATGGAAGTCGTAGTCGAACCGGGGCAGGTCGTTCGGGTAGCCGGTTTCCTGGGATTCCTGGAGCCCGTCGGCAGGGTTCATTCCGCCGGCGAACATGTAGTAGCCCTGCCAGGCCGAGCCGTTGCCGATCTTGTTGTGTGCCACGGCGGCCACGTCCAGCCCCTGCGGCCAGGGGCGGCGCTGGTAGGCCGTGGCCATGCCACCGGCCAGCTCGCACGTGGCCGGCGGGAACAGGGCCGAGGGTGTCCGGGGTGCAGGAGCCGCTGCGCCAGTCCCGCCGCCCGTATCGCCTGTATCCTCGGCGCCGTTACCCACGAACTCGCGGATGTCGGCGCCGATGCCCGGATCGTCCCACACATGGCTGAAGAAGTAGTGCTCGCGGAACGTGGGATCCCACGGGGCGTCCGCATCCACCCAGAACCCGTCGCCGTAGCCACCGAACAGGGGGAGGACCTCCCCGGCCGGCAGGTCCGCGCCACCCCAGGCCGTGGCCGTCCAGATGGGTGCGGTCAGGCCGGCGTTCCTGGCCAGTTTCTTGAGCTCCACGAAGTGGCCGGGCTGGTCATACAGCTCGTTTTCCAGCTGGATGCCCATCACGTTGGTGTCCGGCCCCGTCAGTTGGTGGAGTTCTTCTCCGAGGCGCCCGAACCAGCCCTTCACCAGTTCCAGGTAGGCGGGATCGTTGGTGCGGTGCTGCACCGGCGCCTCCTGCACCCAGTCCGGGAAACCGCCGTTGCGGACCTCGCCGTGGCACCAGGGACCGATGCGCAGCACCACGTCCAGGCCGATCTCCGCGCACAGGCGGACGAACGCACCCACGTCCAGGCCGCCGTCGAACCTCACCTTGCCCTCGGTCTGCTCATGGTGGATCCAGAATGCGTAGGTGGCCACCACCGTGATGCCGCCCGCCTTCATCAGCCGCAGCCGCTCCTCCCACCGTGCCCGCGGCACCCTGCTGTAGTGCAGCTCGCCGGACACGGGAAGGACAGGCTGCCCGTCGGCCTCAAGGTAGCGGTTGGTGACGCGGTAGCGGTGGTGCCGGTCAAGGGTGTTGCTCATGGCCGGCAACGTGAGGGGAGTTTCCCACGGCGTGTGGGCGGCGCGCAGGACGGACGGGGAACCGCTGGAGGGTGATGGCATGGGAGGAAGTATTCCACACTCAGGAAACGTTTTCTTGGCGTGGTTCCAGCTGGGCGTTGAACCCGGCGGGATGCTTCGAAATACTGGGAGGACGGCATCAACCAAGGCAAGGCGGTGACACGGATGGGCGGGGCGTCGGAATACCGGAAACGGCTGGAGCGCGCGGCCGAGGTCCGCTCCTACCGTGGGGCGGGCATCAGTTCCGAGGAAGAAGCCGCCCTGGACGCGGTTGACGCCAAGGAACGGGAGAAGCGCCGCAAAGTCAGCGACTCAGCCCGGGCCGAGTACCTGGTCCGGGACGCGATGGCGCAGGGAAAGTTCGACGACCTCAAGTACGCCGGCAAGCCGATCCCCGGGCTGGGCGAATCCTACGATCCCGACTGGTGGGTCAAGGGCCTGCTGCAGCGCGAGAACATCAGTGGGCTGGGGCCGCCGGCTATCCTGCTCCGGACGGAGGATGCGGGGCTGGACGCTGAGCTGGATGCGCAGTACACCGAACAGCAGGTCCGCAACCTTCTGGCGGATTTCAACCGCCGCGTCATTGATGCGCGCCGACAGCTTCAGGGCGGGCCGCCGGTGGTCACACAGACCCGTGACGTGGACGAACAGGTGGAGCGGTGGCGGGCCAGGCGTGCCGCGCGGACGCCTGAGGTGGTGGAGGAGCCCTTGCCGGAGCGCTCCTGGTGGCAGCGGCTCTGGAAGGGGCCGGGCTAGGCTGCCGGGTTGGCCAGTTCGTACAGCTCGCAGAGGGCGTTGTAGTACCTGCTGGTCTGCCCTTGGTGGAGCAGGCCGATCCTGGTGCATACACTTTGCGACGCTGCGTTGGCTGGGTTGGTTACGGCCACCACTTTGGGCAGGCCGCCTGCGAACGCGTAGCTGAGGACCGCCGCCGCGGCCTCGGTGGCGTACCCCTTTCCCCAGTGGTCCGGGTGGAAGTGCCAGCCGATCTCCGTGTCACCCGAGGGCTGGAGCGGGAGTTCAGCGCCCGACGCCGGGATGGCCTTGAGGAGCAGCGTCCCGGCCAGCGCGGGCTGGCTGTGTCCGGGGATTCTTGGCTGGGCAGGGTCTGCTTGCTGGTTCGATGGTTGGGCTGGCCCTTTCAGCTGCACGGCCCAGACCGCCGGGACCGGATGGTCCATGGCCCGCCACGCCCGGATGCGGTCCTCGGCCTCACTGCGGTCCGCCATCACGCGGGGCGGATTTCCGATGAAGCGCTGTACCTCCCAGCGGGAGTATAGATCCAGGACAAAGTCAGCATCCTTGGGCTCCCAGGGCCGGAGAAGCAGCCGCTCTGTTTCAAGGTTCTCCACGCCGTTCATTGTGCCCGTGATCGTCCCGGAAGTATTGCTTTTCCACATAGGGCTTCGCGGGGGGCGGGAATGTCAGTGGGTGCTGGAAGACTTTGGTCATGGAGACGGTTGGCGGCGCGGCAGTGGAGGCGGGGTTTGCAGTTGCCGTTGCGCCGTCTGCTTTCAGGGACACCTCCGCGCCCGCCTCAATTGCCCCTATTCCGGCTGCTCCTGACGCCCGTCCGGCGGGCGTCCAGGCCCCGAGTGCCCGGGTTCCTGCGCCCGCCGGTGCACCCCGGGCCGCCGCAGTTGGCTCGGCTCCCCATGTCCCCCCTACCGCCGGTCCCGCGGGTGTTGGTGACCCTACCGTGGTTGATGCGTTGGGGATTTTGGCGGTGGTGCCGGTTGCTGGTGATGGTGCTGGGATGATTGATCAGCTTCGGCAGTTGGAGGATGTGAAGGCTGTGGCGGCAGCGAGGCAGGCCGAAATCACGGTGGCTTTTGATGCTTCGCAGCGGCGGGAGCAGGCTGCTGCCGGTGTCCCGGCCGGCGAGCAGGGTGCCGGGGTGGGGGCTCAGGTGGCGCTGGCGCGGCGGGAGTCCCCGTCCCGGGGTGGGCGGCTGCTGGGACTGGCGAAAGCCTTGACCGGGATGCCCCGCACGTTCGCGGCGTTCCGGTCCGGGCGGTTGAGTGAGTGGCGCACCACCTTGGTCGTGAAGGAAACCATCTGCCTGTCCGTGGAGGACCGGGCGGGGGTGGATGAGGAACTCGCCGCCGATACCGGTGCCTTTGATGGTGCCGGGGACCGGACCATCATCTCCGCGGTCAAGGCCGCCGCGTACCGGCGGGATCCTGCGTCCGTGGCCAGGCGGGCCGCCAACGCGGTGGGTGGACGGACGGTCAGCCTGCGCCCGGCGCCGGACACCATGGCCCGCCTGACCGCGCTGCTGCCGGTGGCCGAGGGCGTGGCGGTCTTCGCCGCTCTCACCAGGGAAGCCGGCACCCTGCGTTCCTCCGGGGACGGCCGGTCGACGGGTCAGGCCATGGCCGATACCCTCGTCGAACGGACCACCGGGACCCCGGGCGGCGTCAGCGGGGTTGAGGTCCAGCTCGTCATGACCGACCGGACCCTCCTCCAAAGCGACAGCGAGCCGGCCCGGCTCACCGGGTACGGCATCGTCCCGGCCCAATGGGCCCGCGAACTCGTCGCCGGAGATCAGCCCGGTTCCGGGCTGGCTGCCTGGGTCCGGCGGCTCTACACCGCTCCCGGCACGGGGGAGCTCATCGGTTTGGACTCCAAAGCCCGGCTCTTCCCGGCAGGGCTCAAACGCTTCCTCCAGATCCGTGACGACACCTGCCGCACCCCGTACTGCGACGCACCCATCCGCCATCACGACCACATCAGCCCCTGGCACCACGGAGGCGACACCACATCCTCCAACGGCCAAGGACTCTGCCAAGCCTGCAACCACACCAAAGAAAACCCCGGCTGGTCAGCTGCAGCAGCCTCCAATCCCGGAGCACGCCACACTGTTCAGCTCCAAACCCCCACCGGCCACACCTACCACTCCACCGCACCACCACTCCCGGGAACCCATAGTCAGAAACACTCGACCCACGTGCCTCACCCGACAGTCCTCCCAGGCGCGGGCACGACACAGACCCGCCGCCGTCGTCCTAACCAGCCCTCCGGCCAGAAAGCGAAACACTCGGCGTACCACCGTATGTCACCCGCATCCGGACCTAAGGTGGCAGTCTCTGGCATGGCCGAGGCCACACGCAACGCGGTGGAGGTGCTCGGCCGGGCCGGACCAACGGCTGATGGGTGAGGCGGGTTTAAGCAGCCAGCCCTGCGGTCCTATCGCTTGGGAGCCGGGGTGGGCGTCGGGCTTGGCCCGATCATCGACTGTGGTGGCCCAGGGAACGGCACCGCTGGATACAGCGGGACTGCCTTGAGCATGTAGTTGGCCCACTGCGGTCCGGCAATCATGTACCCGTCGAGGCGGGGATAGAACGTTCCGTTGATGGTGACGTTCTGGCCTGCACGTTTCTGCCCTTCGAGTGCGTCGCCGAAGAAGGACGCCGTGGCCAGTCCGCTGGTGTACCCCACAATCCAGGTGGCGCCGTTGTTGTTCGAGGTGCCGGTCTTGGCGGCCGTTGGCCACTTGTCGTGAACCTTCGGCTGGATCCAGAAGCCGGAACCCCTCACCAGCACGTCCTGAAGGACGCTGTTGACGCCGCGTGCCACATCCGGCTTCACGGCATCCCTGCACTCGGTTGTTTGGGCGGGTAGCTTCCCACCCGTGGCGTCCCTGATGTCCAGCAGGGCGATGGGGTTGCAGTAGCGGCCGTCGTTGGCGAAGGTGGCGAAGGCGTTGGCCAGGTGAAGGGGTGCAACGCCGGTGGCTCCGAGGAGGTTGCCCAGCTGGTGCATGTTGATGGGTGTCCCATCCAGGCCGCTGTGCAGGCCCACTGCGTCAACCATCTTTTGGATGCCGCAGAAATCCAGCTGCGCCGCTGAGGCAAAAGTGGCCGTATTGATCGAGTTGTAGAGGCCGTAATTGATGGGCATCTTCCGGTAGAAGCCCTCCTCCGAATTCTGCAGGTCATCCGCCGCACCCAGCTCGGGGTTGTTTTGCGCTGTGCTATAGGCACCCAGCACCTTGCCGCAGCTGGAGCGCCACGGGAACCCGAGCGGATAAACACGTCGTGAAGCATCAATTTCGGTGGTCAGGGACTTGCCCTCGTTGAGCCACTCGGCGAAGGTGAACGGCTTCATGGTGGAACCGGTCTGGAAGCCGCCTGCCCCGTTGAGGTCATTCCCCTGCGGATCCCGGGCATCCACGTTGAAGTTCAGCTGCGTATCGAACTTGCCCGGTTCGGGCAGGAACACGGTGTTCTGCGCCATGGCCAGGATCTTGCCCGTTCCCGGTTGTACAGTGACCAGGGCCGCACCCCACTTGTCCGGATTTGCGCCCGCTGTGCCGTCCACCTGGGCCTGGGCCGCCGCCTGCAGCCTGCTGTCCAAAGTGGTGACGATCGTCAGTCCGCCCCGGTACAGCTTGCGCTCGCGTTCGACTTCGTGGGGCCCGAAGGCGGGGTTATTGAGGATCAGGTGGGAGATGTAGTCGCAGAAGTAGGGGGCCATGGCGGCGTTGGCGCAGCCCTGGCGTTCCGGGGTGATCTTGAGTTCCACCGGCGTGGCTTTTGCTTCGTCATGCTGCCCCTGGGTGATTTTCTTCAGCCGGAGCATCTCGTCAAGGACCTGGTTGCGGCGGGCCAGCGAGTTCTCGGGGTTGATGGCCGGGTTGTAGAAGGTGGGGCTGTTGACCAGGCCGGCCAGGAGGGCCGCCTGCGGCAGCGTGAGGTCTTTTGCGGTGGCGCCGAAGAAGTAGCGTGCCGCCGCCTCGACACCATAGGCATCGCTGTTGAAGAAGACGATGTTCAGGTACCCCTCGAGGATCTGGTCCTTGCTGTACTTCTTTTCCAGGGCGATGGCCAGCCTCATTTCCCGCAGCTTGTCGCCCATATCCTTCTGGCCGCTCAGGACCACTTCGTCCGGCCGGTCCTGGGACAGCCGCGCCTCATTGACCACGTTGGTGACGTACTGCTGCGTGATGGTGGACGCGCCCTGCTGGTCCCCTTTCGTCACGTTGGCGATCACTGCGCGGAGGATGCCCTGGGGGTCGATTCCAGCGTGCTCGTAGAACCTGCTGTCCTCAATGGAGATGATGGCGTCCTTGATGTATGGCGACATCTGGCCCAGTGGAATCCGCACGCGGTTCTCGGCGTAGAACGTGGCGATCGGCTGGCCGTCGGAGGTGAGGACCCTGGTGGATTGCGACGGTGGCTGGACCGTCAGCTCTTTTGGCAGGCCCTCGAAGAATCCGATCGAATTGCTGACCCCGATTCCGGCTGCCGCAACTGCCGGGACAACCAGGCTGGCCACCAGCACGCCACACATGGCACTGGCTGCGAGGAACCCCACGAATCGTCCCAGAGCGGCGCCGAAACCGCTTCTGCGCTTCTTCTTCTTCGCCATCTATCAGCCCTCAAGCTTGGAGGTGCGTCCAGCCTACGCCGCTGGGATGGGCTGATCCAGAACTTCGAAGGTCAGGATACGGTCACAAAAAGTTCTTGACCGGCGATACTTAACGACATATCGTTAAGTATCGCCGAAGAGATCGGCGTAAGAAAGAAAACCGAAAGGTGGATGCCATCATGAGAGGCATTTCTGACGAAAAATTCCCCGGCCCAGAGTTCGCAAAGGGCCGGTTTGAACGAGGCAGGGGACGCCGGGGACCGCATGGTCACCGTGGCGGCGGCGGGTTCGGCGCAGGTTTTGGTCCCGGGTTCGGCCCTGGCTTTGGCCCGGGTTTCGGTCCGGGATTCGGGCGTGGGGGGCGGCGGGCCAGCCGTGGCGACGTTCGCGCCGCCATCCTCTCGCTCCTGGCGGAGTCACCGTCGAATGGTTACGGGCTGATCAAGACCATCGCCGAAAAGACCGAAGGAGCCTGGCGACCAAGCCCGGGCTCCATCTACCCCACGCTCCAGCAGTTGGTGGACGAAGGGCTGATCGAGGCCATGAGTGAAGGCCGCGGTACCGAGTTCTCGCTCACCGAGGCCGGCCGGGAGTATGTTGCCGGGCACGCGGAGGAGATGGACAGTGCATGGAACGCGGTCCCGGAAGGATCGGACCGAGAGTTCCACCACAGCATCGGCAAACTGATGGGCGTTATCCACCAGTTCCGCAGCGGCGTCACAGAGGAGCAGCGGACCGCCGCCATCGAGAAGCTGGACGAGACCCGGCGCGCGCTCTACAAAATCCTGGCGGACTAGTGGCGGGGCTGCCGGACTACGGGCGGCCGTCAGGCGAAAGTATCTTCCTTTGCCTGACGGTCCGGGCCCTGGGTGCCTGAAACCTCGCGGTCTGAACCCTCGACGGCCTGGCCGTCTGCGGAGTGCCCGCCGGCAGGAATGTGGCCGAATACCGCCCGCAGTGGGTTGAAGTCGGCGCCCACCTCGTTGAACGCGTAGGCGCTCTCGGCGTGCTCGGACAGGTCCACGCCGGCCGTCTCGGCTTCGTGGCTGACACGGAATCCGATGGTCTTGTTGATGGCGCGGCCGATCACCAGGGTGCCCAGCCCTGAGACCAGCAGCGTGATGACTACCGCCGCCGTCTGCGCAATGAGCTGCTGCACACCCCCGCCGTAGAAAAGACCCCCGCCCTGGCCGGCTGCCGGCAGGGCAATAAAGCCGAGGGCCAGGGTGCCGATGAGGCCGGCGCCGAGGTGGACGCCCACCACGTCCAGGGAGTCATCGAGCCCGAAGCGGTACTTGAGGTCAACGAAGACGGCGCAGGCAGCACCTGCCACCAGGCCCAGGCCGATTGCGGCCACCGGGCTGATGTTGGCGCAGGAAGGCGTGATCGCCACGAGGCCGGCCACTACGCCGGAGGCGGCCCCCAGGGAAGTGGGGTGGCCGTGGCGGATCTTCTCGGTCACCAGCCAGCTCAGCATTGCTGCGGCCGGAGTTACCAGGGTGTTGATCCAGATGAGGCCGGCCTGTTCGGCGCTGGTCGCCGCGCCACCGTTGAATCCGAACCAGCCGAACCACAGCAGGGCTGCACCCAGCATGATGAAAGGGAGGTTGTGGGGGCGGTGGTTGGGGTCTTTTGCGAAGCCGTGGCGCTGGCCCACGATGACGGCGAGCACCAGGGCGGCTGTGCCGGAGCTGATTTCCACCACGGCGCCACCCGCGAAGTCGATGACCTGGCCGAAAATGGCCGTCACTGCACCGCCGGCGCTCATCAGTCCGCCGCCCCAGATCATGTAGGCGAGGGGGCAGTAGATCAGGGTGATCCATACCGGCACGAATACGGCCCAGGCGCTGAACTTGGCACGGTCTGCAATAGCGCCGCTGATCAGCGCCACGGTGATGATGGCGAAGGTTGCGCTGTAGCCGGCCTTGATCAGGTCCGGGGAGCCCATCAGGTTCTGCAGCCCGAAATTGGTGAAGGGGTTGCCGAAGATGCCCAGGAAACCGTCGCCGGTGGTCATTGAGTAGCCCCAGAGGACCCAGACAACGCCTACGATGCCCGCGGAAATGAAGCTCATCATGATCATGTTCAGCGCGGCCTTGGCACGGGTCATGCCGCCGTAGAAGAGACCGAGCCCCGGGGTCATCAGCAGTACCATCGCTGCCGAGATAAGCAGCCAGACGTGTTGGGCAGAGATCTCCACCGGTGGTCCCTTCGCATGAGATTCAACGGGGCGATGTGCCACCCCGGCTTTCCCCCGGGGTCTATCTTTCGTTGCCTGTGTTTCATCCAATGCTGCGGAAAGTTGCCGTTGCGTTACACAAAACGCGCCTGCGTGAAGTTCGCGTGTCAGCAATGTTTCAGGAATGTAAACGCACTCCCACCGGGGCGGTCCCGCCAGACGTTGCGCGACCTGCGCCGGCCCGCCGCAAAAGGTGCACAGGAGAATCCCAAGGTGAGCTCCCGCCGTCGTGCCCTGATCCGTCAAGGTTTCCCGCCCGTGAACGGCAACTCACCGCCGTCGGACCCTTCGGGGCGAGAGTGGAAACGACGACGGCGCACCGCAGGACTCATGCGGTGCGCCGTGTGGGGTTCGCTGGCGGGGGAGAGTTTTGCGATCTCCCCTAGAACTGGCGGGCGTTGGCGAGGACGGGCAGCTTGGTGCGGACGTCCTCGATGATGGTGGGATCGACGTCCACGACGGCGAGTTCCGGCTTTCCGCCCAGCGCAACCAGGGCGCTGCCCAGCGGAGAGATGACGGCGCTGTGGCCGATTCCGGTGGGGGCGCTGCCCAGCGGAGAGATGACGGCGCTGTGGCCGATTCCGGTGGGGGCGCTGCCGGCGGGCCCGGCACCGATGGTTTCGGGGTCACCCTGGCCGCACGCCACCACGAAGGTGGTGCTGTCCAGGGCCCGGGCACGCACCAGGAGGTCCCACTGCTCTGCTTTACCTTCGCCGGCACCCCAGGACGCGCAGACGATGTTCACCTGCGCCCCGGCGCGGGCATTTGCCGTGAAGAGGGCCGGGAAACGGACGTCGTAGCAGGTGGCCAGGCCGAAGACCGTCCCGTTTAGCTCAAACGTCACCGGGCTCTGGCCGGCGTCCACCGTCTTGGACTCGGTGAAACCGAAAGCGTCGAACAAGTGCACCTTGTCGTAGGACGTGTCCAGGCCCGGGCCGGTTACCAGGAGGGTGTTGCGGACGCGGCCGTCCTTTCCCGGAGTGAACATCCCGGCTACGATCGCAATGTCCAGTTCGTTGGCAATGGTGCGGACCTTGTCCGCCCAGGGGCCGTCCAGCGGCTCTGCGATGTCGGTCAGCGAATGGCCGAAGGCACGCATCGCGGCTTCGGGGAAGACCACCAACTCCGCGCCGGCCGCCTTGGCCTGCGTGGCGTACTCCCGGATGAGCTCCAGGTTGGCTGCCGTATCGGCGCTGCTGATGATTTGGGCGACTGCGAGGCGCATGGATGAACTCCGATCTGTTGTATACATAATGTATGGGAAAAAACTCCGGCGCAGCTGCCTCTGGACGCGAAAAGGCATATTTGCATTTGCGTGAGAACGTCCTGGTGGATCCGGAGCTGCAGGGGCGCTTCCTCAACGAAGCTGAGCTCGCGGCCGAGATTGGCGTATCCCGGACCCCCGTCCGTGAAGCTCTGCTGCTCCTGGTCTCGGACGGACTCGTGGAACTCATTCCCCAGCGCGGCGCCTATGTGCCGGCGGTGACTGGCCGGGAAATTTCCGAACTCATGGAACTCCGCGGTGTGCTGGAAAACTACGCTGCCCGGCTTGCCATTGCCGAACACCGGGTGCCGGCGGCCTTGATGCAGGAAACGCTCAACCTGCAGTCGGAGATTCCTGATACTGGAAGGCCAGAGGACGCCCGTGAATTCATTCGCCTCGATACCCTTTTTCACCAGCAACTCATCGATGCTGCCGGGAATGAACTGATCTCCAAGACCTACAGCAAGCTGCATGTCCGGCAGGTGCTGGTTGGTGTTTCGGCCCTCTTCCGCACCGGTGACCGTCACAGGGCGGTGTGCGCCGAACACCAGGTCATCATTGACGCCCTGGTGTCCGGCGACACGGCCAGGGCGCAGAAGGCCATCGATGAGCACCTCGCGGTGACCCGGGACATCCTCCTGCGCACCTGACACTTCGGAAGAACCTAGCGTGCTCCGCCGACGCCCGCTCCGCTGCCCTCACGGGGTGTGGACTCCATCAGCAGCCGGTAATCCTGGTCCTCGACCGTGTTGTTGTCGCGCCCAAGGGCCAGCCCCACGACGGTCACGGCAGCAGCCACCCCAACGTAGATGGCCACCGGCACCCAGCTGTTGAACTGGGCCAGGAGCACTGTGAACAGCAGTGGTGCAATCGCGCCGCCGATAACGCCGGCGAAGGTGTAGGCGAGTGAGCTGCCCGTCGAACGGAGGCGCGGGGAAAACTGTTCAACAATAAAGGCTGCCTGCGGTCCGTACATGAAGGAGTGGGCAGCCAGGCCCAGGACAATGCCAATGATCAGCATGGGCTGGTTGTCTCCTCCCAGGATCCCGAAGAAGACGAATGTCCACACGGCGCCCACAACTGCGCCCACCCCGTACACAGCACGGCGGTTGAAGCGGTCGGAGACGGCGCCTGCGAGGGGAATAAGGAAGAGCTGGAATGCGGAGCCGATCAGCACGGCGGTGAGCACCTGGTTGCGTTCATAGCCAAGGGCCTGGATGCCGTAGGTGAGGGTGAAGACCGTAAAGAGCGCATAGAGCACGTCCGGGCCAACGCGGCAAAGTATCGCCGCGATCAGGGGGCGCAGTTCCTGGGTGAAGACCTCCCGGATGGGCGCCTGCGGCTGCTCACCGTGCGCCTCGATGGCTTTGAAGATGGGGGTGTCCTCGAGCTTGAGCCTGATCCAGAGGCCAAAGCCGACCAGCAACGCGGACACGAGGAAGGCCACACGCCAGCCAAAGCTCAGGAACTGCTCCTCGGACAGGGCGAGGGTGAGCACCGCCAAAGCTCCGTTGGCCAGCAGGTTGCCAGCGGGGGGACCCACTTGGGCAGCTGACGCCCAGAAGCCGCGCCGGTGCGGATCTCCGTACTCGCTGGAGAGCAGGACGGCGCCACCCCATTCGCCGCCAACGCCCACTCCCTGGGCGAACCGGAGCAGGACCAGGATCAAGGGGGCAGCTACGCCGATGCTCCCGTAGCTGGGGAGGACTCCAATCAGGACAGTCGCCACTCCGATGATCATCAGCGTGATAACAAGAACTTTTTTGCGGCCGATGCGGTCGCCGAGGCGGCCGAAGATAATCCCGCCCACGGGGCGGGACACGTAGCCCACCGCGTAGGTGGAGAACGCCAGGATAGTGCCCGTCAGAGGATCGGATGCGGGGAAGAAGACGATCGGAAAGACTACGGCGGCCGCGGCCGAGTAGACGGCGAAGTCGTACCACTCCAGAGCCGTGCCGGTCAGGCTCGCTGCAAAGGCCTTGTACAGGCCTTTGGGGTGGATCGGCTGGGGCGGATGCGACGCTGCGCCCTTGGCCGGTTGGGGTTTGCTCATGCTGTCCTCCATGGGTCTCAACGGTGACGCCTGTCACGCTGGCATGTAATGTATACATTACGCATACTGGATGTACATCCGCGACCCCTTACGGTTTCCGGTTTGTTAATTTTTTTCCTGCACTACGAGAAGGACGGACCCACCATGACGGTTCTCAGCTTTGAACTCCCCGATGGCAGCACGAAGAATGTGCAGGTAAACCACCTGTTGAACGCCGGATACGCTGGGCGTGAGCAGGACGAAGTCCAGGCGCACATCGCGGAACTGGCGGAACTGGGAGTGCCGGGTCCCGACACCACCCCGGCTCTTTACCCAGTTTCCCCCTACCTCGCCCAGCAGGTGACGGAAGTCCGCGTCCAGCACGCCCGCACCTCAGGGGAAGCGGAATGGGCTCTGGTGATTACCGACGAGGGCGTCCTTCTGACGGTGGCGTGCGATCACACGGACCGGGAGCTTGAAGTCCACGGGGTGGCGTGGAGCAAGAACGCCAGCCCGGATGTTCTGGGCCGGAACGCCTGGTGGCTGGAAAACGTCCGCGACCACCTGGACCAGATCACGCTCAAGGGGTGGGTGGGGGACGGCGAAACACCTGAAACGCTCATCCAGGACAGCTCACTGGAGGCGCTGCTGACGCCGGACTACTGGCTCGAAGTCCTCTCAGAACGGGGACTCAACGCACCAGGAACAGTCCTGATTTCCGGAACAGTGGCAATGAACGGCGGGGTGAACCAGTTCGCCCGCAGCTGGAAGGTTGAAATGGCCGATCCGGTCACAGGACTGTCAGTGGAAGCCAGCTACGTGGTGGAGCAAATGCCCGAGCCAATTGGCTAAGCCGGCCGGCGGGCCGGTGGAGGGCTACTGCTTGTAGCCCTCCACCTCGCTGACGGGACGGGTCTCGGCGTCATCGGGGTTCTCGCCGGAGTCTTTTTTGGCGCGGCGCTGGCGCAGAAGGTCCCAGCACTGGTCCAGGCTGATCTCCACCTGCCGGAGCCTGGCGTGGTCCGGCGCCTGGCCGTCCCCGGGCCCCTCCCGAAGTGAATGCTCCTCGTCTACGAGGGCCTGGATACGCGTCAGGATGTCTTCGTCGTTCATGCTTTCCCCTTCGTCCGGACCGGTCTCCCCAGCGTACGTAGTCCGTGCTGATGCCACCAGCCCCCGGGCGGTACCATCAAAGTCATGCCCGATGTGCTCGATATGGCAGGACCAATCCTGGAAATGCTGACGTGGATGTGCCTGCCCGTTGGCTTGCTGTTGCTCTTTTACGTGGGCTTCCAGCGACGCTTCGTGCACCCCTGGGACGTGGCCGAGGCCGTGGTGTACTCGGACCAAACCGGTGTGGGCTTCAGGTGGCTGGACCGTAAGCACCAGGTGCACAACGCCCCCATGTCGCCCCACGACATCAGGGACCTGGCGGTGGGCGAGACCCTGCCCATTTACTACCATCCCAAGCGCCCCACGCAATGGCAGATCATTCCGCCCGAGGAAACGGCGAAAACAGCCTCGGTGCTGGGGCGTGTCCTGACGGCCATTGGCTCCGTGGCGCTGCTGGCCGGCTTCGTCCTGCCCATGTTCTAGCCGGCGGCTTCCCGCACGTTACCCGGCGAGCACCACACCGATCCCCAGGACTCCCAAGGCAATGCCGGTGAAAGCCGTCCAGAGCACCGCGGTGATGTCGGCGTCGACGTGTTCGCGGGAGACGCCGTGCGACTTGGCGCCGTACCGCCCGCGCTGCGTGAGGTAGATGGCCAGGGCCGCCCCGGCAGAAACCCCGAACAGCAGCAGGATGGGAAGCCCGTGGTGCGGCAGCCAACGCAGGAAGAGTGCGCTCGCCGTCACCAGGGCCAGCATGGTCCGGCCCCAGGCCAGCGAAGTGCGTTCCGGCTGCAGGCCCGGATCACCGTGGGTATCTCCCGCTGGAAGCTGCGGTGCCACAGGAGTCAGCGCCAGAGGACAAAAACGAGGACGACGGCGGCGGCCACCGCGCCTGCCCCGGCCAGCAGGGGCACAATAAGCGGCAGGGGGAGGGGCGCCTTGTGCCGCATGCTGCGTTCCACGCGGAGCCACCTCAGCGCGGCCCCGGCACTGAGCAGCATGCCCAGCAGGAGCAGCACGATGGCCAAGCCCTTGCGCACGGGTTCCAGGAACAGGTCCGAGGTGAACGCCTCGATGGCGATGCCGCCGGCCAGCAGGGCCAGGGAGGTCCGGATCCAAGCGAGGAACGTCCGTTCGTTGGCGAGGGTGAACCTGGGGTCCGGTTCCTCGCCACCGGGCAGCAGCCGTTCGGCGATCTTGCCGCGCGACGGCGGTGCGTCGTCTCCCGGTGCGTGCTGGCTGTTGGTCACGGTGCCAGTTTAGCGGCGCCGCTGTGCGCGACCTCGGCGCGGGCTGCTGCCTACGCGGATCTCCGCTGCGCCGCCTGCGACGCGAGGTGTTCCCCGATGGGCAGGGCCGCCGTCGCTGCCGGGGACGGGGCGTTCAGGACGTGGATCATCCTGTCTGTCTCGGCAAGCAGGAAATCGTGAATGAGGGTGCCGTCCCGGCGTACCGCCTGCGCCCTGATCCCGGCCTCGTAGGGCAGCAGGTCTGTCTTGGCCAGCCCGGGGGCGTACTTCCGGCATTCCTGCAGGTAGCTGCCCTTGAACAGGGAATTGCGGACCTCCCGGACGGCAGTCACTGCGTTGGCGCCGGCCACCTTCCACAACCCGGGGAACTTCGCGAAGCGGGCCACATCACGGAAATCCACCGAGAACTTGGGGTAGCCCTCCCGGGACATTCCCAGCACAGCGTTGGGGCCCACGGTGATGGTGCCCTGCACAGTGGGGGTGAGGTGGACGCCGAGGAACGGCAACGCGGGATCCGGGACGGGGTAGATGAGATGGCTGACGTAGCCGGACTTCTCGGCAGGAAGCTCGAAGTACTCTCCGCGGAAGGGGATGATCTGGACGTCGATATCAACCCCGGCGGCCTCTGCGAGCCGGTCCGACTGCAGCCCGGCGCAGGCCACAAGCTGCCGGCAGGAGTACGCCCCGGTCTCAGTGCGGACGTCCACACGGTCCGTGTGTTCGGAAATGGCGGTGACGCGGGCCTTCGTGCGCACCTGCCCGCCCGCCTTTTCCACCAGTTGCGCGAGCTTCCGCGCCACCGCCGGGTAGTCCACTATGCCGGTGCTGGGAATGAACAGGGCGCCGAGCCCGGTAACATTCGGCTCGCGCCGGAGTAGTTCCTGCCCGTCCAGCCGTTCACAGGCCAGTTCGTGGACCACCGCACGGTCCTCAAGCTGCGCCAGCCGCTCCAGCTCCAGCGGAGTGGTGGCCACCAGCAGCTTCCCGGGCTCGCGGTACGGGATGCCGTGCTCCCGGCAGAACTCTTTGGTCTGCTGGGCGCCGGCTTTGCTGAACCTCGCCTTCAGGCTGCCGGGGGTGTAATAGATTCCGGAGTGGATGACGCCGCTGTTGTGCCCGGTCAGCCAGCGCTTCGCGGGGCGAACATGATCACTGCCACCCCCAGCAGGCAGATGACCGAGCCGGCCACATCCCACCGGTCGGGCCGGAAACCGTCGAAGATCATTCCCCAGGCGAGGGATCCGGCAACGAACACCCCGCCGTAGGCTGCCAGGATCCGGCCGAAGTGGGCGTCCGGCTGGAGGGTGGCCACGAAGCCGTAGGCACCCAGGGCAATGATGCCAAGTCCCGCCCACCACCAGTCCTTGCCTTCCCGGACCGCCTGCCACACCAGCCACGCCCCGCCGATTTCTGCCACGGCGGCCAGCACGAACAGCACGATGGTCTTGAGGACGCTGACAGTTTCTTCCGGGATACCCACCCGGCCATCATGCCAGCCGGGAATCCCGGCAACGCGGGAATGCCGCCGGGCAGCCGGAGGTTGGGGCAGGTATGGAGCGCATAGGATTCCTTTCATTCGGCCATTGGGGACCCGGCCAGGGTTCCCGCACCAGGACCGCCGGCGAGGCGCTGGTCCAGGGCATCGAACTGGCCGTGGCCGCCGAGGAACTCGGTGTGGACGGTGCTTTCTTCCGGGTGCACCACTTCGCCCGCCAGCAGGCCTCGCCGTTTCCGCTCCTTGCTGCCATCGCGGCCCGCACCCGCCGGATCGAAATTGGTACCGGCGTTATTGACATGCGTTATGAGAACCCCCTCTACATGGCGGAGGAAGCCGCAGCCACAGACCTGATCAGCGGAGGCAGGCTCCAGCTCGGCATCAGCCGGGGCTCACCCGAGCCAGCCCGCCAGGGTGCGTCAGCTTTCGGCTACGTGCCCCGGGACGGCGAAACCGACGCCGACATGGCACGCCGCCACACCGAGCTGTTCCGCAAGGCGATCACGGGGGCGGGAGTGGCTGAAGCCGACCCCCGCTATGCCGGTGGTGCCACGGGCCTCCTGCCGGTGCAGCCGCAGTCGCCCGGCCTGGCGGAACGGATCTGGTGGGGAGCCGGCACCCGTAAAACGGCCGTTTGGGCGGCGGAGCGTGGAATGAACCTGATGAGTTCAACCCTGCTCACCGAGGACACCGGCGTGCCCTTCCACGAACTCCAGGCGGAACAGATCCAGCTGTTCCGGGATACCTGGCAGGCGGCCGGCCACACGCATCAGCCGAGGATCTCGGTCAGCCGCAGCGTGCTGCCCATCGTGGACGACGAAGACCGCCGCTACTTCGCCGGCAGCGCCCTCCGCGACGGCCGGGACCAGGTGGGCATCATCGACGGGCTTACGGCGCGGTTTGGGAAAAGCTACGTGGGCGAGCCCGACAGGCTCGCGGAGGAACTGGCTGCGGATGCCGCGGTCCAAGCGGCCGACACCCTGCTCCTGACCGTCCCGAACCAGCTGGGCGTGGAGTTCAACGCGAAACTTTTGGGGAACGTAGCCCGCTACATTGCACCATCCCTGGGCTGGAATCCGTCCGTGCAGTGACCGGGCGGGAACCATCTCCGTGACCCAGCCGTTATCCTTAAGGTGCGGCTTGGGGGCTTAGCGCCCCAACCAGCATGACTGCAGGACGGTCATATGACGGAGAGAGAGAAATATGGCTCGCGCCGCCCTAGGCTTGACTGCATGATCAGGCTACGACAGCTGGCCCAAGCAGCTTCGGTTCTCACCACGCCCTTGGCTCCCGAAGACATCATGGCCCTCTTCAACCCGGTCTTCTCCGCCCGGCAGCTCCGCGGCGTCGTCACCAGGGTTGTCCAGGAGACCGCCCAGTCGGCCACCATCTTCTTCCGGCCCGGACGTGGCTGGCAGTCGCACCTGGCCGGCCAGTGGGCACGCATCGGCGTCGAGCTGGACGGCGTCCGGCACTGGCGCTCCTACTCCCTCAGCGCCGCCGCCGGCAAGGACCCCGCCATTACCGTGACGGACGTCGGAGCAGTGTCCGGCACGCTGGTGCGGACCACGCGCCCCGGTGACGTCCTGTTCCTTGCCCCGCCGCAAGGCGATTTCGTCCTGCCCGAGCACCCCAGGCCTCTGCTGATGGTCACCGCCGGCAGCGGCATCACTCCGGTGATGTCCATGATCCGTACGCTGGTGCCTCGCCGCCCGGATGCCGACGTCGTACTCGTCCATTCCGCCCGCACGCCGGGGGACAGCCTGTTCCGCGAGGAACTTGCCGAACTTGCAGACCAGTTCCCCAACTTCCGCCTGGCGCACTGGTTCACCGGCGAGCAGGGCCGGATGGACTTCTCCAACACCAACCAGCTGGATGAGATCTGTCCCGACTGGAAGGACCGCGCCGCTTACGCCTGCGGCCCGGACAGCTTCCTGGACGACGCCGAAGCCCTGTGGAACCGCGCCGCCCTCACCACCGCCGCGCCCGGCACCGACATTGCGGTGGCCGGCAGCGCGGGCAACCTCATGATCGAACGGTTCAACACCACCTTCGCCGCGGGTGTGGGGCACGACGGCGGCCTGGTCACCTTCGAAGCCTCGGACCGCGAGGTGGAGGCCGACGGCGACACCCCCATCCTGGACGTCGGAGAGGACGCCGGGGTACTGATGCCCAGCGGCTGCCGGATGGGCATCTGCCACAGCTGCCTCACTCCGCTCCTGGCCGGCCAGGTCCGCGACCTCCGCACCGGGGAAATCCACGGCGATCCCGGCCAACTGATCCAAACGTGTGTCTCGGCAGCCGCCGGACCCGTCAACCTCGAACTCTGAGGAGCAGAATAATGTCTGTCATCTCACCCACCAAGGCCGCCTCCACCGGAGGAACGAACGCCGGCAGCTCAAGGACGCGCCCCGGCAAGCTCGCCGAGTCCGGCAGCCCCACCGTACGGCCGCCTGCGGCTGCCCACCTGACGGACGAACAGGTGGCGGAGCTGGGCCGCGAGCTCGACGCCATCCGCGACGAGGTCCTGGCCAAGCGGGGCGCGGAAGACGCCGCCTACATCCGCCGGGTGATCAAGGTCCAGCGCGGCCTGGAAATCTCCGGCCGTGCGGCCCTGCTGGTTGGTAAGAACAAGGCTGCCTGGGTCACCGGCACTACCCTGCTGAGCCTGGCCAAAATCCTGGAAAACATGGAGATCGGCCACAACGTGCTGCACGGCCAGTGGGACTGGATGCGGGACCCGGACATCCACTCCACCACCTGGGAGTGGGACTTTGTCACCCCCTCGCGCTCCTGGCAGCACACCCACAACGACCTGCACCACCGCTGGACCAACGTGGTGGGCAAGGACAACGACGTCGGATACAACCTCCTGCGGATGGACGAACAGCAGCCGTGGAAGCCGATGAACCTTGGCAACCCGCTGTACAACGCCATCCTTGCACCCCTCTTCGAGTGGGGCATCGCCATCTACGACCTCGAACTGACCGAGTTCAAGGAAGGCAAGAAGTCCAAGGAAGCGCTGCTCAAGGACCTCAAGGCCCTTGGCAAGAAGGTGGTCACGCAGTTCACCAAGGACTACGCCGCGACTCCCGCCGTCGCCATGCTGACCGGCTCCGGAAAGCAGGCGCTCTACGGGACCCTGACCGCCAACGCCGTGCGCAACGTCTGGGCCCATGCGGTAATCTTCTGCGGCCACTTCCCTGAAGGCACGGACACCTTCACGGAGGAAATGGCGGAAGGCGAAACCCGCGGCGACTGGTACATCCGCCAGATGATCGGCTCCGCCAACATCTCCGGATCGAAATTCATGCACATCATGACCGGTAACCTCTCGCACCAGATCGAGCACCACCTCTTCCCGGACCTGCCCTCCAACCGGTACGCCGAGGTCGCCCCCAAGGTCCGTGAGATCTGCCAGCGCTACGGCCTGAAGTACACCACCGGTCCGCTGCTGAAGCAGGTCGGATCCACCTGGGGCAAGATCTTCAAGCTGGCGCTGCCGGGCAAGACCGCCAAGGCCTGACCACAGCACCGCCGCCGGCTCTAGGCGCGCCTGCCGGGTGAGAGGACCATGTCATCCAGCTTCGGCAGGGCGTGCCTGAGCCGGTGGTCCGCCTGGTCCAGCACATCCTGGGCCGAGGACAGGCTGCCGTCCTCCACCAGCACGATGGCGGTGCCCTGCAGCCGGTGGCCGCTCCAGCGCAGCTGCAGGCGCTGCACCCCAAGAACTCCCGGAGTGCTTTCCAGTGCCTCGGCGGCACGGGACACCAGGTCAGGTTCAATGCCGTCCATAAGCCGGCGACCGATACTGCGGACGGTTCCCCACAGCAGCACCATGATCGCCACTGAAATCAGCAGGCCTACGATGGGATCCGCCAGCGGGAAGCCCAGCATGACGCCAAGGGCACCCAGCACCACAGCCAGGGACGTGAAGCCGTCCGTCCTGGCATGGACGCCGTCGGCCACCAACGCGGCGGACCCGATTCTGCGGCCTACCCGGATGCGGTAGATCGCCACGGCCTCGTTTCCGGCGAAGCCGATCAGCCCGGCCGCCATCACCCAGCCCAGGTTCTGCAGCGGCTGCGGATGGATCAGCCGGTCCACGGACTGCCATCCTGCCACCACGGCGGAGAGGGCCACCACCGCCACGATGAAGAGCCCGGCCAGGTCCTCCGCCCGCCCGAACCCGAACGTGTAGCGGCGGGAGGCCGCCTTCCGGCCCAGGATGAACGCAATCCACAGCGGCACCGCCGTCAGGGCATCGGAAAAGTTGTGGATTGTGTCCGCGAGCAGCGCCACGGAACTGCTGAACAGCACCACCACGAACTGCAGCACGGTAGTGCCCAGCAACACGAACAGGCTGATTTTCAGGGCACGGATCCCTTCGGTGCTGGCCTCCATCGCGTCGTCGATCGAATCCGCGGAGTCGTGCGTGTGGGGGACGAACAGCTCCATCAGCCAGCCCTTGAAGCCGCTGTGGTGATGGTGGCCGTGGTCATGGTCATGGTCATGGTCGTGGCTGTGTTCGTGCTGGTGCCCGTGGTGGGTGAGCTGGGCCGCCTGCTGGCCGGGCCCGTTCACGAGGCGTGCCCCTCTCCGCCTTTGCCCGGCAGCCTGTGGTGGGCCGGTTCGCCACCCAGTGCGTGCTCCGCCTGGAAAATGGCGTCGGCCACGAGCTGCCGGGCATGTTCGTTCTCCAGCCGGTACAGCACCCGGGTCCCGTCCTGGCGCGTGGAGACCATGCGGGCCAGCCGCATTTTCGCCAGGTGCTGCGAAACGGCGGCAGGGGACTTGCCCACCACGTCAGCCAGTGCACCCACGGCCATCTCGCCGTCGCGCAGCGCCAGGATGATCCGTATCCGCGTGGCGTCGGCCAGCATGGAAAAGACCTCCACGGCCAGCTCCACGTACTGGCTGTCCGTTCCCAGCGAGCATCCATTCGTATCTGCATTCATGCGCATATAGTGTCATATAAAGGTCATGCCCTGCACTATGGTGCCGGGGCGCCGCCGACGGATAATGGATCGCACAGCCGCGCGGCCTTTGGAGGAAAGATGAAATTCGTGGGAGCCCTCATCGTCATCTGGCTGATCATCGGCGGCGTGGCCGCCTGGCAGCGGGGCTACTTCGGCGGAGCCCCCGGGTCCTGCGCAGAAGCAGGCACCATCGCCGTGACAATCGTCGCGGGGCCGCTGAACTACATGGGCGTCAACCCGCAGATCACCTGTGAGCTGCCGCAGCCGTCCCAGTAGGCGGACAGGTCCGCACCGCGGCTGCAGGAGAACGGCCGGAGCGGTCCTAGAGTAGGGACTGCGCAGGTATTGGCATGCCGCCTGCCTGCTCCGATCAGTCTCGAAAGGAATTCGCCGCGATGGCTTTCATTACCGTTGGAACTGAAAACAGCACCGACATCGAGCTCTACTACGAGGACCACGGCTCCGGCCAGCCGGTGGTGCTGATCCACGGCTACCCGCTGGACGGTGCGTCCTGGGAACGGCAGGCTACTGCCCTCCTGGCTGCCGGCTACCGCGTGATCACCTACGACCGGCGCGGCTTCGGGAAGTCCAGCAAGACCACCGAAGGCTACGACTACGACACGTTCGCGGCGGACCTCAACACCCTGCTGACAACGCTGGACCTCAGCAACACCGTCCTCGTAGGGTTCTCCATGGGCACGGGCGAGGTGGCACGCTACCTGGGCACCTACGGTTCGGAGCGCATTGCCAAGGCCGCCTTCCTGGGGTCCCTGGAACCGTTCCTGCTCAAGACCGACGACAACCCCGGAGGCGTTCCGCAGGAGGTGTTCGACGGGCTGAAGGAAGCCGTCACCGCGGACCGGTATGCGTTCTTCACCGAGTTCTTCAAGAACTTCTACAACTCGGACACGTTCCTGGGCACACCCCGCCTCAGCCAGGAGGCCGTCACCGCCAGCTGGAACGTGGCTGCAGGCTCCGGCGCCACCGCGTCCGTGGCAGCGCAGCCCACCTGGATCACGGACTTCCGCCAGGACATCCCCAAGATCGACGTTCCTGCGCTGATCGTGCACGGCACCGCGGATAACATCCTGCCCATCGACTCCACCGGGCGGCTGTTCGCCAAGGCACTGCCGGAGGCAGAGTACCTGGAAATCGAGGGGGCGCCGCACGGCCTGCTCCTGACCCACGCCGCCGAGGTCAACGAAGCCCTGCTCGGCTTCCTGGCCAAGCAGGGCTGACTGGCCAGGCTGGGTTAAAAACGTCCGGCGACGGCGGGATACCGCCGTCGCCGGACATGGGCAGGACGTGAGCTGCGGGTTTACCGGCGGAAGCCGCCGCCCCCGAGGCCGGGGCCCTGCTCCGCCGTGTATTCGCCGGCGGTGACGGTGTCCACCTTCGTGGCGCCGTCGAGCGAGCCCCCGCCCAGGCCCGCGCTCACCGTTGCCGTGCCCCCGGTGTAGACGGTGTATTCGGTGCCAGCGGTGATCGCCGCTGAGGAGTACACCAGCGAGGCAGCGGCCTTGGTGGTGACGAACGCTGCCACCACGGACCCGGACGGGTCGGCGATCTGGATGACGGTCCCGGCCGGGACGGACGAGCCCAGGGTCACCTGGACGCCGGACTGAGTGGACGATTCACCAGGCGTGACCGCCATGCCTGCGCTGCCTGCAGCGGCCACGGTCCCGCCGGTAACGGCCAGTTCGCCGTTGACGTCCAGGGCACCGTTCCCGTCGTTCGTGGGGCCGTTGACCACCACGGTGCCGCCCGAGATGGTGGCATTGCCGTTGGAGTCGAGTCCGTCGCCCTGTGCATTGATGGTCAGCAGGCCGCCGCTGATGTCCACGGTGTAATCGCCCACTTCCATGCCGCCGCCTGCTCCTGCACCGGAGGAGGCCGTGCTGCTGCCGCCCGAGGCGTTCACGCCGTCGTCGTTGGAGGTGATGTTGGCGGTGCCGCCGGACACCACGATGTGCTGGGCCTCCAGGCCCTCCTCGGATTCCTTGACGGTGGTGTCGCCGGCGGCGATGGTGAGGGTGTTGAAGGCCTTGACCCCGTCGTCGCCGGCCGTCACGGCGAGGGTGCCGCCATTGATGAGGACCCAGCCGCGGCCCTCGTCCTCCTCGTTGTCGGACTTGAAGCCGTCGTCGGCAGCGGTCACCTGGTAGGCGCCGTCCAGCAGCACGGCATAGTCCTTGCCCACGATGCCGTCGTCTGCCGCGTCCACCGTTACGGTGCCGCCGGCCAGGACAAGCCCGTCCTTGCTGGAGATGCCGTCGTTGTAGTTGCCGTCCACGGCCAGGGTGCCTGGGCCGGCGAGAGTGAGGTCCGCCTTGGAGTAGAGGGCGGCGTTGGGGGCGTCCGTTCCCTGGTCGGCGTAGGTGGCGGCGTCGCTGATCGAGTTGTTGGTGCCGTCGGCCAGGTAGACGATGGCTTCGTCTGCGCTTTTCACCACGAAGGGGGATCCCGTGGAGTTGGCCAGCGTGGCGCCGTCCAGGATGATGCGGACGGTGTCTTCCTCGCCCGCGGCCACCACGATCCTGCCGTCGGTGAGCGACCCGCTGAGTCGGTAGGTGCCCGCGGCGCTGATGGTGACAGTGTCGCCGTCCACCGAGACGCCGGCTGACGACCCGGAAGCAACGGCACTGGCGCCGTCAGCCAAGGTTACGGCTACTTCGGAGGCGGCATCCCAGGTGAGGTCGTCGCCGTCGAAGTGGGTGTCCTGGGCAAGCGTGTCCAGTGACACCGCCGTGGTGGTGCCGGTCGAGCTGGAGGAGACCGAGCTGGAGGAACCGGTGCTGGAGGACCCGGTGACGCCGGTGGGGGACGTGCCGGCCACGGAGCAGCCGGCCAGGCCGATGGCGGCTGCCATAGCGGCGACGGAAAGGTAAGTGCGGAGGCTTTTCATGGAGTGTCCTTGGGTGGGGAGAGCGGGTGGTAAGGCGTGCAGGATGGTGTGCCGGGCAGCGTGCTGTTGGCCAGGCGGCCAACCAGGCGCCCAGCCAGGCGGATCGAAGGGGCGGCCTCTCAGGCGGCTGGGCGGAGGGGGAGGCTGCGGGACAGCGTGCGGTTCCAGCGATTGGCCGGAAGTTCGGGCCGGAGGGCGGCCATCCCGGTGGCGAACTTGGAGATCCGGGACGGCCTGACGCCGGCCGCCCACAGATGCCGGTCCAGCGGCCCGGCGGTGGAACCGGATTTGGTTTCGAGGATGACGGCGTTGTCCAGGACCCATGGTTCCCGGCCCGGCCGCTGCCACGTCACGCCGGTATCAATGGTGGCGCGGCTGCCGGACTCCTGGAGGTAGAAGGTGGTGCGCTGATACCGCGTTTCCAGGACGGGTTCCAGGGTTCCGGCGGGGACGGACCCCACCGCGGCGGCCAGGGTTTCCCGGACGTAGTGCAGCCCCTCAGCCGTCAGCCGCGATCGGTCCTCGGGCAAGTACGGAATGCGTTCTTTGACGGTGGCCTCCCGGGCGCCTTCGGTCTTGACCTCCAGGAAGCTGATGGCGCTGTCCACGTAGGTCCGCGTGCGGATCTTGTAGCGGCGGCGCCGGCCGTGGGCTGCCAGCAGGTAGCTGTCCAGGGCGGCGGTGTCGAAGTAGACGGAGTCGTACGCGAAGCTGCGGGCTCCGTCCATTTCCAGGACCCGCATGTCCGCCCCGAAGGTGGCCAGCAGGTGCCGCGCGGTCCCGGTGGCCAGCACGTACTTCCGGTCAACGCGGGTCTGGAGAGCGGCCTCCGCGTTCAGTTCCTCCAGTCCCACGGAGGGGAAGAGATGGAGATTCCCGACGGCGGCGCCCGCGGGGTTCATCGCACGCCTGCCTGGACGTGGCCGGAAAGCTGCTCCGGGCTGGGGATGTACTCAGCGGCGGGGATGGTGCCTGCTGTGGCGGGCGCCGTCGTCGTAAATCCCGTGAGGGTTCCCGGGACGGAAGGGCCGGCGTAGGGGGCGGGGTAGTAGGCGTAGCGGACGTCCACGATGGTCTTGTCATTGACCAGGTCCAGCTGCTGGATGGTGGCGGAGTGGACCTTGCCGTGCAGCACTTCCTCCAGCCGGGCGTACAGCTCCCCGTCCTCGGCGATGGCCCGGTCCAAAATGACGGTCTGGTGGCGGTGCGCCGGCAGGACCTTGGGGTGGTCGCCCACGAACATCACCAGCAGGATCAGGGCCATCAGCGAAACGGTCAGCCAGAGCGGTTCGATGCCAAGCCCGGCGATCAGGCCCAGGGCCAGTGCCGAGAAGTAGTAGGCCACCTCGTGCTGGGCCAGTTCGGTGGAGCGGAGCCTGATGATGGACAGGACGCCGAATAGTCCCAGCCCCAGTCCCAGGCCGGCCGCCGAACCGGACAGTGCGGTGGCGACGGCCAGGACCCCCACGTTCATGCCGAGGTAGGAGACCACCAGGTCGCGCCGGCGGTGGCGGCGGAGGTAGAGGGCGAAGGTGAGGATGCTGATGGCTGCCAGGTCGGCGAGGATGAAAATGAGGTTCATGGGATTCTCCGGAATGTTTTTCGGTGGGCTGTTTCTTACGATGCCCGGCCATACTGTGCAGGTGCTGTGACGGAACCTAGCCGGGTATATGAGCTTCGGCTGAGGGTTTGCCGGCGGCATTCCCGGCCTCTTCGCGTGCGGGTCCTACTGAGGCCGGCCGGTCTTGTTTCCGGGCGAAAAGCCAGCGCTGCTGTACCGAGAAGCTGATGGCGAGCAACATGATTTCGGCCAGGATCTTGGCCGCCAGTGCCGGTACGGCAATGGCTTCAAGGGCCCAGATCAGCGCGACGTTGGCTGCGAGGAGAACCGCCACCAGGCTGAAATAGCGGAGCCCCGCGGACCGGGCCGGGCGTTGCCTGCCGTGTTCGAACACCACATGGCGGTTCACCAGGAAGTTCACCGCGGAACTCACCGCCCGGGCCCCCAGCACGGCCAGGAGCAGCGAATCCACCAGCACCGTGAGCAGCAGGAACACCGTGGTGTCCACCAGGAACGCCGCGAAGGACGAGCCGAGGAACTTCAGGAGCGGGGCATAGATGCGCACGGAGTCTGCCAGCGGGCGGAAGTGGGAACCGGAGTTGTGGTCCAGGTATACGGTGGCGATGTCCAGGGACTGGATGGAGTAGCCGGCGTTCTTCGCTTCCAGCAGCAGGTTCAGCTCGTACTCATACCGGTCGCCGCGGACGGACCGGAGCCACGGGAGCATGGCAGCCGGGTAGCCGCGCAGCCCCGTTTGGGTGTCCGGGATGCGCTCGCCGGTGGCCAGGGTGAACAGTGCCCTGGTGGCCGTGTTGCCGAGGCGGCTGCGGGCAGGCACATCGCCCGTGAAGCTCCTGCTGCCGAGGACCATGGTGGCCGCGCCTCTGGGATCGCTGCCGTTCCCATGGACTTTGCCGGCCACCCTGAGGATGTCCGTCACCGTGTGCTGGCCGTCGCTGTCGGCGCACACCACGTCATGGCCGGGCAGGTTGTCCGCGATGAAGCCGAAGCCGGCCTTCAGGGCGAACCCCTTGCCCCTGTTGCGTGCGTAGCCGATGACGTGGCACCCCAGGGCGTTGACGTCGTCGAACACGTCCTTGTAGGCGGGGCCGCTGCCGTCATCAACCACCACGACGGCGGTCCACGGCTCAGCGGCGCGGATCCGGCGGATCAGGGCGGGCAAGTGGTGGTCCGGTTCGTAGGCCGGGATCAGGATGATCATGGCCGCCTACCCGGCGATGTAAAGGATGTCGGAGGTGCCGCGTTCCTTGTTCTCGCCCAGCGGGTTGTTGACCAGCCCGCCGTTGAAGTACATGGTGGACGAGCCCCCGCCGTCGATGTTGTACGCGGTGGTGGCGCCCAGGCCCTGCATGATTTCGGCCAGGCCGGTCATGGTGACGCCGGCGCTGTAGCCGGGGCTGCGGCCATCCACCACCACGAACACCAGGTGGTTCTCATCGATGATGCCCACGGCGGTGCGCGGCTGCTCACCCTGGATGGAGTGGTTGCCGAAGTTGGTGTCCACCTCCACGTCCTCGATGCCGGAAGCCACCTCACCGTTGTCCAGGAGGGACGGGCCGAAGGAGAGGGTGTTCCAGACGCCGTCCGCCAGTAACTGTTCGGCGGTGGTGCTGGTTTCGTCGTAGACCTTGACCGTGCCGTCGCGGTAGAAGGCGAGGCCCTGGCGGGCGCCTTCGTCGCGGAACACCACGCCGTTGCGGATCACGATGCCGGTGTCCCGGAACCCGTAGTAGTCGCCGTTGATGGCGAAGATGGCGTTGTTCGCCTCAGCGATGGCGGAGGTGGTTTCGGTGATGTTCTCGCCGAAACTGTCGTTGGCGAAGGCGGACTGCAGGGCGGTGGCGTCATCGAGCACCACGTCGGCAACGTAGTAAGTGACGGTGCTGTCGCCGCTGCCGGTGGTCACGGTGGAGATGTTGATGTTGGACGAATCCGACGTGTAGGACGTGTCCGTGGTGACTGCTTCAGTGCCGGTGCCGGATCCATCGCTGGAAGCCGTGGTGGTGCCGGACTGGGCAGTGCCGCTTTGGGCGGTCCCGGCCTGGCTGGCCTCGTACGCGGAGACGTCCGAGATCTCCACGTGCTGGACCACGAACCGGTCCAGCGCCCAGGCTGTGGCGCCGCCGGCGGACAGGGTGAGGGCTACGGCCCCGGCGATGACGGCACGCCTGACGCGGCCTGGTTTACGTTTGGTGGTCTGCTGGGATGTCATGCCCCATTTCTACGGAGGCTGGTTAGCAGAAGGATTTGCCGTTGATGTGATTGGCCTGTGAAACCTGGGGTGCGTCGAGGCTGGAGGCCGCCGGGGCAGGCACAGCGGGGCAAAGCCTGTTGGCCAGGTCCTTGAGTTCCTGCGGGTGGAAGGGCTTGGTGAGGTAAGCCGCTGCACCCGAGGCCATCCCGGCCAGGACGTCGTCCTCTTCGGAGCGGGCGGTCAGGAACAGCAGTGGCGCCTTGCTCAGCGCCCGGACGGCCCGCGCCACCACGTGGCCGTCCATGTCCGGCAGCCCAAGGTCCAGCGTTACCAGGGACACCGACGGGTCGGCTGCGGCGGCGATGCCCTCGGCACCGCTCGCCACTGCCCGCACCTCAAATCCGGCGCGCGTCAGGACCACGGTGATGAGACCGCGGATATCGTCGTTGTCCTCCACCACAAGGCAGACACGTTGTTGTTCCATCGAAGCCCCCCACGCCAAAAGATGGCATCAGTCTAGCGTGACCGGGCTAGCCGTCGTAGTGTGTCTTCGCCGGCCCCTGGCCCAGGGAGTTGACCACAGCGCTGGCCACCTCGTGGAGTTTGGAATTGCGGGTGCTGGAGGCGGTCTTGAGGATATCGAAGGCGTCCTGCTGGCTGCACCGGTTCTGCGCCATGATGATGCCCACCGCCATATCGATCACGGTCCGGGATTCAAGGGTGGCGCGCAGGTTTGCCGCCGTCTCGCTGTAGTGGGCAAAACGCACCGCCAGGCGGAGGGCCAGCGAGGTCTGGCCGACGAAATCCTCGGCGAACTTGAGCGCCCTCCCCTCGAAACGGTGCGGCCGCCGCGAATACAGGAGCAGGGCGGCCTTGGTTTCGCCCTCCAGCCGGAAGGGCAGTGCAAGCACGGAACGGATGCCCTGGCCGAGGACGGCCTCGGCGTACTCCGGCCAGCTGCCGTCCTTTTCCAGGTCCGGCACATGCACGGTCACCTTCTCCACGGACGCCGTCAGGCTGGGCGTCTCCGCGTACTGGTGCTCGAGGAGGCCGAGCGATGCGGCTTCCGGGCTGCTGCTGGCCACGGTTGCGGGCTTGCGCTGCCGCAGCAGCGCGATGGCGCACAAAATCTCATCGCCGGGTTCGGAAAGATTGCGTGCGGACACCTGCGCCAGTTCATTAAGGAAGTCCTCAACGTCGGAGCTGCTGAGGACCAGCTCGTGCAGGTGTTCAGTGATGGATGTATCGGTCTTAGCTGTTGACTCGCTGGCCACGATTCTCTGGTGCCATTCGCTCAGGTCAAAACGAGCCAGGCAACATGGACACCGGCCGGCGGAAAGCCGGAAGGGGTTCAGGTCGCTGGATCGACGAACTTTCCAACGGCCTGCTGCTAAACCGATATCCAGAAGTATATACATGGCTTTGCAGGCGAAAGTGTCATGTTTCCGCATCTCCACCACTGGCGGACACGGGGTGTTCCCGGCAGAATGAAGCGGTCGCCGCGGCTGCGGTGGCAACCGGACGCCAACGGACACTTCGCCGGAGGGACGCGAACATGACCAGACTGCTCATCATCGGTCCGCCGGGTTCGGGCAAGGGGACGCAGGCCGAACACCTTGCCCGCCACTTCAACGTTCCGGCCGTCTCCACGGGGGACATTTTCCGCAGCAACGTGAGCAGGGAAACGGAACTTGGCCGCCAGGCCGCGGGATATCTCGACGGTGGAAGTTTCGTCCCGGACCACCTCACCAATGCGCTCGTCAGGGACCGGCTGCAGGACACGGACGTCCGTTCCGGTTTCCTGCTGGACGGCTATCCCCGTACGGCGCCGCAGGTGGCGGAGCTGGACAGCATGCTGGCCGACCAGGGCAGGGCGCTGGATGCGGTCATCGAACTGCTGGCCCCCGACGCCGAGCTGGAGCAGCGCATGCACCGGCGGGCACAGGAACAGGGCCGCTCGGATGACACCGAGGAGGTCTTCCGCCGCAGGCTGGAGCTCTACCACACGGAAACGCATGAAGTAGTCTCGGCCTATGCGGGCCGCGGACTGTTGGTATCCGTGGATGGCACCGGAGACCCCGGAGAGATCACCGCCCTGGCGATCGCCGCCGTCGAGAAATTCCTGGCCTCTTTCCATCCCCGCACCTGACCGGCCCCACCAGAAAAGGACACCCCCATGAAGATTGCCGTCACCGGCGGAAACGGAAAACTCGGCCGGCATGTGGTCCGCCGCCTCACGGATGACGGCCACCAGGTCCTGACCCTGGACCGTGCCGGGACACGCAGCCCCGGGCTCCTGGTGGTGGACCTGCGCAACTACGGCCAGGTGCTGGACGCCTTGTTGGGGGTGGATGACCGCCACGACGGGTTCGACGCCGTGGTGCACCTTGGTGCCATCCCGGCGCCGGGCATCCTTCCGGACGCCGCCACGTTCGAGAACAACATGCTGTCCACCTACAACGTCTTCCAGGCCGCGCGCCGCGCCGGGATCAAGAAGGTGGTGTACGCCTCCAGCGAGACGGTGCTGGGACTGCCGTTCGACGTCGACCCGCCCTACATTCCCGTTGACGAGGAATACCCGGCCCGGCCCGAAAGCACGTATTCCCTGGTCAAGAAGCTTGAAGAGCAGATGGCCGTGGAAATGACCCGCTGGGACCCGGACCTCAGCATCGTGGGACTGCGGTTCTCCAACGTCATGGACGTCGAAGACTACGAGCGGTTCCCGTCCTTCGACTCCGACGCGATGCTCCGCAAGTGGAACCTCTGGGGCTACATTGACGGACGCGACGGCGCGCAGGCGGTTGCGAAAGCACTCGAGAACGGAAAACCCGGGTTCGAAGCGTTCATCATCGCCAACGCGGACACCGTCATGAGCCGGTCCAGCGCCAGCCTCGCCGCAGAGGTCTTCCCCGCCGTCAAGGTCACCAAGGAACTCGGTGAGCACGAAACCATGCTGTCCATCGACAAGGCCCGCCGGCTCCTCGGCTTCGAACCCGGGCACAGCTGGCGCGATCACGGGGGATAATCTTCACCCTAGGCACTACTCACCGGGCATTGGCCCATGCGGCAAGGACGGACACCACGGTGGCACAGCACGAAACAGCAGGCTCCGGAACGTCCCGCACGGCGGACGGCAGGAACACCGGACGCTGGCGGGCCTTCCACGACAAGTTTGTCGTGGAGGAACGCTTTGTGGAACCGGAGGACCGGCGGGGCCTCTACCGTGCCTCGGTCATCCTGGCTGTGGTTGGCCTGGCACTGTTCATCGCCACCCTGGTCAGCGTGGTGCAGGCGGACGGCCTGTCCGCGGCAGACAACCCGGTCCGCGACTGGCTGCTGACGGAGCGCTCCGGCGCCCTCACCGCCGTCATGATTTTCCTGGCCGTTCTCTTCGGCCCCATCGCGCTGCCCATCATCGTCCTGGTGGTCATCGTGGTGTGGGGATTCGCGGCAAAGCACGCCTGGCGCCCCATCCTCCTGGCTTCAGCCATGCTCAGCGGCGTCATCATCTCGCAGATCATCCTCCACATCGTCCAACGGTCCCGCCCGCCGGAGGACACGATGCTCTTCGGAATCGACCACACCTTTTCCTTCCCGTCCGGCCACGTCCTGGGCGCCTGCGACTTCCTGCTGGTGGGCACCTTCCTCATCATTTCGCGCCGCAGGAACACCCGGGCCACCGTGCTCGGGTTCGTCGGTGCCGGTGTGGGCATCGTGCTGGCGTCGGTGAGCAGGCTGTATCTGGGCTACCACTGGCTGACGGACACCCTTGCATCGTTTTCGCTCTCGCTGCTGATCCTGGGCGGCGTGATTGCCCTGGATACCTGGCGGACAGCAAGGGTTCCGGGCGAACGGGTCACGGGGGAGCTGTCCAAGGCAGAAACCCCGCGCGACTGAGGCTGGTCAGCCCGGCGGCCGCTGCCTGGCGCGCTTCAGGGCGCTGTGCAGCTTCAGGTTCGCAGCCTCAAGTTCCAGCACCATAGCCACCCCGGCAAGGTTCAGGCCCTGTTCCAGCAGCTCGCCAATCCGCAGCAGCACCGCGATGTCATCCTCGCTGTACTGCCGCGTCCCGCCGGAGGTCCGGGCCGGCGTCAACAGGCCCTTGGTCTCGTAAAGGCGGATGTTCTGCTGGCCCGTGCCGGTGAGCCGGGCCGCTACCGAAATGGCGTAAACCGCAGTGGAACCGGGCCGCGCGGGAGGCGGGTCCTGCGGTTCTGCCATGCGTCCTCCAGGTACTCGGTGCGGTCTTGCTTCAGTTTTTCACGGGTGCTATAAAAAATCTATATCAGCCACCATAGAAGTTGCACCGTAAGAACGAAGACTCGAAACACCTTTCCCGCCAACGAGCTGCAAGGAGTGGGCGATGATGGCCGGCCCTCCCGACTACTACGCCATCCTGAACGTGCCGCCCGACGCCGGCCGTCTGGACATTGCGCGGGCCTACCGCGGCCTCATGCGCACCCACCATCCCGACGTCGGCCCGGCGGATCCCACCCAGTGCGCGCCGGACGATGAGCTGCTGCGCATCATGGACGCCTACGGGGTGCTGCGCGACCCGGCGCGGCGGGCGGCCTATGACCGGCAGCGGGCTCTAACGGCGGGCAAGACCATATCGACAGGCCATCCGCCGTCCACAGACCGGCCCGTCGCTGTCCGAAAGGTACCCGGCAACGGCGGAACCCCCGGAGACATCATCAGCGTCACCCCCGTGCGTTGGGAGAGCGGGCCGTGGGCCTGACCCCGGGCAACCGGGAGGTTTCCAACGCACTCACAACACCACATACAAGGAGGAAGGAGAGAGCCGCATGAGCGAGTGGCGGCGTTACGATTCACACCTGATCCCGGCGTTCCATGAGCGCTTTGAACGGCGGTGGGGCAAAGGGACGGCGCCTTTCCTGGACCCTGAAGCCCACGAGGAGCCGGTGCCGCGGGCGCAGTGGATCAACCCGTCCACCGGCGCAGCCCTTGCGGTGGTGCCGGTGTGGACCGTGGATGAAAGGCAGCAGCGGTCCTTCGGCGTTTTCTACCTGCCGCCGGCGGGTGACATCTGGGTCCTGAGGCCGGGTTACACCGCCTACCTTGAACCTGCCGACGGCGAACCCGAACACCTGGTCACGCTGCGCAATGATGCGTTCCGGAAGGCAGTGGCCCATGCCAAGGATTTCCTCTTCGGCTCCCAGTAGCCGTCGGCAGCAGGCTCGCTGACGGGCACCGCAGCAGTTGCTCGTCAGGGGGCCTTTGCTGTGCCATCCTGAGACGTACTTATCCGCCGATCACCACAAAGGCAGCCCGATGCACATCTCCGCCAAGGACCTCGCAGCAATCATTCCCCCGGGGTTCACGCTCGGCGTCGCCACCGCTGCCATCCAGATTGAGGGGGCCCTGGACGAGGACGGCCGCGGGCCCGCAGGCTGGGATGTTTTCGCCGCCAAGCCCGGCGCGATCGTGGAGGACCACAGCCATGCGGTGGCCACGGACCACTACCATCGGATGCCGCAGGACGTTGCCCTCATGAAGCAGCTGGGAGTGGACTCCTACCGGTTCTCCTTCGCCTGGCCGAGGATCCAGCCCACCGGCCGCGGGCCCGCCAACAGCGCAGGCCTTGCGTTCTACGACCGGCTCCTCGACGAGCTCCTGGCCAATGGAATCTCGCCGATGGCCACCATCTACCACTGGGACACGCCACTGGCGCTGGACGAGGCAGACGGCTGGATGAACCGTGACACCGCCTACCGGCTGGGGGAGTATGCCGCCATCCTCGCGGAAAAATTCGGCGACCGGGTTGCCCGGTGGGTCACCATCAACGAGCCGGCCACCGTCACCACCAACGGCTATACGCTGGGCCTGCACTCCCCGGGCAAGGAGCTGATGCTGGGTGCCTTCCCCACCGTGCACCACCAGCTGCTGGGCCACGGCCTTGCCGTGCAGGCGCTGCGTGCCGCCAAGGTCCCCGGCGAAATCGGGATGACCAACGTCTACTCACCCATGGTCCCCAACTCCATCAATCCGCTGGACAGGATCAGCGCCGGGCTCATGGACCTCGCCCAGAACCGGCTGTATGCGGATCCGGTCCTCACCGGAAAATATCCGGACCTCATCAGGGCCGCAAAGTTCTTCTCCTCCTTCGACCATCCGGATGAGGACATGGAGCTGATCTCCCAGCCACTGGATTTCTACGGACTCAACTACTACATGCCCACCAAGGTGGCCGTGGGCCCCGGCAGCGGGGCAGTCCCGGCCAGTATGGCTGAAGCCATGGGCAGCGACCTGAGCGCGGCAGGCAGCGGCGGCACGCCGTTCCACGTGGAAACCTGGCCCGAAGCGGATATCACGTCCTACGGCTGGCCGGTGAAGCCCGAGTACATCGGGGTGGCGCTGAAGGAAATGGCCGAGCGGTACCCCAACCTCCCTCCCGTCATCCTCACCGAAGGCGGCGCCAGCTTCGAGGACATCATCGTCCGGGACAAATCCACCAACACCCGGTTCATTCCGGATGAGCGGCGCCTGAAGTACCTCTCGGACCACCTTGAGACGGCCCTGCGCGCCACCGCTCCCGGGGGCGAAGCGGAGTCCGTGGACCTGCGCGGCTACTACGTCTGGTCACTGCTGGACAATTTTGAGTGGTCCGCGGGCTTCAACCAGCCGTTCGGGCTGTTGCACGTGGACTTCGAGACCCTTGAGCGCACCCCAAAGGCGTCCTACTTCTGGCTGCAGGAGCTCATCGAAGAGCGGGACCTGTTCCAGGCTGCAAGTGCGGCAATCGCCCAGGCCGTCATTCCGGAGGACGCCGCCTAGGGCCACATTTCAGGTGAGGCGGGTTCCTAGAGCAGGTCCAACATGCCCAACTGCTTGGCCATGCCGGCCCCATCGGGGGAGTAGATCCACGGCACCTTGGACGCGGTGTGGTCCCCGTCCTCGGAGTGGCCGCCGGCAAAAACCGACTCGCTGACGGACAACTGGCGGATGGCGATGGCCGCCACCTTGTCAGGGTTCTCGGAGGCGAAGCCGGAGTAGATGGCTTCGTCGTGCTGTCCGTTGTCCCCGATGAGGAGCCAGCGCACGTCCGGGAACTCCTTGCTGAGCCGTTCCAGGTTGCGGTGTTTGTGGTCCTGGCCGCTGCGGAACCAGCGGTCCTGCGTCAGGCCCCAGTCCGTCAGCAGCAGCGGGCCGGACGGGTACATGTTGCGGCCCAGGAACCTGGCCAGGGTAGGCGCAGCGTTCCACGGCCCGGTGGAGAGGTAAATGACGGGGGCATCGGGGTGTTCGATGGTCAGCCGGTCCAGCAGCACCGCCATCCCCGGCGTTGCCATACGGGCCCGCTCGCTGAGGACGAACGTGTTCCACAGGGCCAGGAACGGACGGGGCAGCGCCGTCACCATCACGGTGTCATCAATATCGGACACGATGCCGAACTTCACGTCAGGGGCAATGACGTGGATCAGGGCTTCTGCCGGCTCGGTACCCTCAGCCTGCAGCGTCGCTGTGTGCCAGCCCGGCGACAACTGGACGTCCACCTCGGTGTCCACCAGGCCGCCTCGGTCCGCCTGCACACGGGTGACAACATCGCCGATGGTGATCTCGACGTCGGTGAACTGCAGCGGCACGCCGGTAAAGGCGCGCCAGCCGCGGACGTTCTGGGTAGCGTTTTTGGCCTCCTGCTCGGCCTTGCTGCCGGGAAGCGGCTTCTGCGTCATCAGCACGCGGCCCAATACCCGGACGCGGCTGGTGGATCCGTAGCCCTGGTAGGCAATGGTCCGGGGCACGAAGTCCCAGCGCCTGGCGAGCCGGATCCGGAAGCTGTTGAACCCGTCAGAGATGTGGTGGGCCAGGCGGAAGGCCTGGTTCCCGCTAAGCTCGGGCCGGCTCACCGGAATCTGTCCCGGCTGCCCGGAAGCGGGCTGGGTTGCGGGCTGGGTCGGGTTCTGCGGCGCCGGGTCCATGGTTCCACTCTGCCATAGGGCAGCAGCCTGCGTGGGGGCGTACCGGAGCCGGCGGCGCAGTATGACGTCAGGCGCCCAGGATGCCGCGCAGGGTCCGGGCGTTGCGCACCGCGTGCCCGCCGCCGTCGTTATTGAAATAGGCGTACACGTCCAGCCCGTTGGCCGCCCAGCCGCGGATCCTGTCCGCCCACCAGTGGAGGTCGTCGTCCGAATAGGAGCCGGCGTAGAGGTGCTGGTGGTCAGGCCCGTGCAGCCGGACGTAGGTGAACGGGGCAGTGGTCTGGAGCAGGCACGGCAGATTGGCTCCGCTCATGATGCAGTAGGCGGCGCCGTGCCGCTCGAGGATTGCAAGGACTTCCGGGCAGTCCCAGGTGGGATGCCGGAATTCCACGGTGACCCGAATCCACTCCGGCACCGCGGCCAGGAAGTAATCCAGCCGGGCGTCGTCCCGTTCCAGTTGAGGCGGCAGCTGCACCAGGAGTACCGCCCGCTTGTCCCCGAGTTCGTGCCAGCAGCGGGCAATCCGGTCCACCCAGACTTCGGGCTGGTACAGCTTCCGCGCGTGCGTCAGGCCACGCGGAGCTTTAACGGACATGCTGAAGCCCGGGGGCAGGCGGCGGTTCCAGCCGGCAAAAGTGGTGTCCCGGGGCCAGCGGTAAAAGCTGGCGTTCAGCTCCACGGTGCTGAACTGCGGGACGTAGTGGGCCAGCCGGTCCTTCGCCGGCAGGCCGGGCGGGTACAGAACGTTTTCCCAGTGGTCATAGCTCCAGCCTGAGGTGCCGATATGGACTGCCACCCCTGCAGGCTACACCGGGCCCCCTGCGGTTTACCCGGATCGGGGAGCACGTTTGTGGCAGGGTAAGGTCATGGCGCGAATCGAAGATTATGCGGTGGTAGGCGACCTTCAAACCGGGGCGCTGATCAGCAAAGAAGGTTCCATCGACTGGCTGTGCCTTCCTAGGTTCGACTCTCCGGCCTGCTTCAGTGCGCTGCTTGACACACCCGATGCCGGCCGCTGGCTGCTGGCACCCGAAAGCGGCGGGCCGTGCACCCGGCGGGGATACCGGGACGGAAGCCTGATCCTGGAAACCGAATGGGACACCCCCGACGGAACGGTGCGCGTCATCGACTTCATGCCGCCACGGGACTCCGTGGCGGACATCGTGCGGATCGTCGAGGGCGTCAGCGGCACCGTGAAAATGCACTGCGAGCTGGTCCTTCGGTTCGACTACGGCCACATCGTTCCGTGGGTACGCCGGGACAAGCATGGGCTCCACGCCATCGCCGGGCCGGACGCTGCCTACTTCGTGACGCCGGCGGAAGTGCACGGCGAGAACATGCACACCGTGGGAGACTTCACCGTCAGCGCCGGGGAGCGCATCCCGTTCGTCCTCACGTGGGCTCCCAGCCACGTGGGCCGTCCGCACTCCGTGGACGCAGAAAAGGTCCTGGACACCACCTTCGCCTTCTGGCGCGGCTGGACCACCCAGTGCACGGTGCAGGGCGAATACCAGGACGCCGTGGTGCGCTCGCTGGTGACCCTCAAAGCGCTGACCTATGCACCAACCGGCGGCATCGTGGCCGCCGTGACCACCTCCCTGCCCGAACAGCCAGGCGGTCCCCGCAACTGGGACTACAGGTACTGCTGGCTGCGGGACGCCACCATGACGCTGCAGGCGCTCCTGGCCGCCGGCTACACCGCCGAGGCAGCGGCCTGGCGGGAATGGCTGCTGCGTGCGGTGGCCGGGGACCCTGCTGACCTGCAGATCATGTACGGCATCCACGGTGAGCGGCGCCTGCCCGAGCTGGAGCTGCCCTGGCTCAGGGGATACGAGAACTCGACGCCCGTGCGGATCGGCAACGCGGCAGCCGAGCAGCTCCAGCTGGATGTGTGGGGCGAGGTGCTGGACTGCCTGGCGCTGACCCGTAATTCACTGCTGAAGCATCCGGACGATTCTTGGGACCTGCAGTGCGCCCTGATGACCCACCTGGAGACCATCTGGGACCAGCCGGACAACGGGCTGTGGGAAATGCGCGGACCTCGCCGGCACTTCACCCACTCGAAGGTCATGGCGTGGGTTGCCGCCGACCGGATGGTGAAGGGCGTCAGGGAGTCCGGCCTGCCGGGGCCGGTTGAACGGTGGGAGGCGCTGCGTGACACCATCCACCGGGATGTGATGGACAACGGATTCGACGCCGAACGCAACACCTTCGTGCAGTCCTACGGCAGCCCGGAACTTGATGCCAGCCTGTTGCTGATCCCGCGCGTGGGCTTCCTGCCGCCGGACGATCCCCGCGTCATCGGGACCATCGAGGCGATCCAGCGCGAGCTGACCGAGGACGGCTTCGTGCTGCGCTACCGTCCGGAACAGAGCGACGACGGCCTGCCGGGGAGCGAGGGCGTCTTCCTCGCCTGCTCGTTCTGGCTGGTGGAGGCGTTGCTCGGCGCGGGTCGGCATGAGGAGTCGCGCGAACTTTTCGAGAGGCTCCTGGAGCTGCGCAACGACGTGGGGCTCCTGAGCGAGGAATGGGCAGTCCGGGCCGGCCGGCAGCTGGGCAACACCCCGCAGGCGTTCAGCCACTTTGCCCTTGTGACTAGCGCTTTGGAGCTGCATCAGGATACCGTTCGGCGGAGTGACACCCCTATCCCGCCGGAGTCGGCGGGACGGCGCTGAGGCGGCGCCGGCACAGGGCTGAACTTTCCCTTCGCAGAATAGATAAGTAGACTTACTAACACCTCATGGAGTGCTCCACAAGCACAATGCCGTGACTGACGGAGGAGGAGTGATTCGCATGGCCGGGTATTTTGAGCTCGTTGATGCCCCTGACGGTGGCTACAGGGTCAGGATGATGGACGGGGCGGGGCACCTGATGGCAATCTCGGTGACCTTCCCCACGAAGCGGGCGGCGGTGGCCGGAGTGGCCATGGCCCGTGAAATTGCAGGGACGGGCCTGATTCGGGATAAGAGCCTGGACGGTGCCGGAACGGTGATCAGGGAGCGGGTCCGGCCGGTGGCAACTCCCAAGGAAGAAGCTGCCCGGCATAAGAAGGCCCCGGAGGCCCGGCGGGCCGCGGTGGGCTGATGGGCCAGCAGGACACGCCCCCCGGTGGACGCCGCCGGGGGGTTCTCTTTGACGTTGACGGAACGCTGATTGATTCGTCGTACCTCCACACCGTTTCCTGGTGGGGCGCCTTCCGCCAGTTCGGCTACGACATTCCCATGGCCTCCATCCACTACCTCGTGGGCATGGGCGGGGACCGGCTGGTGGACACCTTACTGCCCGCGGGCCGGGACCGCAGCGCCGATGCGGACATCATGGACAGCCACGGCGCACTGTATGCAGCCCACTGGCCCTCCCTGCGGGCTTTTGACGGCTCGAAGGACCTGCTGGCCCAGTGCCATGCCGGTGGCCTCGCCGTCGCCCTGGCCTCATCGGCCCGGGAAAAAGACCTGCAGGTCATGAAGGGAATCCTTGACGCTGACGCATTCATCGATGCCGCCACCAGCTCCAAGGATGCCGAGGAGAGCAAGCCGGCCCCGGACATCCTGGCTGCTGCCCTGGAAGCGATCGACGTAGAACCTGCCGATGCTGTCTTCGTTGGAGACGCGGTCTGGGACATGAAAGCCGCGACGGCACTCGGCATCCCGGCCGTGGGGGTCACCTGCGGCGGAATCAGCGCCGACGTGCTCCGGGACGCCGGCGCGGTGGACGTCTACGACAACCCTGCCGACCTGTTGCGGAACCTGGCCGGCAGCGCCATAGGGAAGCTGCTGAACCGCGGCAGCTAGCCCGGGGTTTCCATGGAAGAGCCGCCTGTCGCGTCCTTCTCGGTGCCGTTATCGGCGGGTTTGGCCCAGGACACGGCCACCTTCACGGAACCGTCATCATTCCTCTCAACGTCCGTGACGACGTCGGCCGGGCTGGCACCCATGTCCACGATCCGGGCCCGGTAGCTGGCCACCAACTCCTCGAGGCTGGCTTCCGTCCATTCGCCGGGCCGCATGCGGGTGGAAATCTCGACCGGTTCCGGCTGGTACAGCGTCATGGCGTCCTCGTTCCGTTGGCGTGGTCTTCGTGAAGCAAGCCCGGCGGGCCCTTCCTACGCTAGGAGTGCGGGGGCTGGTCGACAAGTGCCGACAGCATCCGGTTCATCCGTTCATGCCGCGACTGGAACGTCCTGCGCATCTGCCCCAGCAGCACCGAGCGGTCCACGCGAGGGCCAAGCGGGCCTGCAAACCGCAGGGTGTCGGTATACCTGCACCCGGTGCCTTCGTCCACGGCGGTGTGGGTGTGGTGGAAGTACCGGAAGAAGCCCCGCATCTGCTGGTCGCTGAACCCCTGGCCCGGCGTATAAGAGTCGATGAACGCCACCCACTGAATGGGACTCAGGTTCTTCAGCCACCATCGGAAATGGTAGGTCCCGCCCAGCTGGCCGGTCCCGGTGGACGACCAGATGACCTGCATCCTGTCGGGCATGATCGCGATGAAGTTGCCGCGCTGCAGGCAGAATTCGATCACTACTCCGGCGGGTTGGGGAAACCACGATTCAACGCGCAGTTCGCAGACGTCGTCGGGTTCCTCAAGCAGCGCTTGGCCGCCGAAGAGGCCGCGGCCTGCGTAGGCAAGGGCTGCGTGTTTTTGTTCGGCTGTTGCAACGGATGGGCCAGTTTCCAATGCTTCCCCCCGGGGCATTACGTGGACTGTATCCAGATGCTACCCGATGCCAGGGGAGGCCTGGCGACGATCCCGCAAGCGACTGAAAGTAATCAGCATGCTTACTTTTTGTCCGGAAATTCGATAGCGTCGAATGAAGGGCGCACGGCCCGGACCGCGAGGACAAGGAGAACACCGTGAAAGCACTGACCTGGCAAGGAAAGCGATCAGTCAGCGTTGAAGAAGTACCCGACCCCGTGATCCAGGAGCCCACCGATGCGATCGTGCGCATCACCTCCACGGCGATATGCGGGTCCGACCTTCACTTGTACGAGGTCCTGGGGCCGTACATGCACAAGGGCGACGTGATCGGCCACGAACCCATGGGCATCGTGGAAGAAGTGGGAAGCGCCGTCACCAACCTGCGCAAGGGTGACCGCGTGGTGATCCCGTTCAACATCTCCTGCGGCTCCTGCTTCATGTGCAAGCAGGGGCTGCAGTCGCAATGCGAAACCACCCAGGTGAAGGAAAAGGGCTCGGGAGCCGCCCTCTTCGGCTACTCCGAACTGTACGGCTCAGTGCCGGGCGGGCAGGCCGAGTACCTCCGCGTCCCGCACGCGGATTACGGACCCGTCAAGGTGGGGACCGAACTGCCGGACGAACGGTACCTGTTCCTTTCCGACATCCTTCCCACGGCCTGGCAGGCGGTGGAATACGCGGATGTGCAGCCCGGCGGCACCCTTGCAGTGCTGGGGCTCGGGCCGGTGGGCCAGTTCGCCGCCCGGATCGGCGTCCAGCGCGGCTTCAACGTGGTGGGCGTGGACCCCGTCCCGGAACGCCGCGCCATGGCGGCCCGGCACGGCGTGGACACCCTCGACTACACCAAGTCCCTCGGGGACGAACTGCGGGAGAAGACCGCCGGGAGGGGCCCTGACGCGGTGGTGGACGCCGTCGGCATGGAAGCCCATGGCTCCCCGGTGGCCGGATTCGCGCACCAGGCACTGGGACTGCTGCCGGACAAACTGGCGCAAAAGGCCATGGAGACCGCCGGCGTTGACCGCCTCGCCGCACTGCACACGGCTATCGATGCCGTCCGGCGCGGCGGAACGCTCTCCCTCAGCGGCGTCTACGGCGGCCAGGCCAGTCCCATGCCGCTGCTCACCATGTTCGACAAGCAGATCCAGGTACGGATGGGCCAGTGCAACGTGCGGCGGTGGACCGATGACATCCTCCCGCTGGTGGAGGACGACGCCGATCCGCTGGGCGTCATGGACCTCGTCACCCACCGCTCGGGCCTGGACGGGGCACCGGCACTCTATGAGAAGTTCCAGAAGAAGGAAGACGGCTGCATCAAGGTTGTCCTTAACCCGGGCGCCTGAGCCGCACCACGAACGCGATCAGCACAGGTGGTTGAGCGCGTCCTGGGACACGTCCGTGAGCTCGGAAATCAACGGGTTGACCCCCAGGGTAGGGGGTTCCGGGGGATAAGCCACCGCCATGGCCAGCTGGGTCTTGACGTCCTCGCTGGTCATGGCAATGGTCCCATAGCCGTCGGTATCGCCGGGCAGGCCGTAGTAGAAGCGGTTGTTGCAGGTGTTGTTCCAGCGGCGCAGCGCAAAGCCGTAGTACTGCAGGTAGCCGCCCTTCATGGCCGTCACGCTGTCCGGCGGGAGCAGTTCGCCTTTCAGGAGCGCGGCGTAGAAACGGTTCACCTCAGGCAGGGTGGAAACTGCTCCGGACGAGGGAGCCTCCGCCTGCCATTCGGGCAAGCTGGCATCCAGCCGCGCGCCGCCCACCGTGACGTAGCCGTGGACCATGCCTGGAAGGGCCGGCCCGCCCAGCCGCGTTGCAGCCAGGTCCAGCGGACGCGCTACGTCCGTAGCCAGGACCTGTGCGATGTCCTGGCCACGGAGCCGTTCGACGATCAGGGCCAATGCCGCATAGTTGGTCCGCGAATAGTTGAAGATCCGTGCCAGCCGCGGCTCCCACGGGACGGTGGCCGCCAGGGCCAGCTGCTGTTCGAGGCTGACCTTCCGGACCGTGACCTGATCCCAAGGACCGGATGCCAGCAGTGGATCGCTGAAGTCGGGCACCCCCGACTCATGGGTCAAAAGCTGGCGCACACTGACCGGACCGGGCGGATGGAGGACGCTGCCGAACTCCGGCAGGTAGCGGGTCACGGGATCGTCGAGGCCGAGTTTTCCTTCCGCCACCAGCTTCAGCACGGAAACGGCCACCAGTGATTCGGTGATTCCGCCGATGCGGACGGGGTCGGACGCCGTTGCAGGTTCACGGGTCTCCAGGTTCCGAACCCCGGCCGCGTGCGTCCAGTCCTTGCCTCCGTACCGGACATTAATCAGGACGGCGGGTGCACCTTCGCCGATCATGCGGTCGCTGAAGGCTTCAAGAAGGGCGAAAGCGGCAGCCGAGTCGGGGTCCGTCGGCGTGGGGTCCGGAGGGCGGGGTTCGCCGGTGCAGCCGGCAGCTCCAATCAGGAGGGCAGTGCACAGGGCAGCGGCCGCCCGTATCCATCCGCCGCCCCGGCGCGCACCCATGGACTTATTTTCCCCCAGGGGAGGTACTTAGGTGAGCTTCACCTGGCGGTTCATGTCCTTGTACAGCAGGTAGCGGAACTCGCCCGGGCCGCCGGCATAGCAGGCCTGCGGGCAGAAGGCGCGCAGCCACATGAAGTCTCCCGCCTCGACCTCCACCCAGTCGTTGTTGAGCAGGTACATGGCCTTGCCCTCCAGGACGTACAGGCCGTGCTCCATGACATGGGTTTCGGGGAAGGGGATCACACCGCCGGGCTGGAACGTCACGATGTTTACCTGCATGTCGTGCGCCAGGTCGCTGGAATCGGTGAACCGGGTGGTCTTCCAGGCGTCGTTGGTGTCCGGCATGGACGTCGGCTGGACGTCCTTTTCGTTGGTGACGAAGGACTTCGCCTCGAAGCCTTCCAGCCGTTCGTACGCCTTGCGGATCCAGTGGAAGGACACGACGTCCTCCGAAACGTTCTCCAGGCCCCACTCCGCACCGGCGGCAAGGTACGCGTAGCCGCCTTCCTCGAGCTGGTGCAGTTCGCCGTCGAGGGTGAGGTTGACCTGCCCGCGGGTCACGAACACGACGCCTTCGACGCCGGCTTCGAACTCGGCCTTGGGCGCTCCGCCGCCGGGGCCGATCTCCACGATCAGCTGGGAGAACGTGGTGGCGAAGCCCGAGATGGGGCGGGCGATGATCCACGAGCGGGTGTTCGCGAAACCCGGCAGGTTGGACGTGACGATATCCGTCATGACGCCCTTGGGGATCACGGTGTAGGCCTCGGTAACGATGGCCCGTTCGGTGGTCAGGTGCGTCTGCGGGGGCAGGCCGCCGGTAGGGGAGTAGTACTTACCCATGGAGGAGATCCTTTGCTGAGGTGGTGGAGGTGGCGAGCCGCGGGTGCGCCAGTGCGGTGAGCTGGGGAATCCCGACGCCGGCAAGCGCCTGGACCTCTTCGGCACCTACTGCGCCGCACTGGACGCCGCGGAGGACGAAGGCGGCCAGGGCACGGGCGGTGGCGGGCTCGTCCATGACGCCGCCTTCGGTGCGTTCGACATAGTTGCGGAGCCGGGCTGCGGCAGCCGGGAGGCCTTCGCGGTAGAAGGCGTAGGTGGCGGCGAACCTGCTGGGCAGCTGGGCCGGGTGCAGGTCCCAGCCCTGGTAATAGCCGCGTTCCAGGGACCGGCGGACCAGCCGTCCGTGCAGCCGCCAGGCGTTCTCCACGTTGTCGCCCACCGGAATGATGTTGGTGGACCCGTCGGAGAGCCGGATGCCGGTGCCGGCAACGGCCAGCTGCATGACTTCCTTGGCGAAATCGGCCACGGGGTGCTCCATGGACTGGTATTCGGCGGAGATCTGCAGCGAGGCGGAGTAGTCGTAGGTGCCGTAGTGCAGCCCGCTGATGCGGCCCGGCACGGCATGCGGCAGCTGCGCCACCGGGGAGGTGCCGTCCGGGCCCAGGATCAGTTGGGGGGTTTCCACCTGGACCTCGAAGCGCAGCCGCCCGGCTGGCAGCGAGTGGACGTCCTCCAGCCGGGACACTGCGTAATCCATGGCCCGGACCTGGGCCACGGTGGTGACCTTGGGCAGGGTGAGGACCAGGCCCTCGGGCAACTCGCCGGCAGCGGCGAGTCCGGACACGAACAGGTCCAGGGTGCGCAGGCCGCGGGCACGGGTGGCAGCTTCGAAGCATTTGAAGCGGATGCCGATGAACGGGGGAGCGGACCCGGCCGCGACGGCCTGGGCCACCGCGGAAGCTGCGGCCACGGCGGCAGCGTCCTCGGCGTCGTCGCCCCTGTCCCCGAAACCGTCCTCGAAGTCCAGGCGCAGGTCCTCGATGGGTTCGCTGGCGAGCTTGGCTTCGACGCGTGCGGCCACCGCTTCGGCGAGGCCGGGTTCCTGCCCCAGGAGCCTGCCCAGCTTGTCGTAGCCGCCGTGCGCGTCCACGGTGGCCCTGGCCTCGGCGCCCCAGTCGGCGGCGAACGACGGCGTGAACCGGTCCGCGGGTACGTAGACCGTGTGCACGGGCTGGCGGGAGCCGTCGTCGCCGGGGTAGTTCTGCTCCAGCAGGCGGTCGGTGGCGGCCAGTTGCCCGTCGATGGACGCGAGGTCTCCCGCCGACAGCGAGGGTTTGGGTGTTGCGGCCATGCCTCAGCCCACCAGCTCGTAGGCGGGAGTGGTGAGGAAGTCCGTGTAGCCGTCAGAGAGGCAGATGTCAGCGATCAGGTCACTGGCCGGCTGGTAGTACCGGCTGAACGCTTCGTCGCCCACTTCGGTGCGGAGCCGTTCGGTTTCCTCGCCCAGGATCCGCTCCACCAGGTCCTTGGTGACGGTGTTGCCCGTGTCGGCGAGGACGGACTTGTTGCGGATCTGCTGCCAGACCTGCGAACGGGAGATCTCGGCGGTGGCGGCGTCTTCCATGAGGTTGTGGATGGCAACTGCGCCGTTTCCGGACAGCCACACGGCCGTGTAAGCCACCGCGACGTACAGGTTCAGGCGCAGCCCGGCCTCGGTGACCTGGCCCCCGGCGGAGGAGACATCCAGCAGTTCGGCCGCGGTGACCGAAACGTCGGGGCGCTGCCGGTCCACCTGGTTCGGCTTGTCACCGAGCACGGAATCGAACACCTCACGGCAGGTGGACACCAGGTCCGGGTGCGCAACCCAGGAACCGTCGAACCCGTCGTTGGCTTCACGGGTCTTGTCCGCCCGGACCTTTTCAAAGGCCGCTGCGGTGACCTCCGGGTGGCGGCGGTTGGGGATGACGGCGGCCATGCCGCCCATGGCGAAGGCACCGCGGCGGTGGCAGGTCTTGACCAGCAACTCGGTGTACGCGCGCATGAAGGGCGCGGTCATGGCCACGGAGGCGCGGTCCGGGAGGACGAACTCCTCGCCGGCGTCACGGAAGTACTTGATGATGCTGAACAGGTAATCCCAGCGGCCGGCGTTCAGGCCCGAAGCGTGGTCCCGGAGCTCGTAAAGGATCTCGTCCATTTCAAACGCGGCCGGGATGGTCTCGATCAGCACCGTGGCGCGGATGGCGCCCTGGTGCAGGCCAAGGAAGTCCTGGGCGAACACGAACACGTCGTTCCACAGCCGGGCCTCGAGGTGGCTTTCCATCTTCGGCAGGTAGTAGTACGGGCCCTGTCCGTTCAGCACCAGCTGCTTGGCGATGTGGAAGAAGTGGAGGCCGAAGTCCACCAGTGCGCCCACGGCAGGTTCGCCGTTGACCAGGAGGTGCTTCTCCTGCATGTGCCAGCCGCGCGGGCGGGCCACCACTACGGCGAGCGGCGCGTCGGTGCGGAGCTTGTATTCCTTGCCCTCGTCCGAGGTGAAGCTGAGGGTGCCCTGGGCGGCGTCGCGGAGGTTCAGGATGGCGTCGATGACGTTGCCCCAGGTGGGTGTGCTGGCGTCCTCGAGGTCCGCCAGCCACACCTTGGCGCCCGAGTTCAGCGCATTGATGGCCATCTTTGCCGGTGAGGCAGGTCCTGTCATCTCCACGCGGCGGTCCTGCAGGGCCGCAGGCGCGGGCGCAACCTTCCAGTCGCCGTCGCGCACGTCCTGCGTCTCCGGCAGGAAGTCCAGCTTGCCGGTGTCGGCCACGCGCTGCCGCTTGGCGGAACGGGCCGCCAGGAGCTCGTTGCGGGTGCCGGCGAACCGGTTGTGCAGTTCCTCCACGAACGCCAGCGCCTTGGGGGTGAGGATCTCCTCCGCGCGGTTGATCGGCAGGGGGTCTGTGACAGTGATGGCCATTTCTGGTCCTTTCCTTAGGCTGAAGACTTGTGCTGAAGTCAGGCGGTGAATCAGGCGTTGGCCAGCGCGGCTTCCGGTTCTGCCCGTTCCGTGACCGCGGCGGTTGCCACGTTGGCGGCGTGCGCTGCGGCGGCAACGGCTGAGGCAACATCGGCGGCCACATGGGGATCGAAGACGCTGGGGATAATGTAGCTGGCATTGAGCTCATCGTCAGCTACCCGCCTGGCGATGGCTTCCGCGGCGGCTACCAGCATTTCGGGCGTGATGTCCGAGGCTCCGGCATCCAGCAGGCCGCGGAAGAAGCCGGGGAAGGCCAGCACGTTGTTGATCTGGTTGGGGAAGTCGCTGCGCCCGGTGGCCACCACAGCCGCGTGCTTTGAAGCGATGACGGGGTCGATTTCCGGTGTGGGGTTGGCCATGGCGAACACGATCGCGTCCGCGGCCATGGAGGCTACCTGCTCCTCGCCGATGACGTGCGGGGCGCTGACGCCGATGAAGACGTCCGCACCGACGAGGGCCTCGTGCAGGGTGCCGGAGAAGCCTTCCTCATTGGTGTTCGCGGCAATCCAGCTCCGGTGTTCGTCGCCGTAGGTTTCGCCGGAGTGGATGGCGCCCGAGCGGCCGGCGGCGACGATGTGCTCCGCGCCCTGGGCCTTCAGGAGCTGGATGATGGCCGAGCCCGCGGCGCCGACGCCGGAGACGACGATGCGGACCTCACTCAGGGTCTTGCCCACCACGCGCAGCGCGTTGACCAGGGCGGCGAGGGTGACGATGGCGGTGCCGTGCTGGTCGTCGTGGAACACCGGAATGTCCAGTTCCTCGCGGAGGCGGTTCTCGATCTCGAAGCAACGCGGTGCGGCGATGTCCTCAAGGTTGATGCCGCCGTACACCGGGGCCATCGCCTTGGCGATCATGATGATTTCTTCGGTGTCCTGGGTGTCCAGGCAGACCGGCCAGGCGTCCACGTTGGCGAACTGCTTGAACAGGGCTGCCTTGCCTTCCATGACGGGGAGGGCGGCGGCAGGGCCGATGTTGCCCAGGCCCAGGACGGCGGAACCGTCGGTGAGTACGGCAATGGTGTTGCGCTTGACCGTCAGGTTGCGGGCCGCGGCGGGGTCTTCGGCAATGGCCAGGCAGACGCGGGCGACGCCGGGGGTGTAGGCACGCGAGAGATCGTCGCGGTTGCGCAGGGCTACCTTGGGGACCACCTCAAGCTTGCCGCCGAGGTGCATCAGGAAGGTGCGGTCCGAGACGTGCTGGACCGTGACGCCGTCGAGCGCGTTCAGGGCGTCCTTGACGCGGGCGGCGTGCTCGTCGTCCGTGGTGTTGCAGGTGACGTCCACAACGAGGGTCTCGTGGTGGGACTCGCTGACGTCCAGGGCGGTGATGGCGGCGCCTGCCGCCCCCACTGCGGCGGCGAGCTCGCTCGTGGCGCTGAAGCTGGACGGCGCTTCGACGCGCAGGGTGATCGAGTTTCCGGGGCTGGGGTTCGCCATTGAATGTCCTCCTGTTGGGGCCGAGCATCGGCCTGTTCCGGTAAGCCTGTTCTCTACGAATGTTTTCGTATTATGGATATTATTATCTACAAGATGGAAATACAACCCCTCCGAATGCGACTGGAGGATGTGGGAGCCAGCGCGTGCCCGCAACTCTGCGCTTGATGTATGTTGGGTGTTCTAAGCACTCTTTTCACGATGTGGATAAGAGTTGTCGGATTCCGAGCCGTAGGAGACAACGGAATGGCAGAAAAAGCGTCCGGTGGCGTGCAGTCGGTAGAGCGCGTCTTTGAACTGCTGGAGCTGATCACGGATGCCGGCGGCGACGTCACGCTGAGTGAGTTGTCCTCCTCCACCGACCTTCCGCTGCCCACCATCCACCGCCTGCTGCGGACCCTGGTATCGCTGGGCTACATCCGCCAGCTGCCCAACCGCCGCTACGCCCTGGGCCCGCGGCTGATCCGGCTCGGCGAAGGCGCCAACAAGCAGCTCGGAGCGGTGGCCCGTCCCCAGCTGAAGGCCCTGGTGGACCAGCTCGGCGAGACCTCCAACATGGCAGTACTGGATTCGGACATGGTCATCTACGTCGCCCAGGTGCCCTCGCTCCACTCGATGCGCATGTTCACCGAGGTGGGCCGGCGCGCCCATACCCATGCCACCGGCGTGGGCAAGGCCATCCTGGCCCAGCTCGACGACGAAACCGTCCGCGGCATCGTGGCCCGTGCCGGAATGCCCACGCCCACCGTGAAGAGCATCGGCGACGTCGAAGAACTCCTGGCCGACCTCAAGCTGATCCGGGAACGTGGCTACTCCATCGACGAAGAGGAACAGGAACTGGGCGTCCGCTGCTTCGCCATGGCCGTCCCCAACGCTCCCACGCCCACGGCGATCTCCGTCTCCGGGCCGGTATCCCGGGTGGACGAGCACTTCGCCGACAAAGCCGTGCCGGTCCTCCGCCAGGCGGCCGAGACCATCTCCCGCGAGTTGAACCGCACCTGACACACCCAAAAGCCTCAAAACTGACTGACTGACGACGGCGGCCCGCACCTTTGGCGAAAAGGTGCGGGCCGCCGTCGTTGGCTGCGTCTTTGCTAATGCTCCGATGCCTTTTGGGCTGACTCGACGCGGACTTCCTTGCCGTCGCAGTCGAGGAGTTTGCCGCCTTCGAAGCGGTCGCCGTCCACCAGGCCCTTGATGTCCTGTTCCTGCACCACGCGTTCGGTGCCGGCCACGAACACGGACTGGTTGTCCGAGTTGCCCGCCTTGAGGTGGTTGAACAGCAGGTTCAGCAGGATGGCCATGACCGCTGCCGAGCTGATGCCGGAGTGGAAGATGGTGCTGAACCAGGACGGGAAGTGGTCGTAGAACGACGGTGCGGCGATGGGGATCATGCCGAACCCGATGGAGGCTGCCACCACGATCAGGTTCATGTTGTTCTTGTACTCCACCTTGGACAGCGTGCGGATGCCGCTGGCTGCCACGGTGCCAAAGAGGACCACGCCGGCGCCGCCCAGGACGGGCGTGGGGACGGCTGCGACAACCCGGCCCAGGACCGGAAGCAGGCCGAGGATCACCAGGATCAGGCCGCCGGCGCTGACCACGAAGCGGCTCTTCACGCCGGTGATGGCCACCAGGCCCACGTTCTGGGCGAAGGCGCTCTGCGTGAAGGAGTTGAACAGCGGGGAGATGGCGCTGGAGAGCATGTCCGCGCGGAGGCCGTTGCCGATCCGCTTGGAGTCCACCTTGGTGCCCACGATTTCACCCACCGCGATGATGTCCGCTGACGTTTCGGTGAGGGTGACCAGGATGACGATCAGCATTGAGATGATGGCCGCGATCTCGAAAGTGGGCGGGCCGAAGGCGAACGGGGTGGGGAATGCGACGATTTCGCCCTGGCCCACCTTGGAGAAGTCCGCCATGCCGAACGCGAAGGCGATGCCGGTGCCGAGCACCATGGCCAGGAGGATCGAAAGCCGGGAGATGGCCGCGCTGCCCACCTTGCTCAGGAGCAGGACGATGCCCATGGTGGCGGCGGCGAGGCCGATGTTGGCCATGCTGCCGTAGTTGTCCGCCTTGCTGTTGCCGCCCATGGCCCAGTTGGCGGCCACCGGCATCAGGGTCAGGCCGATGGTGGTGATCACGGTGCCGGTTACCACGGGCGGGAAGAAGCGGATGATCTTCGAAAACAGGGGCGTGATCAGCAGGCCGATGAGCGAGGCCGCGATGACCGACCCGAAGACGGCCTGGATGCCGCCGCCGCCGTGGACGATCGCCACCATGGTGGAGACGCCGGCGAACGATACGCCCTGGACCAGGGGAAGCTGGGATCCGAAGAACGGGACACCGATGGTTTGGAGGATGGTGGCGAGGCCGCCCACAAAGAGGCAGGCCGCGATGAGCAGGCCGATGTCCTGTGAGGACATGCCGGCCGCGGCGCCGATGATCAGGGGCGGGGCGATGATGCCGCCGTACATGGTGAGGACGTGCTGGAAGCCGTAGGCGAACGTGCTTCCCAGCGGGAGCCGCTGGTCTTCCGGGCGGCTTGGCTGGGCGCTGTGTCCGGCGGCTGCGGCGGCCGGTTTCTTCTTGGTGTTCATGGCAGACTTTCTTGGTTCATGGCAGACGTCATCGTCTGGCTAACGTTGTCTGGCTAACAGGTGAAGCTGTGGGTCGGTGTGGACGGGCTCAACCACTGGGGGTCGGGCCCGGCCACACCAAAAAGCGTCAGGCTTTAGCAGAAGCCGGCGATGCCGGACCAGGCTGCGGGTGCTGCGGTGGCGTCGTCGCGCTGGACGGTGGCTTCGATCAGGCCGTACGGGCGGTCGGCTGCGAAGAACACTTCGTTGGGGTTGTCCAGCCCGAAGGGGGACAGGTCCACCAGGAAGTGGTGCTTGTTGGGCATGGAGAACTTGATCTCGTCGATCTCGCTGTGGGCCTCCAGGACCTTGGTGCCCATGTCGAACAGGGTCTGCTGCAGGGCATGGGAGTACTTCTCGGTGAATCCTTCGAGCAGGAGGCCCTTGACGTCCTCGTAGCTCTTGTTGAAGTCAAGGGTGCTGAAATCGGTGCCGGCCTTGAAGCGCCAGCGGGCGGAAACGTCCGTGGCGAGGATGCGGTCGGTGGTTTCCGGGAGGGTGGTGTAGCGGTCCCGGGGGTAGCCGACGAAGCCTGACTCAGTGGACTTCAGGACGGTCAGGTCTTTCAGTCCCGAGATGAGGTGGGTGTCGGCGCCGTCGCGGACCAGGACGGCGGTGCGGACTTCCTGGCCGTTGCGGACGAACGAGTGGTCGTGTTCGCTGCCGTGGGCCTGGATGCGGTTCCAGGAGTAAGACTCGGCTTCCCAGCGGCCACCGTTGACCCAGTCGAAGCTGGAGGTGAAGTGCTCGCCGAGGCGCAGCAGGAATGCTTCCGGGGAGCCGATGCCGTCGCGGGCGAAGGCGTAGATGGTGTTCTTCTGGGTATCCGTGGCCACTACGTGGGCGTTGTCGCCCTCCAGGTGGGCCGCGGAGAAGTCGCCGCGCAGCTGCGAGGTGACGTTCAGGTCTTCGATCTCGTGGCGGTTGGTGTCCCTGGTGATCTTGACGACGCGGACTTCGGCCTTGCCGTACTGGTTTTCGCCGAGAATGATCTTGCTGCTCATGGTCTTTTCCCAATCTCCGGTAAGTGGAACCAAGGTTCCATCACTGAAATTAAGCGCGCATTTCAAGCGCGTTTCCGGTGGAGCCGACCCAACAAAAAAGAGCCGGCATCCATTGATGCCAGCTCATTACGACCCTGCCTGCTGCTCCCAGGTTACGTGACCTGCGCCACGAGTTGCCTAACAGCGTACCCCCGCAAGCCGGTGGTGTACATCACAAGTTGAAAAATCCGATTGTGACCGACGGGCCGAAAGCGGCTGCGCGGAACCATTGACTCAGCGTCAGGGCGCCCCCTAGTCTTTTCGTATAGCAAAAATTACTTTCCGTAATACGAAATAAGAAATCGAGGTGGATCAGATGTACCAGCAGGAGTCCCAGGCAGTTGCACCGGCGGACACGGCGGGCCGGACGGTCCCGGAGTTCTACCTCCCCCTCGGCGGCGGCACCGATCCGGACTTCTATGTTCCGGAGGACCGCGTCCATGAACCCAGCCGCTTCTCGCGCTGGATTTCCGCCCTCCCGGGCTTCGGCCGGCAGCGCTAGGACCCTGGGCGGCCGGGCCATTCCTTTCCGGCCCACGGATCGTAGTCCGCAATGAGGTCTTCCTGGCCCGGCCGGTCTGCGTCCGGGACGTGCTGCAGGTTGACCCGCACCCGGTACCAGAGCGAGCTCGAACCCCGCATCCCGTCCACCAGAATGTCCGCCGGCTGCAGGGATTGGACGACGACGGCGTGCCTGGACTTCCATTCGTCCAGCGCCTTGAGCGCTTCTGGCTTGGTTTTGGTGCGCGCCACCTCGATCAGCGGCATCAGGGATTGCCGGCGCCCGGTGCCGTTGGCGCCGCGGGGCGCCTTTTCTGCCGGGCCCAGGTCCTTCGCCAGCGCCAGCAGCCCGTCCAGCGATCCGGCGGCGCCGTCAATGCCCGAATGCGGATCGCCGATCTCCGCGAACCGTTCCAGCACCGTGCGAACCGTGAACCGATCCGGCCGGACGGTACGGACCTCGTCCCACGTGAGCGGCGTGGACACCCTTGCGTCGGGCAGGGCGCGCACTGAGTAGGCCGACGCCACGGTGCGGTCCTTGGCGTTCTGGTTGAAGTCGACGAACACGCTCTCGCCGCGTTCTTCCTTCCACCACCGCGCGGTGGCCAGGCCCGGGGCCCGGTTCTCCACCTCACGGGCCAGGGTCTCGGCGGCCAGCCGGACATCCTTGTAGGACCATTCCGGCGCAATGCGCACCAGGATGTGCAGCCCGCGGGACCCGCTGGTCTTCGGCCAGCCCACCAGCCCCACGTCGTCAAGGACCTCCTGCGCCACATAGGCGACGTCCACGATCTGCGACCAGTCCACGCCCGGCATGGGGTCCAGGTCCACCCGCAGCTCGTCGGGATGCTCCAGGTCCTCGGCGCGGACCGGGTGCGGGTTCAGGTCCAGGCAGCCGAGATTCACCACCCACGCGAGGCCGGCCGCGTCCCGGATGACTGCTTCTTCTGCCGACGTCCCGGAGGCGTAGTGCAGGGTTGTGGTGTCGATGAACGGCGGATGGTTTTCCGGGACGCGCTTCTGGAAGAACGGCTCAGCGTCGATGCCCTTCGGGAACCGCTTCAACACCATGGGCCTGCCGCCGGCGCCCCGCAACGCACCCTCCGCGACCGCAAGGTAGTACCGCACCAGGTCCAGCTTGGTCAGCCCCGGCTCGGGGAACACCGCTTTGTCCGGGCTCGAGATCCGGACCTCGACACCCTCGATGTCCAGGATCTCGGCCGGCGTCTTTGACGGAGTCATGGCGCCACGCTAGCAGCGGGCTTGCAGCCTGTCAGCCGTTGACCAGCCTCCGTGCTGCCATGGAGTGCTCCGCAATCAGCCCGGCGATGTCCAGTCCGGGGATCCGGCCGTCCACCACGCGCCACTGACCGCCCACCATCACCCGGTCAGCCCTGTCCGCTGCGCACAGCAGCAGCGCCGCAATGGGGTCATGGCTGCCGGAGAAGCGGAGGTCGTCCAGCTTGAACAGGGCGAGGTCGGCCTGCATCCCGGGTGCCAGCTGGCCCAGTCCCTTCCGGCCCAGTACCGCCGCCGAGCCCCGCGTGGCCCAGCCGAGCGCCCGCTCCACCGGCACGTCCGCACCGTAGCGGAGGCGCTGCAGGTACAGTGCCTGCCGGGCTTCGAGGATCATGTTGGAGGCATCGTTCGACGCCGAGCCGTCCACTCCCAGCCCCACGGGAACGCCTGCGTCCTCCAGTTCCAGGACCCGGGCCGTTCCCGAGGCGAGGCGCATATTGGACGTGGGGCAGTGCGCGACGGCGGTCCCCGCCGAACCGAGGCGGGTGATCTCATCGTCGCTGAAGTGGATCCCGTGCCCCAGCCAGGCGCGGTCCGTCAGCCAGCCCACGCTGTCCAGGTAGTCCACGGTGCGCAGGCCGAACCGTTCCCGGCAGAAGTCCTCCTCGTCCAGCGTCTCGGCCAGGTGCGTATGGAGCCGGACGTCCAGCCGTTCAGCCAGCGCCGAGCTTTCGGCCATGATCTCCTTGGTCACCGAGAACGGCGAGCAGGGCGCCAGGGCGATCTGGACCGTCGCGTCCTCGCCTCGCTCGTGATACTCCGAAACCAGGCGCTCGCTGTCCGCCAGCACCACCTCCGGATCCTGCACCGTGGACTGCGGCGGCAGGCCGCCGTCGTCCGTTCCCAACGTCATGGACCCTCGGGTGAGGGTGGCGCGCATGCCCAGCCGGCGGACCGCCTCCACCTCGATGTCGATAGCGTCTTCGAGGCCGGCCGGAAACAGGTAGTGGTGGTCCGCCGCGGTGGTGCAGCCGGACAGCAACAGCTCGGCCAGGGCAACCGTGGCTGCCAGCTCGAGGTCCTTCGGCGTGAGCCGCGCCCACACCGGGTACAGGTTCTGCAGCCAGGGGAACAGCGGAGCGTTGGCCACCGGCCCCCAGGCGCGAGTCAGGGTTTGGTAGAAGTGGTGGTGCGTGTTGATCAGCCCCGGGAGCAGGACGTGGCTGCCGGCGTCGAACGTCTGCGAGCAGGGTGCGGAGGGCTGCTGGCCCGCGGCGAGGACCTCCCTGATGACGCCGCCGCTGATGACCAGCCCGCCCGAGGCGTCGAGGGAATTGGCAGTGAAGGCGGCCAGCGGATTCCGGATCCAGAGCCGGGCGGCGGCATCGGAGGCGGCGAAAGCGGGGGAGGAAAGAGTCATGGAAGGCATCCTTGTCTGAGCGGAGTTCTGCACGTTCCAGCTCAGTGAGGCCCTGTCTGCTGATCCAGGTGTCCGGCCGCCAACTGCCATGCGGCGGGCGGTCCGGGTCCGCACCAGCGTAGGGACTGCGGTGACCTGCGTCAATGGCCGCGGAATGTGACCGGCGGCCTCCGGGGCTGTGAGCAAGACGTAACCTCGATTTCACATTGCGAAATTAAATTTCCAGAAACCTATGGCGTGGACCACAAACCGGTGCTAATCTCGATTCTGCCAAAGGCGGGCACCCGAACCCGGGAAGCTATCTACCAGGCGCAACTAAACCTTCACAGCACATGCTGAAGCCTGGTAACCGTTCGCACCTGGTTCCTCTGGTCCTTTGCGCGGCTTCAGGCTTCCCGGCACTAAGGAAGTCGCATCATGAGTACCACCGTCACGGCCGAGCAGTTCCTGGCCCGATCCATCCGGCTGGCAACAGCCAACGTCCTCAACAGTGGCGGGCCCTTCGGCGCCATGATCGTCACCGCGGACGGCAAGACGTTCGACGGCGTCAACCGCGTCACCGCGGACAACGATCCCACCGCCCACGCCGAAGTCACCGCCATCCGCACCGCCTGCCGCGAGCTCGGCACCTTCGACCTCAGCGGCGCCGTCCTCTACACCAGCTGCGAGCCATGCCCCATGTGCCTGGCCTCGGCACTCTGGGCCCGCGTGGAGCGCGTGGTCTTCGCTGCGGACCGCCACGACGCCGCCTCGGTGGGCTTCGACGACGCCGTCTTCTACGAGTACTTCGACAACCAGGACAGGGACTCCCTGATGCCGGTCTCCAAGCTGGAACTGGCCGATCCCCAGGCGCCGGCCCCGCTGGAGCCGTTCAACACCTGGAACACGCTCGAATCCAGGATTGACTACTAGGGCCCGGTGGCTGACATGACAATCCTGGACAACTCCTCTGAAAAGCAGGCTGCCCTGTTCCCGAATGGAGACAACAGCGCAGAGCCCACAGGGGCACGCGACACGCAAACGGCATCCGGGCGGGGACGGCAAGGAAGCACCCCGCCGGCGCCAAACAACATCCTTGACCGTTTCTTCCACATCACCCGGCGCGGCTCCACCGTGACCCGTGAGTTCCGCGGCGGGCTGGTCACGTTCTTCACCATGGCGTACATCGTCATCCTGAACCCCCTGATCCTGGGCGGCTTCAGCGCGGACAACGCCCCCACCGACGTAGCGGGCGGCTGGCTCTCCGCAGCCCAGGTGGGGGCAGTCACCGGCCTCACAGCCGGCGTCATGACCATCCTCTTCGGCCTCATCGCCAACCTTCCGTTCGGCCTCGCAGCCGGCCTCGGCATCAACTCCTTCCTGGCCGTCTCCGTGATCCAGGAGGTCACGTGGCCTGAAGCCATGGGCCTGGTGGTGATCAACGGCATCCTGATTGTGCTGTTCGGCGTCACCGGCGCCCGGACCGCCATCTTCCGGGCGGTACCCAAGGAGCTCAAGGCCGCCATCACCGTGGGCATCGGCCTATTCATCGCCTTCATCGGCTTCGTGGACTCCGGCTTCGTCCGGCCCACCGCGGGCGGTCCTCCCGTCCAGTTGGGCGACGGCGGCTCCATCACCTCCATACCCACGCTCGTGTTCGTCGTTGGCCTCCTGGCCATGGGCATCATGGTGGCCCGCAAGGTCCAGGGCGGCCTGCTCATCGGCATCGTCGGCACCACCGTGCTGGCCGCCGTCGTTGAAGCCTTCATGAAGATCGGCCCCGCCAGCGCCACCAACCCCGGCGGCTGGCACCTGAACACCCCCGTCCTGTCCGGCCAGCTCGTGTCAGCTCCGGACCTGGGCCTGGTGGGCCAGTTCGACCTCTTCGGTTCGTTCGCCAGGATCGGCGGACTCGCAGCCACCATGCTGGTCTTCACCCTCGTGTTCACCAACTTCTTCGACGCCATGGGCACCATGACCGGCCTGGCCAAGAGCGCCGGCGTCGCACACAAGGACGGAACGTTCCCGCGGCTCAAGTCCGCCTTCATCGTGGAAGGCTTCGGCGCTGTTGCCGGCGGTGCCACGTCCGGTTCCTCCAACACGGTCTACATCGACTCCGCGGCCGGCATCGGCGAAGGGGCCCGCACCGGCCTGGCCTCCGTGGTCACCGGCGTACTGTTCCTGGGCTCGATGTTCCTCACCCCGCTCACCAGCGTGGTGCCGCTGGAGGTCGCCGCCGCGGCCCTGGTGGTGGTGGGCGCCATGATGATGGCCCAGATCCGCGAGATCAAGTTCACCAAGTTCACGGTGGCGCTGCCGGCATTCCTCACGATCGTGACCATGCCGCTGAGCTACTCGATCGCCAACGGCATCGGTGTGGGCTTCGTCAGTTGGGCCATCATCGGCGCCGCGTCCGGAAAGGCGAAGAAAATCCATCCGCTCATGTGGGTGGTCAGCGCAGGGTTCCTGGTGTACTTCGCCCGCGGGCCCATCAACGCCCTGCTGGGCGGCTGACCCGCCGCGCGGCCCTTCGGCCGCGGCAACCTTCCCCAACCACCTGCGAGGAACGACAATATGGACACCACCGCCGCGCGGAAGAAGGAGCACCGCAATGCTTGACCTGATTCCCCTCCTCCACAGCTGGACGCCCAACCTGGGCGGACGGTTTGCCGTGGCCACCATTGTGGGCGCCGGCGGTTCGGTGCCCAGGCCGGTAGGCACCTCCATGCTGGTTGCAGAGTCCGGGGCTGTGCTGGGCAGCCTCTCCGGCGGATGCGTGGAGGGCGCCGTGGTGGCGCTGGCGCAGGAAGCCATGGACGACGACGGCAGCCGCCGGAAGACCTTCGGCTTCAGTTCCACGGACGCCTTCGCCGCCGGGCTCACCTGCGGCGGAGAACTGGACATCCACGTGGAACCGGTGCCCGCCGCGGTGCCAGGCGGTACTCCGCACCCGCTGCGCGCAGCCCTCATCCACCTGGCGAGCGGCAGCGCCGGCGAACCCGTTGCTCTGGTGCGGCGCCTGCCTTCGGACGGCGCCGCCGGGGGAGGGGCCGCCGGGGGAGGGGCCGCCGTCGTCCTGCCGGATCCGGCCAGGGCATGCGCGGCGGCACCGGACCTCGCGGCGCTGCTGCCCGCCCCGGGAACCGGTGAAGGGGCGGAAATTCCTGCCCTTCTCCAGTCGCTGCTGCGGGCCGGCGGCGCCGGGCTGGTTCCGCTGCCCGGTCCGGACGGATGCCTTCCGGACCGGGCGGCGGGCAGCCCCAGGGGACCGGCCCTGCTGGTGGAATCCCGGCTGGCGCCGCCGCGGATGCTGGTGTTTGGCGCCAACGATTTCGGCGCCGCCCTGGTCCCCGCCGCCAAGCTCCTGGGCTACCACGTGACCCTCGTGGACGCCCGCCCTGCTTTCGCCAGCCAGCCCCGGTTCGCCGCCGCGGATGCCGTGGTCACGGACTGGCCGCACCGGTACCTGGCGGCCGAGGCAGCGGCGGGCAGGCTGGACAGCCGCACCGTGGCGGCCGTCCTCACCCACGACCCCAAGTTCGATCGTCCGCTCCTGGAAGCGGCCCTCGGCCTCGATCTTGCCTACGTGGGGGCCATGGGATCGCGGCGCAGCCACCTGCAGCGCGTCGACGACCTGCTCAGTGCGGGCATCCCGCCCGGCCGGATCGCCCAGCTCCATTCACCCATCGGCCTGGACCTCGGCGCCGTCACCCCTGCGGAGGTGGCCGTGTCCATCACGGCCGAGCTCATCGCCGCCCGGACCCGCGCCGCCACCGGCATTCCACTCCGGGACCGTTCCGGGCCCATCCACGGGCACCACCCAGACCAGGCTTCGACGGCCGGTCCGTCGGCGCCCACCACCCTTTACCAGCAGGAGAACGCATGGACATGAACACCATTGAGGCCGTGGTCCCCACCACGGACCCCGCACAGTGGCGCGACGGCGACGCCTGGCTTGCCGGCGGCACGGTCCTGTTCTCCTACGGCAGCTACGCCTTCGGGCCCCAGCCGGTCAGGCGCCTCCTGGACCTCGGCGCTGCAGGCTGGGCACCTGTTACCGTCACCGGCGACGGGATCGACCTCGCCGCCACCTGCACCATCGCCGAGCTGTACCGCCTCCCGGAATCCCCGGACGCCGCAGGCCTGCCCTGGCCGGCACTGGACCTGGTCCGGCCATGCTGCGACTCCTTCGTTGCTTCCTTCAAGGTGTGGAACATGTCCACCGTGGGCGGCAACCTGTGCACCTCGCTGCCTGCAGGGCCGGTCATCTCGCTGTGCGCGGGACTGGACGGCGTGGCCACCATCCTGGGCCCCGGCGGCACCAGCCGCAGCGTACCCATCGCCGACTTCGTGACTGGGGACGCCACAAACTGCCTGGCACCGGGCGAGCTGCTCAGCAGCGTCCACCTCCCGGCGTCGGCCCTGTCATCCCGCACCGCCTTCCGCCGCCTGTCGCTGAGCAACCTGGGCAGGTCCGGGGTATTGCTGATTGGAAGGCTCGACGGCGGCACCGCCCTGGTCCTGACCGTCACCGCAGCCACCAAGCGGCCCGTGCAGCTGCGCTTCGACACTCTCCCGGACGCCGACCATCTGGCGGCCGCCCTCGAGGACGCCATACCTGCCGACCTTTACCACGACGACATCCACGGCCTCCCTGCCTGGCGCCGGGACATGACCTACCGGCTGGCCGAGGAAATCCGTACCGAACTGGCAGCACCTGAGGGCGCAGCAGCGGCGGGCCTCACCGTCTCGGGCGACTTTTGGCCGCCCCTGAGCACCCCGGCCGCCGGTTCCACAGCACTTCCGAAAGGGGCCTGACCATGGCCATCAACATTAACGGCGCACCGGCCGAAACGGATCCCCGCCCGGGCCAGTGCCTCCGGACCTTCCTCCGGGAACAGGGAAACATGGGCGTCAAGAAGGGTTGCGACGGCGGCGACTGCGGGGCCTGCACGGTCCACGTGGACGGCACTCCGGTCCACAGCTGTATCTATCCCGCTGTCCGCGCCGAGGGGCACTCGGTCACCACCATCGAGGGACTGGCCGCCGCATCCGGCGACGGTCCCGGCCTGCACCCCGTGCAGCAGCAGTTCATGGAGCGGCAGGGTTTTCAGTGCGGCTTCTGCACCGCCGGCATGGTGATGACAGCCGCCACGTTCGACGACGACCAACGGGACAACCTGCCCCGCAACCTCAAAGGCAACCTCTGCCGCTGCACGGGCTACCGCGCCATTGCTGACGCCGTCTGCGGCCACGCGGGGCATCCGGATCCGCAGGGTCAAGGCTCGGGTATCGCCGGGGCAAGCCAGCCAGACCCGGAACCCGGCCAGCTCGGCGACGACGTCCCCGCCCCCGCCAGCCGTGCGGTGGTCACCGGCGCGGCCCGCTACACACTGGACATCCCGCAGGACCAGCAGCAGGCACTGCTGCACCTGAAAATCCTCCGGTCACCGCACGCCCACGCACGGGTGGTTTCCATCGACAAGGACGCTGCCCTCCGGATCCCCGGCGTCGTGGCTGTCTTCACCTCCGACGACGCCCCGGAGCAGCTCTTCTCCACCGCCCAGCACGAGCTCTTCACCGACGATCCGGACGATACCCGCGTGCTGGATGACGTGGTCCGGTTCATCGGGCAGCGCGTGGCCGCCGTCGCCGCCGAATCCGTAGCTGCCGCCGAGGCCGGTGTCCGGGCGCTCGCGGTGGAGTACGAAGAACTTCCCGCCGTCTTCACGCCGCAGGATGCCCTGCGCCCGGGCGCCCCGCTGGTGCACGGCGACAAGGACGGCGCCACCGCACGGATCTCCCGGCCGGACCGCAATGTGGTGGCGGAGCTGCATTCGGAACTGGGAAGCGTGGCGGGCGGCTTCGCGGAAGCGGACTTCATCCACGAACAGACCTACCAAACCCAGCGGGTCCAGCATGTGGCGCTCGAAACCCACGCGGCCATCGCCTCCGTTGATGCCGAAGGCCGGCTCCAGGTCCGCACCTCCAGCCAGGTTCCGTTCCTGGTCCGGCGCACCCTGTGCCGGGTATTCGGGCTGGACGAGGACAAAGTGCATGTGGTGGCAGGCAGGGTGGGCGGTGGCTTCGGTGGGAAGCAGGAAGTCCTCACCGAGGACCTCGTGGCGCTCGCGGCCCTGAAGCTGAAGCGGCCCGTCCAGCTGGAACTCACCCGCACCGAACAGTTCACCGCCACCACCACGCGGCATCCGTTCACCATCAAGCTCAAGGCCGGGGCCAGCAAGGACGGCCACCTCACTGCCCTTGAGCTGGACGTCCTCACCAACACCGGCGCCTACGGAAACCACGGCCCCGGCGTCATGTTCCACGGCTGCGGCGAATCCCTGGCCGTGTACAAGTGCGACAACAAAAAAGTGGACGCCCGCGCCATGTATACCCACACGGTCCCGGCCGGGGCCTTCCGCGGCTACGGGCTGAGCCAGATGATTTTCGCGGTGGAGTCCGCCATGGACGAACTCGCCGCCGGCATCGGCATGGACCCGTACGAGTTCCGCCGCCGGAACATGGTGCGCGAAGGCGACCACATGCTGTCCACCCACCCTGAACCCGAGGAAGACGTGCACTACGGCAGCTACGGGCTGGACCAGTGCCTGGACCTGGTGCGCGGGGCACTGGACCGCGGCCTGGAACGGTACCGGGCGGCCGGGCTGGACCAGCTGGGACCGGACTGGATGACCGGCGAGGGCGCCGCGCTGTCCATGATCGACACTGTGCCGCCACGCGGACACTTCGCCCACTCGCGACTGCGGCTGCTGCCGGACGGAACGTACCAGGCCGACGTCGGGACCGCCGAGTTCGGCAACGGCACCACCACCGTCCACGCCCAGCTTGCCGCCACCGCCCTGTCCACCGAGGCTGCCCGGGTGGCGGTGCGGCAGTCCGACACGGACCTGGTGGAGCACGATACCGGCGCGTTCGGCTCGGCCGGCACAGTTGTGGCCGGAAAAGCCACCCTTGCTGCGGCAGAGGAACTGGCTGTCCGTATCCGCGCCTTTGCCGCGGGCATCCGGCAGACCCAGGCCTCCGCCTGCGTCCTCGACGGAGACGCCGTGGTGGTGGACGGGACGGCCGTGGCACTGTCGGAACTGGCGCAGGCAGCTGCGGAAGCCGGCGTCGAACTCGCTGCCGAAGGCCGCTGGGGTGGAACCCCGAGGTCGGTGGCGTTCAACGTGCACGGCTTCCGCGTGGCCGTGAACCGGAAGACCGGAGAACTGAGGATCCTGCAAAGCGTGCAGGCGGCCGACGCCGGTGTGGTGGTCAACCCCCGGCAGTGCCGCGGCCAGATCGAGGGCGGCATTGCCCAGGCCATCGGTGCCGCGCTGTACGAGGAAGTGGTGGTGGATCGCGCTGGCAAGGTCACCACGGACATCCTGCGGCAGTACCACATCCCCACCTTCGCGGACGTGCCGCGGAGCGAGGTGTACTTTGCCGATACCAACGACAAGCTCGGCCCGCTCGGTGCCAAGTCCATGAGTGAAAGCCCGTTCAACCCGGTAGCGCCCGCGCTGGCCAACGCCATCCGGAACGCCACCGGAGTGCGGTTCGCGTCCCTGCCCATGGCCAGGGACCGGATCTACCTGGGGCTGAAGGAAGCCGGTCTGGTGCCCGCGGACCACGTCCATTCCCAGCCGGTGCGGTGAACAGGCGGCCCGTAAAATTCCGGCCCGGAAGCGGCGACCCATATAGTCGGGGGATGGAACAACGGATTTTAGGCAGGACCGGACGGAACGTCTCCATCGTGGGGCTGGGCACCTGGCAGCTTGGCGCGGACTGGGGCAACGTGGACCCGGCCCAGGCCCAGGCCATCCTGGCGGCGTCCGCCGAGGCCGGTGTCACCTTCTTCGACACCGCCGACGTGTACGGCGATGGCAAGAGCGAACAGGCCATCGGCAAATTCCTGGCCGACAACCCCGGGATGGACATCACCGTGGGCACCAAGATTGGCCGCCGGATGGACCAGCGCCCGGAAAACTACACGCTGGCCAACTTCCGCCAGTGGGTTGACCGCTCGCGGAAGAACCTGGGAACGGACACCCTGGACCTGGTCCAGCTGCACTGCCCGCCCACACCGGTGTTCAGCAGCAACGAGGTCTACGACGCCCTGGACACCCTGGTGTCCGAAGGCGCCATCCGCAACTACGGCGTCAGTGTGGAGCGGACGGACGAAGCCCTGGAAGCCATCCGGCGCCCGGGAACAGCCTCGGTCCAGATCATCCTGAACGCGTTCCGGCTCAAGCCGCTCGACGAGGTCCTGCCCGCCGCGAAGGCAGCCGGCGTGGGCATCATCGCCCGCGTCCCCCTGGCGTCCGGGCTGCTGTCCGGGAAATACACCAAGGACACCACGTTCGCGGACAACGACCACCGGAACTACAACCGCGACGGCGGCTCCTTCGATGTGGGGGAGACCTTCTCCGGGGTGGACTTCCAGCTCGGCCTGAAGGCTGTGGCCGAGTTCGAACAGCTGGTCCCCTCCGGCGCCACCACCGCCCAGGCCGCCATCGCCTGGATCGCCGCACAGGACGGCGTCAGCACGGTGATCCCGGGTGCCCGCAACGTGGACCAGGCCGTGGCGAACGCTGCCGCCGCCTCCGTGGCTGTCACCGATGAATTCGGCGAAGGTGTCCGCTGGATCTACGACCACTACTTCCGCGAGGCCATCCACCCGCGCTGGTAGCCGGGACTCCAGGTCCGGACAGTAACATGCGGCCCGCGGACAGCGTCGACGCGTTCATTGGCGCGCTCGCCGCCGTGGAGCCTGGTGCTGACTCGACCAACTTCTTCGACCACACCGTCCCGGAAAATGCGCTACGCCGGAACAACTTGAAGCTTTACCTGCAGGAGATGCTGGAACGCCGCCCATCGATCCTGCTGGTGGGCGAGGCGCCGGGCTTCCGGGGCATGCGGATCACCGGCGTGCCCTTCACCAACCGGACCATCTTCGAGGGGCCGGCCAACAGCTTTGGGTTGTTCGGGCCCGGCAAGGGATACGTCCTGCCGCCCGAGGCAGCTGGGGTTGCGGCGGAACCCACGGCAACCGTGATGTGGGAAGTCCTGGCCGAACTCGGCGTCCTGCCGCTGCTGTGGAGTGCATTCCCGTGGCATCCACACAAGCCGGGGCAGCCGCTGACCAACCGCACGCCGCGGCCGTCCGAAGCGGCCCTGGGCACCCTATTCTGGCAGGCCCTGGCGGAGCTCTTCGCGGTCCGCACCATAGTGGCCGTGGGCAACGTGGCCCATCGCAGCCTGCTCCGGAGCGGACTGGATGCGCCCAAGATCCGGCACCCGGCCCACGGCGGCCGGGCAGGTTTTAAAAGCGGGCTGGAGCAGCTGCTAGTGCAGTAGCCGCAGCTGGTCCGGTGTGTCCACATCCTCGCCGGTGGACTGGTCAGTGCAATCCACCTCGTCCACGAGTTCCGGATGAGCGCGGAGGAAGCCCCGTGCACCGGCGTCACCGGTCACCGTTGCGGCAACCGCGTGCCGCAGCGAAGCGTCTAAGAGCAGTGGATGGCCGCGCTGGAGTTGGCCGGGCCTGAGGTGGCTGCGTGGACCGTCGTCAGGGAGATCCCGACGGCGGTACGCGGCGGCGGTGATCCGGCCCGGGCGGTGGGCGGCGAGCAGCCGCGCCACCGTTTCCGGCGTGAGTCCGGGCTGGTCCACGAGGGCCACCAGCAGGTGGTCCGCCGGATCTGCCGTCCTTTCGCCGAGCAGGAAGGAACTGCCCATGCCGGACTGCCAGTCCGGATTTACGGCGGTCCGGAAACGGCCCAGATCGGCCGCCGCAACAACCTCCGCGGCACCCGCGCCGAGGATCACCACCACGTCATGGCAGCCGCCGTCGAACATCGCGCCGGCAACAGACTCGACCAGCGGCCGCCCACGGTAGGGCAGCAGCGCCTTAGGCCCGAGGCCCAAGCGTGTCCCGGCACCCGCGGCCAGCACAACGCCGGTGGTCCACGGCTCCTGCATGCGTCCTTCTTCCATACCTGCACCCTAGCCACACGACGGCGGCGGGGCGGCTTCCTGACGGAAGCTGCCCCGCCGCTGATCTGTTGTTCAGGTTAGGCGTCGCCGCCCACACCACCGGTGGTCCCGGCGGTGACGTCCAGGAGCTTGTACCGGTCCATGGCGTAGGCCGGTGCGCCTGCCTCAACGTCACCCCTGGCTGCGAGCATTTGCAGCGCCTTCACCACGATGGAGTGGGTGTCGTTTTTGAAGAAGCGGCGGGCTGCTGCGCGGGTGTCGGAGAAGCCGAAGCCGTCTGCGCCGAGGGTGGCGTATTCGTTGGGGACGAATTGGCGGATCTGGTCGGGGACGGCTTTCATGTAGTCGGAGACGGCGACGACGGGGCCGGTGGCGCCTTCGAGTTGTTGGGTGACGAACGGGACCCGGGCGGGTTGTTCGGGGTTGAGGAAGGCTTCTTCTTCGGCGGCGAGTCCGTCGCGTCGGAGTTCGTTCCAGGAGGTGACGGACCAGACGTCCGCGGAAACTCCCCAGTCCTCGGCAAGGATTCTCTGGGCTTCCAGCGCCCAGGGGACTGACACGCCGGAGGCCAGGATCTGGCTCTTGGGACCGTCAATGCCCGACGCCGAGACCCGGTGGATACCGCCCAGGACACCCTGCACGTCCAGGTTTTCCGGCTCGGCTGGCTGCACGATGGGCTCGTTGTAGACCGTGAGGTAGTACATCAGGTTTTTGTCGGAGCCAGCTCCGGTTCCTTCGCCGCCTGCGGCGGGCCCGTACATGCGTTCGAGGCCGTCGCGGATGATGTGGCCCATTTCGTAGCCGTAGGCGGGGTCGTAGGTGACGACGGCCGGGTTCGTCGATGCGAGCAGGGGGGAGTGGCCGTCGGCGTGTTGGAGGCCTTCGCCGGTGAGGGTGGTCCGTCCTGCGGTGGCGCCGATGATGAAGCCTCGGGTCATTTGGTCTGCTGCTGCCCAGAAGGCGTCGCCGGTGCGCTGGAAGCCGAACATGGAGTAGAACACGTAGACCGGGACCAGGGGTACGCCGTGGGTGGCGTAGGCGGTGCCGGCGGCGGTGAAGGCTGCCACGGCCCCGGCTTCGTTGATGCCGGGGTGGATGAGCTGGCCGGCGGGGGATTCCTTGTAGGCCAGGACGAGGTCGCGGTCCACGGAGAGGTAGTTCTGGCCGCCCGGGTTATAGATCTTGGCGGTGGGGAAGAACGCATCCATGCCAAAGGTCCGGGATTCGTCCGGCACGATGGGAACGATCCGGTGCCCGAACTTCTTGTCGCGGAGCAGGTCCTTCAGGAGCCTGACGAACGCCATGGTGGTGGCCGCTTGCTGCTTGCCCGAGCCGCGCTTGGCAACCTCGTAGGTCTTGGCTTCCGGAAGTTCAACAGCCTCATGATGCGAACGGCGTTCCGGTACCGACCCGCCGAGCGCCCTGCGGCGTTCGTGAAGGTAGGCGATTTCGGGGGCCTCGGCACCCGGGTGGTAATAGGGAGGACGGTAAGGATCGGCGTCCAGTTGCTCATCCGACACGGGGATGCGGAGGTAATCCCGGAAGTCCTTGAGGTCCTCCACCGTCAGCTTCTTCATCTGATGCGTGGCATTCCTGCCCTCAAACCTGGGTCCGAGTCCGTAGCCTTTGACGGTTTTGGCGAGGATGACGGTGGGTTTGCCCTTGAATTCGGTGGCGGCTTTGTAGGCTGCGTAGACCTTGCGGTAGTCGTGGCCGCCGCGTTTGAGGTTCCAGATCTGGTCATCGGTGAGGTCCGCGACCATGTCCTTGGTGGCGGGGTCCTTGCCGAAGAAGTGTTCGCGGACGAACCCGCCGGATTCGGCCTTGTAGGTCTGGTAGTCCCCGTCGGGGGTTTCGTTCATGATCTTCACCAGGGACCCGTTAATGTCCTGGGTGAGGAGGTCATCCCATTCCCGGCCCCAGACGACCTTGATCACGTTCCAGCCCGCGCCGCGGAAGAACGCTTCGAGTTCCTGCATGATCTTCCCGTTGCCCCGGACCGGCCCGTCCAGGCGCTGGAGGTTGCAGTTGATCACGAAGTTCAGGTTGTCCAGATTCTCGTTCGCGGCGAGCTGGAGCAGGCCGCGGGACTCGGGCTCGTCCATTTCCCCGTCGCCCAGGAACGCCCAGACCTGCTGGTCGGAGGTGTCCTTCAGGCCGCGGTTGTGCAGGTACCGGTTGGACTGGGCCTGATAAATCGCGTTCATCGGGCCGATACCCATGGACACGGTGGGGAATTCCCAGAAGTCCGGCATCAGGCGCGGGTGCGGGTACGAGGACAGGGCATGGCCGGCCCGGGACTTTTCCTGCCGGAACCCGTCCAGGTCCTCCTCGGACAAGCGCCCTTCCATGAACGCGCGGGCGTACATGCCCGGCGACGCGTGGCCCTGGAAGAAGACCTGGTCCCCACCGCCGGGGGCGTCCTTGCCACGGAAGAAGTGGTTGAAACCAACCTCGTACAGGGTCGCGGCCCCGGCGTAGGTGGAAATATGACCCCCCACCCCGATCTCGGGCCGCTGCGCCCGGTGCACCATGACCGCGGCGTTCCACCGCATGTACGCCCGGTACCGGCGCTCATACTCCTCGTTGCCCGGGAACGGTGCTTCCTGGTCCACCGGGATCGTGTTCACGTAATCGGTGGTGGTCACCATCGGCACCCCGACACTCTGCGCGCCCGCACGCTGCAGCAGGCTCCGCATAATGTACTGGGCACGCTCGGTACCCTGTTCCCGGATCAACGCATCCAGGGACTCAACCCACTCCGCAGTCTCTTCCGGATCACGATCAGGCAGCTGGTCAGTCAACCCGCTGAGGATATGGGAGGTATCTTCTCCTGCAGCCACGGGAGCCTCTTTTCATCTTCGAATGGCCCATGTTTTCGTATTGTGAGAAAACATTTCTGTATGACGAGATTATCTGCGAGTTGAGGGCCGGGTCAATGCGGCCGCCCTCCACTTCCGCATATAGCCGCAGCCGGGGCCCTCCCAACCATTTGTGACTGTTCGGGCGGGCGGCATTGCCTTGACGGTACGTGACCCAGGTCATACGCTGGTTTTCACTATTCAATATCTCGATTCCGCAGAGTGGAATAACAGAAACGACGGGGACCAGCAGGACTGACTCCCGACGTCGGACTCACCACCCCGGAAGCCCCAACGAATTGAGACCACCTTATGAAGACCCCTCCTTCGGCAGGCGTTGACGCGGCCCAGGACCTGACAATGCCGTCAGTTGCTCCCACCCATCCGTCCATCAGCGTTGACGCCCTGTGCGACGCAGCAAGCGCAGCATCAGGCAAGAGCATCAGCCCCACCCTCTACAACGTGGACCTCGCCCCCCACCAAGCGCGAAGGCCGCAGCTGGACCAGCTACAGCATCTTCACGCTGTGGGCCAACGATGTGCACAGCCTCGGAAACTACGCTTTCGCCATCGGCCTGTTCGCCCTCGGCCTCGGCGGCTGGCAGATCCTCCTGGCACTGGGCATCGGAGCGGCGCTGCTGTTCGGACTGCTTACTCTCTCGGGCTTCATGGGCGTCAAGACCGGCGTTCCCTTCCCGGTGATGAGCCGAATCAGCTTCGGCATCAGGGGAGCCCAGATCGCCAGCCTCCTCCGCGGCGCCGTCGCGGTTGCCTGGTTCGGCATCCAGACCTACCTCGCCTCCGTCGTGTTCCGCGTGATGCTCGTGGCCATGTTCCCCGCACTGGCCGACCTGGACAAGGACTCCATCCTGGGGCTGTCCACCCTTGGCTGGGCCGCATTCCTGGTCCTGTGGGTGGTGCAGCTGGTCATCGTGAGCTTCGGCATGGAGATGATCCGCAAGTACGAAGCCTTCGCCGGTCCCGTCATCCTGGCCACCATGGCAGCCATGGCCATCTGGATCTTCATGGAAGCGGGCGGGTCCATCGCCTGGTCATCGAACAACGCCCTTGAAGGGCTGGACATGTGGAGGACCATCTTCGCCGGCGGAGCGCTCTGGGTATCCATCTACGGCACGTTCGTGCTGAACTTCTGCGACTTCACCCGGTCCGCCGTCTCCAAGAACGCCGTGGTGCGGGGCAACTTCTGGGGCATCCCCATCAACATGCTGCTCTTCGGCGCCATCGTGGTGGTCATGGCCGGCGGCCAGTTCAAGATCAACGGCACCATCATCCAGAGCCCGTCGGACATCGTCCAGACCATCCCGAACACGCTCTTCCTGGTGCTGGCCTGCCTGGCCCTGCTGATCCTCACCATCGCCGTCAACCTGATGGCCAACTTCGTTGCCCCCGTGTACGCCCTGACCAACCTGTTCCCCAAGCGGCTCAACTTCCGCCGGGCCGCCGTCGTCAGCGCCATCATCGGCCTGGTGATCCTGCCCTGGAACCTCTACAACAACCCCCTGGTCATCCTCTACTTCCTGGGCGGCCTCGGAGCGCTGCTCGGCCCGCTGTTCGGCGTGGTCATGGCCGACTACTGGCTGATCCGCCGCGGCAAGGTCAACGTCCCCGAGCTCTACACCGCGTCACCCGAGGGCGCCTACTTCTACCGCAACGGCGTCAACCCGCGGGCCATCACCGCCATGGTGCCGGCCGCCGTCGTGGCCCTGTGCATCGCCTTCGTTCCGGCGCTGGCCGCCGTGGCCCCCTTCGCCTGGTTCTTCGCGGCAAGCATCGCGGCAGTGGTGTACTACTTCGTTTCCGACCGGACGCAACGGCTGGAAGACCGCGACGGCGAGTCCATCGCCGTCGCCAGCACCCACTGACCGGCGATCACCAGGTCGTTCAACCACCAGTGCCTACCACCGCAGCCCCGCAAAGGAAACAACCATGCGCATCCTCGTTGCCAACGTCAACACCACCGAGTCCATGACCGAATCCATCGCCGCCTCTGCCCGTGCGGTTGCCGCGCCGGGCACAGAGATCGTGGGCATCACGCCCCGCTTCGGCGCCGATTCCTGTGAGGGGAACTTCGAAAGCTACCTGGCGGCCATCGCCGTCATGGACGCGGTAACGTCCTACCCGGAGCCGTTCGATGCGGTGGTCCAGGCCGGCTACGGCGAGCACGGCCGGGAGGGGCTGCAGGAACTCCTGGATGTCCCGGTAGTGGACATTACCGAGGCCGCGGCCAGCACCGCCATGTTCCTGGGGCACAAGTACTCCGTGGTGACCACGCTGGACCGCGCCGTGCCGCTCATCGAGGACCGGCTCAAGCTCGCCGGCCTGGACGCCCGGTGCGCCTCGGTCCGTGCGAGCGGTATGGCGGTGCTGGAACTGGAAGAGGATCCGGAGCGGGCCGTGGAGGCGATCGTCAGCGAGGCCATGCGGGCTGTCACCCAGGACAAAGCGGAAGTGATCGTCCTGGGCTGCGGCGGGATGGCAGGGCTGGACGAACAGATCCGGCAGCGCGCAGGAGTTCCCGTGGTGGACGGTGTGGCCTCGGCCGTCGCCATTGCGGAGTCGCTGGTGCGGATGCGGCTGTCAACCTCCAAGGTCCGGACCTACGCTGCGCCCCGGCCCAAGACCGTCATAGGCTGGCCGCTGAACAGCGCCGCACAGCTGCAGAACACGCGGCCGTAGAACACGCAGCTGCAGAGCAACCAGCCGTAGAACAAGGAGCAAAAGTGAGCATTTCCCACTCCGAAGGACGGGTGGCCGTCGTGACCGGCGCCGGCTCCGGCATCGGGCGGGAGGTGGCACGCCAGATGCTGGCCGACGGGTACCGGGTGGTCCTGGCCGGGCGGCGGGAAACTCCGCTCAAGGAAACCGCGGCGGACCATCCCGGCGCGTTCGTCGTGGCGTGCGACGTCTCCCGTCCGGACGACGTCGAACGCCTCTTCGCTGCCACCCTGCAAAGGTGGGGCCGCGTGGACGTCCTGTTCAACAACGCCGGCGTGTTTGGCCCCGCCGCGAGCGTGGACGAGATCAGTGTTGACGACTGGAACGCCACCGTGGCCGTAAACCTCACCGGGTCCATGCTGTGCGCGGCGGCCGCGGTGCGGGCCATGAAAGCCCAGGAACCGCAGGGTGGCAGGATCATCAACAACGGGTCCATCGCCGCCCACTCGCCCCGGCCGCGGACGGTCGCCTACACGGTGACCAAGCACGCCATGACGGGCCTCACCAAGAGCATCGAACTGGACGGCCGCGGGTTCGGGATCACCTGCGGGCAGATCGATATCGGCAACACCACCACGGAGATCATGGACACCATCGGGGTGGGTTCAGGTGCGCTTCAGGCCGACGGGACCCGCCGGGTGGAACCGACCTTTCCGGTGGCGGACGCGGCCCGCGCGGTGCTGATGATGGCCAACATGCCGGCGTCGGCCAGCGTGGGCTCCGTGGTGGTAACTGCTGCGGGGATGCCCTTCATCGGCCGCGGCTGACCGGCCCGTGCCCGCGCCCCGCTATGCTCGGCACATGACCGCAAACAGGGGGCTTGCTCTTTTCCGATTCTGGTTCGCACTGCTGGGGTTCGTGGCGGTGCTCTTCCAGTTCCTGCACCTGGTGCAGAACGTCCCCGGCGCCAGCGCCGGAAACTACTTCAGCTACTTCACCATCGAGTCCAACATCATCGCTTTCGTGACCCTGGGCATCGCCGGCTGGTACGCCTGGCAGGGAGCCAGCCCGCGCTGGCTGGAGCTCCTGCGCGGTGCCGCCACGGTGTACATGACCATCACCGGCATCACCTACAGCCTCCTGTTGAGCGACATCGACGTCAACACCCCCATCCCGTGGGTCAACGTGGTCCTGCACTACACCGTGCCCACCGTCATGGTGATCGACTGGCTGGTAGACCTTCCACGGGAACGGATCCCTGTCCGGACCTCGCTGGTGTGGCTGGCGTTTCCCCTGCTGTACCTCGCCTACAGCCTGCTCCGCGGCCCGCTGGTGGGCTGGTACCCCTACCCGTTCCTGGATCCCCGGAGTTCCGGCTACGGCACGGTTGCGGTGATGTCCCTGCTGATCGCCGTTGGAGCGTTTGCCTTCGCCGCGGTGGCGGCACTGTCCACCCGGTTGCAGAATTCGGTGCCGCATCCCGCCAGTGCGCCCGCGAAACCGTCGCCCAGCGCAGCCCTAGAGGGGCAGGAGTCCGGAGAGGTCCGCGCGGAGCCCTGACGCGGCCACCTTGCCTGCCTCGACAGCGTCCGCCCAGGCGAGCCCGCCAGTGGCCATCGCAAGCCAGGTGGCGGCGTCGCACTCAATGACGTTCGGCGGTGTGCCGCGGGTGTGCCGCGGCCCTTCCACGCACTGGGTGACGCCGAAGGGCGGCACCCGGACCTCCACGGAGTTGCCCGGTGCCCGGGCGGTGACTTCCTCGAGGGTGTAGCGCACGGCAGTGGCCAGGACGTTCCGCGCGAGGGGAGCGTCCGACGGCGACCGGGCCGCTTCCAGCCACGCGTCCAGGGCCGCTTTGCCTTCCTTCACGTCGACGCGGCGGCGGGCGGTTGCCATGGTTCCATCCTTAGTTCCGGTGGCGGTTCGTTCAGTGCGGGGTCGGTCAGTCCAGGAGAGCGGAAACCGCGGGGCCCAGGCGGATCCTGCCCACGGGGCGGCCGCCGCCCAGCACGGGCTCCACCACCTTTTCGAGGACGCTGGCCACGCCCGGGATTTCCACGGCGCCGGCCGCGGCCAGCAGCGTCAGCGCCACCAGGGATGTGGCACGAAGGTTCCCGTCGAGGATCTTGACGGCCACGGAGACACCCTGCGGGGTGGCCATGGCGAGGACGCCCTCGGCGCCGATCTTGGCTATGACTTCCAGCTCATCCATCACCAGGGTGTTCGCCTCGCCCCGGCCCTGTACGGCCCACGGGTAATCGAGCATGGACGTGGCAATGGTGGCGGCGCGGGCGTTGGAGCTTTGGTCGCCGGGGGCCTTGGCCAGGAGGGAGTACCCCCGCGCCAGGCCTTTCAGGGACAGGGCCGCCACCGGTGCGCCGCAGCCATCGATGCCCAGGTGCGCGATCTTCTCGCCGGCGTATTCCTCGATGACGCTCCGCACGCGCTGCTGCAGCGGGTGGTTCGGCTCCAGGTAGCTGTGCGTGTCCCAGCCGTTTTCGGTGCAGGCCCAGAGGAACGCGGCGTGCTTGCCGGAACAGTTGAAGGCCAGCCTGGATTTGCCCTTTTCGGAGCGGACCAGCCAGTTCCGTGCGGTTTCGTCCTGTGGCCACGCTTCGGGGCACTGCAGCTGGTCCTCCCGCACCCCGGCGGCCTTCAGCATGCCCGCCACCACGTCCATATGGTCCAGTGAGCCCGTGTGGCTGCCGCAGGCAACGGCCACCTGGGCGCCCCGCAGGGGAACGCCGGACTGCATGGCGGCCAGTGCCTGGAACGGCTTGAGGGCCGACCGCGCGTAGATGGGGGTGTTGACGTCGCCGAGCTCCGTGACCACTGATCCGTCAGCGGCAAGAAGGACAGCGGAGCCGATGTGCCGGGACTCCACAAAGCCGCTGCGCTCGATCACGGCCAGTTCGACGGCGGAGTCCACGGTGAAGGTGGCGTGGGGATTGTGCGGCATGCTGCCAGTCTAGGGGGAACCCCCGGGTGGGACTGGCCGACGCGGCGTCACTCCACCGTGACCATTACGGACTGCCAGCCCGAGGCACCGTCCGGGACGGGGTCTGCGCGCTGCTCCGTCTGCACTTCGCCCGTGCCGTCCGTGGCGCGGACCTTGATGTAGTGGGGGCCCGGCGTGGCGTCCCATTCGTAGGACCACTGCCGCCAGGTCACCACCGATGCCTCGGTGGACAGGGTGGCCTCCACCCAGTCCGCATTGTCGATCTGGATTTCCACTTTGGTGATGCCCCGGGTCTGGGCCCAGGCGGTGCCGCCCACGGCAACCTTCCCGGCGGGGACCTTGGCGAAGGACTTGGGCACGTCAACCCGCGCCATGGTCTTGATGGGCCCGCGCTCGGACCAGCCGCGCTCGGTCCAGTACGCCTTGCTGTCGGCGAAGCGGGTCACTTCCAGATCCACCACCCACTTGGTGGCGGAGACGAACCCGTACAGGCCCGGGACCACCATCCGTACCGGGTAGCCGTGCTCCAGCGGAAGCGGCTCGCCGTTCATGCCGATCGCCAGCATGGCGTCGCGGTCATCCTGCAGGACCTCCAGCGGCGTGGACGCACTGAAACCGTCGATCGAGGTGGACAGCACCATGTCGGCTCCGTCCTTGGGCTTGGCCCGCTTGAGGACTTCGCGGATTGGCAGGCCGAGCCATTTGGCGTTGCCGGCGAGGTTTCCGCCCACCGGGTTTGAGACGCAGGTGAGCGTCACATGCGATTCGATCAGGTCGGCGTCGAGCAGGTCCTGGAATGTCAGGCGCACCTCTTGCTCCACCAGGCCGTGGATGCGCAGCTCCCAGTCGTCGGCGTTGATTTCGGGAACGCTCAGGGCAGTGTCGATGCGGTAGAAATCGTTGTTGGGGGTCACCCACGGCGGCGCACCGGCCACGGGGGACTGGACGCCGGCGGGAATGGCAGGGGCAGCCGTGGCCGGTGCAGGGAGCTGAAGCGCGTCGCGTGCTTTGGCGATGTTGCTGCGTGCAGCACCGAGCAGCCGGCCTCCCGTGGCCGCGACGCCGGCGGCAACGGCGGTGATTCCGGCCGCGGCGAAGAACCTCCGGCGGCTGCTGCCTTCGCTCCCAACCCGTGCATCGGCGTCGTCCGCCAGGTCTGCCGGCGCCTCGGGCCAGGCCTTCAGGGCCTGCACCCGGTTCACCAGGAAACGGAGCACCGCCACACCCGCGAGGGTCCCGAGGACGGCGGGGATGGCATCAACAGCCGAAACACCCGCCCGCGTCACCACGCACGCCACGATCACCGCGCCCATGAACAGGACGCCCAGGACGCCCAATGCCCACTTTCGGTACGCCACAACACCCAGGACGCAGGCCAGGACGGTGATGGTCAGGCCCATGCCGACGAACAGGGCCGCCTTGTCATTCGTGCCGAAGGTGGCGATGGCGAAGTCCTTCAGCCACCCCGGAGTGAAATCGATGAATGTAGAGCCCAGGGCAAAGAGCGGTGTGGCGCGGGCGGTGAAGAACGCGCCGAGCAGCTCCGCCACGGCCAGTACGACGGCGGCAGCCACCACACCTGCCAGCGCAGCCAGGGGAGCGGGTCCAGTGAGGCGGTTCCGTAGCGTTGTCATGGCAGGTGTTCGGAGCGGAACAGCCCCGCGGATGGCAGCGGGGCGGCAAGGACACAGCTTAGGAGCGGGCAGGGTCCACAAAGTACCCTTGGAGACTGTGAAGGTACTCGTCATCGGCCCCGGAGGCCGCGAACACGCCATTGTCCGCTCCCTGCTCGCCGACCCCAACGTGTCCGAGGTCCATGCAGCGCCCGGTAACGCCGGCATCAGCAAGCTGGTCCCCACATACAAGATCAACGGCAGCGATCCCGACGCCGTCGCGAAGCTGGCCACCAAGCTGGCCGTCGACCTGGTGGTGGTGGGACCCGAAGCGCCGCTGGCTGCGGGCGTGTCCGATGCTGTCCGTGAGGCGGGCATTCCGGTGTTCGGCCCCAGCAAGGCCGCCGCGCAGCTGGAAGCGTCCAAGGCGTTCGCCAAGGAGATCATGGCCGAGGCAGGTGTGCCCACGGCCATGGCACTGGTGGCCACCAACGCCGAAGAGGCTGCGTCCGCACTGGACACCTTCGGCGCCCCCTACGTGGTCAAGGACGACGGCCTCGCCGCCGGCAAGGGCGTGGTGGTCACACGCAACCGCGAGGAGGCCCTGGCCCACGCCCAGTCCTGCTTCGACGCCGGCGGGTCTGTAGTGATCGAGGAATTCCTCGACGGCCCCGAGGTATCCCTCTTTGTCCTCTGCGACGGACACAACACCGTGGCACTTTCGCCCGCCCAGGACTTCAAGCGCATCTTCGACAATGACGAAGGCCCCAACACCGGGGGCATGGGCGCCTACACCCCGCTTGAGTGGGCCCCCGAAGGCCTCGTCCAGGAAGTCATCGACAGGGTGGCCCAGCCCACCGTCAACGAAATGGCCCGCCGCGGCACGCCCTTTATCGGCGTCCTCTTCGTCGGACTGGCCCTGACCTCCCGCGGCACGAGGGTCATCGAATTCAACGTCCGCTTTGGCGACCCCGAGACCCAGGCCGTCCTGGCACGGCTCAAGACGCCGCTCGGTTCCCTGCTCCTCTCCGCCGCCAAGGGCGAACTGGACACCGCGGAAGAGCTGCGCTGGTCCAAGGACACCGCCGTCGCCGTCGTCGTCGCATCCGAAAACTACCCGGACGCTCCGCGCACCGGGGACCGCATCCGCGGCCTGAAGAAGGCCGAGGCATTGGACGGCGTGCACATCATCCACGCCGGAACAGCCCTGGACGACGACGGCAAGACAGTTTCCGCCGGCGGCCGCGTCCTGGCGGTGGTGGCCCTGGGCAGTGACCTGGTGGAGGCGCGCGAACGCGCGTACGACGGCGTGGAACTGGTCCAGCTGGACGGCGGACAGTTCCGTAGCGACATCGGACGCAAGGCTGCCCGAGGCGAAATCAAGGTGCCGTACGCCGCCACGGGTGCGCTGCCCATCACGAAAGCGAAGGCCTAGCATGAGCGAAACTCCCGCATCCCGCGGCTTCAGCAGCGCCAGCACCTTGGACCTGCCGGGCTGGACCCACGTCTACTCCGGCAAGGTCCGCGACCTGTATGAGCCCGCCGATGAGTCCGTCAAGGAACGCGTGGGCCAGGACTGCGTGCTGGTGGTGGCCAGCGACCGGATCAGCGCTTACGACCATGTGCTCTCCAGCGAGATCCCGGACAAGGGCCGCATCCTCACCCAGTTGAGCCTGTGGTGGTTCGACCAGCTGGGCGTGGAGCACCACGTCCTGGGCTCTACCGTCGAAGAAGGCGTGCCCGCCGAGGTCGAGGGCAGGGCCATGATCTGCAAGAAGCTGGACATGTTCCCGGTGGAGTGCATCGCCCGCGGCTACCTCACCGGGTCCGGGCTGCTCGAGTACCGGGCGTCCGGCACCGTCTGCAACATTCCGCTGCCGGACGGGCTGGTGGACGGGTCCCGGCTGGAGCATGCCATCTTCACACCGTCGGCGAAGGCCGCTGTGGGCGAGCACGACGAAAACATCACCTACGACGCAGTGGTGGCGCTGGTGGGGGACGACATCGCGGCCCGCCTGAGCGAGCTGACGCTGAAGATCTACACCACAGCGGAGAAGATTGCCCGGGAGCGTGGCATCATTCTGGCTGACACCAAGGTGGAATTCGGTTATGACGCCGTCTCCGGTTCCATCACGCTGGGTGACGAGGTCCTGACGCCGGACTCCTCACGGTTCTGGGATGCCGGCACTTACCAGCCGGGGCAGGCCCAGCCGTCCTACGACAAGCAGTATGTCCGGGACTGGCTGACGTCCGCCGAATCCGGCTGGGACCGGGCCTCGGATACGCCGCCGCCTGCACTTCCGGCCGAAGTGGTGGAGCGCACCCGCAGCCGTTACGTCGAGGCGTACGAGAAGATCACGGGCAAGACCTTCGCCTGACGGGAGCCCGGCTGCCCCTGCCGGCGGAGTGCTGCTGCGCTAGCTGGCCTTCGCAGCGTTGGCGGCCCGCCGCTGGGCCAGCTTGATCTCCAGGACCGCGTCCAGTGCCTGCTGGACGCGGTCCGCCGCACCCGCTGCACTGAAGGCCTTCTGCGCCTCCTGAAGGTGGATCAGGGCTTCCTCAGACTCGCCGGCGGCCTTGAGGGACTTGCCCAGCAGCAGCGAAACCTCGCCTGCCGTGTGCTTGGCCAGTGAGGCCCGTTCGCCATGGATTTCGCGGAGCTTTTCGACGGCGGCCACAATGTCCCCGGTCAGGTACAGCCACCGGGCGCGGATGAAGGCAACCTCCAGCTGGTCCGACTTGTTGCCGCCCACGATGGACAGGGCCAGCTCGGCCCGCTCGATGGATGACAGGGTTTCCGGTTCCACGATCCCCGAGGAGAGCCGCACCGCGGCGGAGGCCTTGTTGAACCGGGCCCACAGTTCGATGTCGTTCGCGGGGGAGAGCAGCCGGGCTGCGCGCTCGTGGTGCTTGATGCCCTCCTGGTAGTCGTGGCGCATGAAGGCCACGTTGCCGATCACCCAGGCAACCTCGCCGGCCAGCTGTGACATGGAGTGTTCGTCCACATGGTCGTTCATGTCCTGGCAGTACTTCCAGGCCTCGTCCAGGCGGCCGCTTTCGGCCAGGGCGCCGATCAGGGCCCGGTGTGCGCCGATGATGAGGGTGGAGCCCTTGGGCAGCTGCGCGCAGAGTTTGACGGCTTCCAAGGCATGGTCCACCGCGGCGCCGAGCTGGCCCTGGCCCTGGCAGATCCCGGCGAGCATCTGGCGGGCACGGACAGCGAGGCCGGCTGATTCGGTAGCCATGGGGTGTTCCAGGAGGTGCTGCATGATGCGCTGGCATTCCTGCCAGTTGCCCTGCTTGATCAGGCATTCCGCCTGCATGTAGGTCATGTTCCACCACGCGCTGGTGTTCCTGCCGTCCAGCGCGATCTGCGCGGCGGTGGCGGCGTGGCTGGCGGCCAGCGGGTAGTCCCGCAGGTCCCAGGCCTGCCTTGCGTACAGCCCGGCAAGGACGTATTCCGCGTCGCTGACCGAGATGGGCTGGCTCCACGCTTCCAGTGCCTTGGGTGCCAGCTCCAGCCTGCGTGCCAGCTCCTCAATCACTTCGGCCGTGGGTTCCCTCCGGCCGGTTTCGAGCAGTGAGATGTAGCTGGGTGAATACAGGTCCTTGCCCAGTTCAGCCTGCGTCAGCCCCCGTTCGAGACGCTCCGCGCGGAGCTTCTCCCCGAATCCGTTGCCCACGGCGTTTCCTCCTCTTCCGGACAGTCTTTCCACCAAATGCTTGACAGTCCCTGTGGAAAACATTTTACAATGTATGTCAACAAGGACAGTGCTGGCTTTGTAACGAATCCGACTCGTATTGAGGAACCTATTTATGTTGAAGAAGATCGCAACAGCGGCTGCGCTGGCCGGTGCCCTTGCTTTTTCTGCTGCGGCTCCGGCCGTACTGTCCACCGGTTCCATTGCTGATTCCACGGGTACTTCGGTAGCCGTTGGCAACTGGCCGGACCCGATGTCCAAGAAGGTCAAGGACACCAAGAAGGACACCTCCGGTACCACGTACACCACGTACGTTGGCAACTGGCCGGACCCGATGTAACCAGCTTCCTCAACCCAGGAGGCGAGGAACAGCCCCGGAGCACTGCTCCGGGGCTGTTCTCTTTAACCCGGCCCAGCCAACGCCTCGTGCGGGGGCATCTTTGCTGTTGAGGCAACGTGGCGGGTAAAGCAAAAGAGGGCCTCCACAAGGAGACCCTCTTTTAGTGTGGTCGGGATGACAGGATTTGAACCTGCGACCTCTTCGTCCCGAACGAAGCGCGCTACCAAGCTGCGCTACATCCCGATCCGTTGCCCAAAAGCAACTTTACAAGAATAGCCGATGCCGGGTCCCGATGCGAAATCGGGAGCGACTTCAGACCAGTGAGTCTTTCCATGCCCCATGCAGGTCCGCGAAACGTCCGCCGCCGCCGATCAGATCGGCCGGGCCGCCGTCCTCGACAATGCGGCCGTCATGGACCACCAGCACCCGGTCCGCGGTTTCCACGGTGGACAGCCGGTGGGCGATGATCAGGGCTGTCCTGCCGGCGGAATCGCTGCCTGCCAGGAGCCGGGCCAGCCCGCTCTGCACCAGCCGCTCGGAGGGGATGTCCAGGGACGAGGTGGCTTCGTCCAGGATCAGCACCGCCGGGCGGGCCAAAAACGCCCGGGCGAAACTGATGAGCTGCCGCTGGCCCGAGGACACCCGGCCGCCGCGCTTGTTGACGTCCGTGTCATAGCCTTCCGGCAGCTGCAGGATGAAGTTGTGGGCACCCACCGCCTTCGCGGCGTCCTCGATTTCGTCCCGCGACGCCTCCGGACGGCCCAGGGCGATGTTGTCCGCCACCGAGCCGCTGAACAGGAAGGCCTCCTGGGTGACCATGACGATGTTGCGGCGCAGGTCAGTGCTGCTGAGGTCCCGCAGGTCCACCCCGTCCAGGGTCAGGGTCCCTGACGTGACGTCGTAGAAGCGGGCGATCAGCTTGGCCAGTGTGGACTTCCCGGCGCCGGTCTGGCCCACCAGGGCCACGGTCTGCCCGGCGGGGATGTGGAGGTCCAGCCGGGGGACCACCAGCGGGCCGGAGCCGTAGCGGAACTCCACGCCGTTGAAGTCGATCCCGCCGCGGGCGTTTTCCAGGGCAACCGGATTCTTCGGCGGCCGCACGGTGGGGACCTCCTCCAGCAGGCCGGAAACCTTCTCGAGGGCCGCCTGCGCGCTCTGGAACGAGTTGTAGAACATGGCCATCTGGTCCACGGGCTGGAAGAAGCGTTTGGTGGAAAGGATCAGGGCCAGCAGGACGCCGACAGCGAGGTCCCCGGAGAGGACCCGGAAGCCGCCGAACAGCAGCACCACCGCCACGCATACGTTGCCAATCAGCACCAGGCCCGGCTGGAAGATGCCGTTGAGGTTGATGGAACGGACCGTCACCTTCCGGTAATCCTCGGCGAGCTGCCCGTAGGTCTGCGCGTTCTCGCGCTCCTTACGGAAGGCCTTGACGGCGCGGATGCCGGTCATGGTCTCCACGAAATGCACGATCAGCCGCGCGGACACCACCCGGGACTCCCGGAAGGCAATCTGCGAGTGCCTCTGGTACCAGCGGGCCAGGAAGAACATGGGCACGCCGGCTGCAAGGACCAGCAGGCCACTGCGCCAGTCCAGGGCGAAGACGGTCACTGCCGTGAACACCATGAACAGCAGCCCGGAGGCCAGTGAACTGACGCCCGAATCCAGGAGTTCGCGGAGCGCCTCGAGGTCAGAGGTCTGCCGGGCGATGATCCTGCCGGAGGTGTACTTCTCATGGAACTCCAGGCTGAGCCGCTGGGTGTGCCGGAAGACGCGCACCCGAAGGTCCAGCAGCATCGCCTGGCTGAGCCGCGCCGTGGAGGTGACGTACAGGGCGGTGAGTCCCGCCGTCGCCACCGCTGCCAGCAGGTACGCGACGCCGGTGAACACCAGCGGCAGGTTGTCTCCGGCCTGCAGGGCGGGCAGTGCGCGGTCGATGCCGAAGGCGATCAGTGCCGGGCCTGCCACACGGGCGGCCTGGGAGAGGACCACCATGGCGATGGTAAGCCAGAACCGTACCCGGACCGGGCGGATGAGTGAGCGCAGCAGGGCGAGCGAGCGCCGCCGTACTGCCCGGCTGTCACTCTTGCTGAGGTGGGCGTTGTCTTCGTTGGCGGTACCGAACGTTGCTGTGCTCATCGGGTCACTTCCTCGGCCTGGTCCTCAAGCTCCGACAGTTCGGAGTCCAGGTCCCGCGGCTCCTGGTCCAGGCTGGCGATGACGTAGCGGTAGTGGGCGTTGCTTGCCAGCAGCTCGGTGTGTGTTCCAACGGCGGCGATCCGGCCGTCCTCCAGCAGGGCCACCCGGTCCGCCAGCGCCACGGTGGAGGGGCGGTGCGCAACGATCAGCGTGGTGGTGTCCTTCAAGACCTCCCGCAGGCGGGCCTCCACGAGTTCCTCGGTGTGCACGTCCAGCGCGGAGAGCGGGTCATCGAGCACCAGGACGCGGGGCCGGGCGGCGATGGCACGGGCCAGCGCGATCCGCTGGCGCTGCCCGCCGGAAAGGCTGAGCCCTTCCTCGCCGATGAGGGTGTCCACGCCCTCGGGCAGGGAGTGCGCGAAGTGTGCCTGGGCAACGTCCAGCGCCTCCTCGAGTGCGTCGTCCGTCCTGTCCCGGGCCCCCAGCAGGACGTTGTCCCGGACCGAATTGGAGAAGAGCGTGGTGTCCTCGAAGGCGACACCCACTACCCGCCGGAGCTCTCCGACGTCGAACTCCTTCAGGTCCACGCCGTCGATGGTGATGGAACCGTCGCTGACGTCGTACAGGCGGGGGACCAGCTGGATCAGGGCGCTCTTGCCGCTGCCGGTGATGCCCACCAGCGCCATGGTTTCCCCGGGGCGGACCTCAAGGTTGATGTTCTTCAGGATGGGTTTGTCCGGGGCGTCCTCGAACGCGAAGGAGGCGTTGTTGAAGCGCAGCGTCCCGGCAAGCGTGGCCGGAGTGCGTGGCTGGGGCGGGCTGGTGATGGTGTTCTGCGTGTCCATCACCTCGTAGTGACGGTCGATGGCGGTTTTGGCCGTGAGCGCCATGGCCAGCAGCATCCCGGAGAACTCCACGGGGGAGGCGATGACCGCTGCCGTGGCGAAGAAGGCAACCAGCGAACCAATGCTGAGCTGGCCGCTGGCGCAGAGCATGACCCCCACCACCAGGCCGGCGCCCAGGGCGAGCTCGGGGAGCAGGGTGACCACCATGGTGAAGGTCGCCTGGTGGCGGGCCTTTTCGATCTCGGTCTGGCGGAGTTCCTCAGCCTGCTCGTTGAAGTTCTCCAGCGCCTCCCGGCTGCGCCCAAAGGCCTTCAGGACGCGGATGCCGTGAACGGACTCCTCCACGGTGGTGGCGAGGTCGCCGGCCTGGTCCTGGCTGCGCCGGGCAACCTTGCTGAACCGGGTGCGGAACCGGAAGCTGTTAATGGTGATGGGAACGGCGGCGGCCAGGAAGATCAGGGCCAGTTGCCAGCTCATGGAGAACATGGCCACGATGCCAATGATGACCGTCAGTGTGGTGACCACCAGCATGATGGCGCCGAATGCCATCCAGCGGCGGAGGAAGTTCAGGTCCGTCATTGCACGGGACAGCAGCTGCCCGGAACCCCACCGGTCGTGGAACGATACGGTCAGGTCCTGCAGGTGGTCGTAGAGGGACACCCGCATCCGGGTTTCCACGGTGGTGGCGGGGTTGATGACGAACTGGCGGCGCAACGCCACCAGGCCCGCCTCTGCCACGCCGAGCACCAGGATGACGCCGGCCGAGATCCACACGGCATCGGATGCGCCGCCGGGCTTCAGTGATTCGTTGACCAGCACCCGCAGGACCTGCGGGATGGTGAGGGCCACGATGCTTGCCATCAATGCGCAGAGGAGCCCTAGCAGCAGCCGGGGGATGATGGGCCGGACATGGGGGTAGAGACGGCTGATTGACCTGAAAAATGGAGTTTGCTTCGCCATGCCCGCTTCTAAAGCTCTAAAACGAATGTAGTTTCCCGTAGCAACTACCCTATGCCATCACGTGAGACGATTCACAGGATCAAGAGCACATCGGCCAGCTTGCTGACTTATTGCATTCCGTAATCCCTCTTGCCTCTTCAGCTCGAGTCGCCAGAACCCTTTTATGGGTGACCGATCTGATGGGGCAACGGGTCAGGAGGGGGAGGTGAGGGTCAGCAGGACGGCCTCGGGCCGGCAGGCGATCCTGACTGGAGCAAAGCGCGAGGTGCCGATGCCGCCGGAGACGTTGACCGGCGTCGTACGTCCGTTGCTGTGCCAATCGTTCAGGCCCTTGGCGCGCCAGGTGGGGAGGTCGCAGTTGGAGACCAGCGCACCGTAGCCGGGGATGCACAGCTGCCCGCCGTGGGTGTGGCCGGCCAGCAGCAGGTCCGCGCCCTCGTCCGTGAAGTGGTCCAGCACCCGTTGGTAGGGCGCGTGGATAACGGCCACCCGGAGGTGGTCCTTGGCATCCTGGTTCCGTGTCCCGCGGGGCCAGCCGGCGTAGCGTTCCCGGTTCAGGTGGGGATCGTCGACGCCGGAGAAGTCGAAACGCATGCCGTTCAGCACCAGTGACTGGTTCCGGTTGGTCAGGTCCACCCAGCCGCCCATTCCGAAGCCGGAGCGCAGCCGCGGCCAGTCAAGGGCAACCGGCTTCGGCTTGGCCTTGGACGGGCCCATCAAGTACGACGCAGGGTTCTTCAGGGTGGGTGCGAAGTAGTCGTTGGAACCCGGGACGAAGACGCCCGGGAACTCCATCAGCGGCCTAAGGGCAGCCAGGAGCGGATCCACAGCCTTGATGTGGCTGAGGTTGTCGCCGGTGTTCACCACGAGGTCCGGCCGGAGGGTGGCCAGCTGCCCCAGCCAGGCAGCCTTCTTGTCCTGGCCAGGAACGAAGTGGATGTCGCTGAGGTGCAGGATGCGGAACGGGTCCCTGCCGGGGGGAAGGATGGGAAGCGTCTCTTCGCGCAGGACGAACTGGTTCTTCTCCCACAGGCCGTACCCGAAAGCGGCCAGCCCGGCCGCTGTCCCTGCTCCTGCGGTTACGGCAAAGCCGCGCCCGATTGCCCGGGCGCGGCTTACCAACGTGTCCATGGTCATGGCTGGCTAGTCTCTTCCGTTGCCATTGCCGTTGCCATTCCCGTTGCCGTTGTTGCTCGGCTGGGGAGCCGGCTGGCTTGCCGCCGGGGCGGACGGTGCCTGCGTGGCCTGCGGTGCGGACGTGGCCGGAGTGGTGCTCCGGGTGGTGCCGTTCACCAGGTTGCTCGGCGGTGCCGGGAAAGGATCGGTGCCGTAGCCCGGGGCAATCTGGGACATGTAGTTCGAGAAGATCGGCCCGGCAATCATGTACCCGTCAATGCCCTGGTAGAACTTGCCGTTGACCGTGATGTTCTGGCCAGGACGGCCCTGCGCGCCCAGCGCGTCACCGAACCACGTGGCGGTGGCGAGGCCGGTGGTGTGGCCAACTACCCAGGTGGAGCCGTTGTTGTTGGACGTACCCGTTTTGGCGCCGATGGGGAAGCTGGTGCGCGTGGAGATCCGGGGCTGGATCAGCGAACCGGAACCGCGGTTCAGGACTTCCTGCAGTGCGTAGTTCACGCCGCGGGCAACCTCGGGCTTGATGGCGTCACGGCAGTTGGTGGACTGCGCAGGCAGTTGCTTGCCCGTGGCGTCCGTCACGGACGTGATGGCAATGGCCTCGCAGTACTTGCCGTCGTTGGCGAACGTGGCGAACGCGCTGGCCATGGTCAGCGGCGACGTCTGGGTGGAGCCCAGCAGGTTGCCCAGCAGGTTCATGTCGATCTTCGGGTTGGGCTCAGAGCCGTCTGCCGACGGCAGGCCGCTGTGGAGTCCTACGGCGTCAACCACCTTCTGGATACCGCAGAAGTCCAGCTGGGCGGCCGAAGCGAACGTGACCGTGTTGATGGAGTTGTAGAGGCCTTCCAAGACGGAGAGGTTCCGGTACCACTGAGGCTCGGCGTTCTGCAGGTCGTCGGCGGTGCCGAGGCCCGCGTTCTTCTGCGCGGTGCTGTAGCCGCCGGTTACCTTGCCGCAGGAGTTCCGCCACGGGAAGCTCAGCGGGTACACCCGCTGGGCGGCGTTGACCACGGTGTTCATGGACTTGCCCTCATTGAGCCACTCCGCGAACGTGAACGGCTTCATGGTGGAACCGGGCTGGAAACCACCGATGCCGTTGAGGTCGTTGCCGTCCTTGTCCATCTGGTCCACGTTGAAGTTCAGCTGCGAATCGAACCCCTGGTTCGGCAGGAACGTAGTGTTCTGGGCCATCGAAATGATCTTGCCCGAGTTCGGCTGGACGGACACCAGTGCGGCGCCCCACTTGTCGGGGTTGGCACCCGCGGACGCGTTGACCTGGTCCTGGGCAACAGCCTGGGCCTTGGGGTCAAGCGTGGTGGTGATGGTCAGGCCGCCGCCGTAGATGAGGCGCTGGCGCTCTTCCCGTTCGGCACCGTAGGCCGGGTTGTTCTCCAGCAGGTGCAGGATGTAGTCACAGAAGTAGGGGGCGGAGGAAGCGTACGCACAACCCTGCTTGGGCTGGGTCACCTTGGGCTCCACCGGGGTGGCCACTGCGGCGTCGTGTTCTTCCTTGGTGATCTTGCCCTGGTTCAGCATCAGGCCAAGCACCAGGTCGCGGCGCTGCTTGGAGCTTTCCGGGTTGGTGATGGGATCGAAAGCTGAGGGGCTGTTCACCAGGCCGGCCAGGAGCGCTGCCTGCGGGAGTGTCAGGTCCTTGGCGGAGGTGCTGAAGAAGTACCGCGAGGCGGCTTCGATGCCGTACGCGTCGCGGTTGAAGAAGACGATGTTGAGGTAGCCCTCAAGGATCTGGTCCTTGCTGAACTCCTTTTCGAGGGCAATGGCCAGCTTCATTTCGCGGAGCTTGTCGCCCACGCCCTTGTTAACGCCGTTGAGCTTGATCTGGTCCTCGTTGCCTTCGGCGGCGAGGTTGGCGTTCAGCACGTTGTTGACGTACTGCTGGGTGATGGTGGAAGCGCCCTGCTTGTTGCCGCGGGCTGTGGCAGCCAAGGCACGCAGGATGCCGGTGGTGTCCACACCCCCGTGCTCATAGAAACGGCTGTCCTCGACGGCGATGACAGCTTCCTTCATGAACGGGGAGATCTGGTCCAGGGCAACCTTGGTGCGGTTTTCCGTATAGACGCTGGCAATCTCGCTGCCGTCCGCGGCCAGGATCCTGGTGGTCTGGTTGGGCGGATCGACCTTCAGTTCTGCCGGGAGGGTGTCGAAGAACTCGATCGAACCGCTCGCTGCGCTGCCCGATACGGCAGCGGCCGGCACCAGGAGGCCGGCCACCAGGACACCGCAGACAGCACTCACGCCAAGGAAAAGGAGGATCTTTCCGAGGGTGGTGGCAGTGTCGAATAAGGGGTTCTTACGAGTTGCCATGTTTTCCACTTTACCGGCAAGGACTAGTCTTTCTCTCATGACCAAATGGGAGTACGCGACGATTCCGCTCATTATTCACGCCACGAAGCAGATCCTGGACCAGTGGGGAGAGGACGGCTGGGAGCTCGTCCAGGTCGTCACCGGACCTGACGGAAACGGACTGGTTGCCTACCTCAAGAGGGAGAAGCAGTAGCATGAGCACCCCCGCAGAAGCCCGCACCGGCGCGGAATCAGCCCCCGTTTCAGCTGTTGAGCAGCGCCTGGCCGAGCTCGGCCTGACGCTTCCCGAGGTTGCCGCCCCCGTGGCCTCCTACGTTCCTGCCGTCATCTCCGGCAACCACGTCTACACCTCCGGCCAGCTGCCGTTTATTAACGGCAAACTCGAAGCTACGGGCAAGGTGGCCGCCGGCGCTGAAGCGTTCGCCGACGAGCCCACGGTGTCCCCCGAAGACGCCCAGAAGTACGCCGCAGTGTGCGCGGTCAACGCCCTCGCTGCCGTCAAGAGCGTCATCGGCGACCTTGACCGGATCACCCGGATCGTCAAGGTTGTGGGATTCGTCTCCTCGGACCCCACCTTCACCGGGCAGCCCGCCGTGATCAACGGTGCCTCGGAACTGCTGGGCCGCGTCCTCGGCGACGCCGGCCAGCACGCCCGTTCCGCCGTCGGCGTTGCCGTTCTTCCCCTCGACTCCCCGGTGGAAGTCGAACTGATCGCCGAATTCAGCTAGGACCGGTCCTTTCCTTGCCACAGCTTGCCCGCCGTCTTTTTGCACTCCCCGAGGAACTGGTTGGAGCAGCGCAGAGCTGGCTTGAACATGGTGAGCGGACACCCCGGGCCGCACGCCTGGCGTCCTCTGTAGTCCTGCTGCGGGATTCCCCCAACGGCCTGGAAACCTGGCTGGCTTACCGGCCGGGTTCCTCGCCGCTGGGGGTCCTTGCGTTTCCCGGCGGATCGCTGGATACGACCGACGACGATCCCTTGGGCTGGCTGGGCCCCTCACCCCAGCACTGGGCTGAGCAGATGGGAACGGACGACGTCGGGCTGGCGCGCCGGCACGTGGTGGGCGCCATCCGCGAACTCTTCGAAGAGACCGGGATCCTGCTGGCCGGCTCGGACATGTCCAGCACCGTCGAGGCCACCTCCACCACCGAGTGGATGCGTGCCCGCGTTGCCGTGGCCGAACAGGAAAAGACCCTCGCGCAGGTCCTGGACAAGCGTGGGCTTCTGCTGCGGACAGACCTGCTGAAGTCCCTGGTCAACTGGCGCACCCCCGACTTCGCGCACCGCCGGTTCGATACGCGCTATTTCGCGGCCACGGTCCCCATGGGCCAGGAACCTACGCTGCTGGATGGCAAGGGCATCTGGGGCCGCTGGGTCAACGCCGCGCAGGTCATTGAACAACGGAACACCACGGCCCTCGGCGATGAAGCGGGGCAGGAGAACACCACCGGCCGGACCCTGGGCAAGCTCCTGGTGCCGGGCTCCGAAATCATGCTCGAAAAGATGGCGTCGGCCAACGGCTGCATCGCCTACCTCAGCTACAAGCGCAAGGCGCACGTCTACCAGCCGGCCCTCGTGGAAGAGGACGGACAGCTGATGCTTGAGGTGGAAGCCGCGAAGACCACCCCCGGCGACCCCCAGCGCGAACGCTAACGCCCGCTCTCTTGTGGTGGGTAAATCACGAACGCGCGCTCACTTGTGGCGGGCAAATCCCGAACGCGCGCTCTCTTGTGGCGGGTAAATCACGAACGCGCGCTCACTTGTGGCGGGCAAATCGCAAACGCGCGCTCTCTTGTGGCGGGTAAATCACGAACGCGCGCTCACTCTTTCAAGAGTAGTGAGCGCGCGTTCCGTGGGATGCCGCCAGTAGTGAGCGCGCGTCGGGCGGGATGCCGCCAGTAGTGAGCGCGCGTGGGGCGGGATGCCGCTAGTAGTGAGCGCGCGTGTCCGGGCAACCGGGAGCAAAAAGGCCGCCCTTCCACTGAGGAAGGGCGGCCTTTTCCGTTTCGCTGAGGTGCGCAGCGCCTAACGGGAGCGCTGGCGAAGGCGCTGCATGTCCAGGATGACGACGGCGCGGGCTTCCAGGCGGAGCCAGCCTCGCTGGACGAATTCGGCCAGGGCCTTGTTGACGGTTTCGCGTGAGGCGCCCACCAGTTGCGCCAACTCTTCCTGCGTGAGTTCGTGGGCCACCAGCACGCCGTCGGTGGCGGGACGGCCGAAGCGGTCTGCGAGATCCAGGAGGGCTTTGGCCACGCGGCCTGGGACGTCCGAGAACACGAGGTCCGACAGGGAGTCGTTGGTGCGGCGGAGGCGGCGGGCCAGGGCCTGCAGCAGCTGCGCGGAAACCTCGGGGCGGGTGCGCAGGAGGTTGTTCAGGCTCTCGTTCTTGAGCCCGGCCAGCCGGGTCTCGGAAACGGCGGTGGCCGTAGCGGTGCGGGGGCTGGGGTCGAACAGTGCCATTTCGCCGAAAAGCTCGCCCGGCCCAAGGATGGCCAGGAGCGACTCGCGTCCGTCGGGCGACGTGCGCCCCAGCTTCACCTTGCCGGAGACGATGAAGTAGAGCTGGTCACCCTGGTCGCCTTCGCGGAAGACGGACGCGCCGCGGGAGAGGTCCACCTCGGTGAGCTCGTCCGTCAGCAGACGGAATGCGTCGTCGTCGAGCGTGGCGAAAAGTGGTGCTCGGCGCAGTACCTCGATGTCCATGAAATCTCCTGAGTAAAAAGTATCGTCTGTGGCGCTTTTGCCATTGTTTCAGAATTTTCAAGCTTCTGTGACGAACTTGGCAGCCGAAACGCCTATAAGACGGCCTGCGACGGGGCCGCCCGGGTCCGGGCGGGAGGCCCGCTGTGACGGGGATGACGTCACAGATGATTGTCAGGGACCCCCATTAGAATGAGGTTTCAACTGTTTATAAGGAGCCTTCGTGGTCGGCTTGACTGTCCTGGACCTGATCCTGATCCTGGCGTTGCTGTCCTACCTGGTCTACGGGCTGCGTAACGGCTTCCTCGTCACTGTTGGCGGCCTGGTCGGCTTCGCAGCCGGCGCCGTGGCTGCCTTTTTTGCCGTCCCGCTGGTCAGCGGCTTCGTTGCGGACTCCGGATGGAGGCTGACCGCCATCGTGGCTGCCGCCGTCGTACTGGTGGTGCTGGGCCACGGCCTGGGCACCATGGTGGGCCGGCAGGTCCGGGGCGCCGTACGCATCCGGCCGCTCCGCGCCGTGGACCGGCTGGTGGGCGGCGCCGTGAACGTGGTGGTTTCGGCGCTGGTGATGTCTATGCTGGCTTTCAGCGTCAGCTCCCTGGGTGTGCCGGTGGTGTCCCAGCAGCTGGCCGAATCCAAGGTCATCCGCTTCATCGACGGACTGACTCCCATCCCCGTCAAGGCCACCATGGCGCAGCTGCGCTCCACGGTGATCGGCAACGGCATCCCCACCCTGATCGAGGGCCTGGGGCAGGGGCCGAATGTTCCCGTTCCCAATGCCAGCACGGATACGCCGGCACTTAACCGTGCCGCCGCATCGGTGCTGCGCATCGCCGGAACTGCGTACGAGTGCGGCCAGAACCAGACCGGCACCGGCTTTGTGGTGTCCGAGGACCGCGTGGTCACCAACGCGCATGTGGTGGCGGGCGTGTCGCAGCCCGTGGTGGAGATGCCCGACGGCGATGCCATCCCCGGGCGCGTGGTCTACTTCGACAGCAGGCACGACCTCGCGGTGCTGGCCGTCGACGGGTTGCCTGCGCAGCCGCTGTCCCTCTCGGCAGACCTTCCCGGCGGCAGCCCCGCCGCGTTCTCCGGCTACCCCCACGGCGGACCGTTCCAGTCCAAGCCGGCTACCGTCCAGGACATCGCCACCGTCCTGGTGCCCGATATCTACGGCAACAACCCGGCCCCCGAAGACATCTACCGGCTGGCCGGCGACGTGCAGCCGGGCAACTCCGGCGGCCCGCTGCTCACCACGGACGGCCAGGTGGCCGGAGTCATCTTCGCCAAGGCCACAACCGACTCGGACGTGGGTTTCGCCATCACCATGGATGAGCTGAACCCGGTGGCCGCGCAGGCATCCTCGCTGAGCGCGCCGGTGTCCTCCGGCCAGTGCATCCAGAAGTAACTGGCTCCCGAAGCAGCTAGAGGGTCTCCGCCAGGTAGTCGATGGCCAGCCGGTACCCGGTAACGCCCGCGCCCACAATGACGGCGGCGCACACGGGCGACAGGTAGGAGTGGTGCCTGAACTCCTCGCGCTGGTGCACGTTGGTGATGTGGACCTCGACGGCGGGAAGCTGCACGGCGGCGAGTGCGTCACGCAGTGCCACGGAAGTGTGCGTGAAGGCGCCGGCGTTGATGACGATGCCCGCCGCCGTTTCGCGAGCGGCATGGATGACGTCAAGCAGGACGCCTTCATGGTTGGACTGGACGCATTCCACGGCGAACCCATGCGCACCGGCTGCTGAGCGCGCCAGCTGCTCCACATCGGCGAGCGTCGAGGTGCCGTACTTTTCAGGCTCCCGGGTGCCCAGGAGGTTCAGGTTGGGGCCGTTGATTACCAGGATGGTGCCGCGGCCGGTGTCCGGGGTGGAGGCTTCAGTCATGCCTGCCAATCTATCGGCTGGCCCGGCGTGCCGTGCATTCTTACGTGCCTTATCCTGCCGGGCCTGGAGCTAGCATGTACTCCATGACCATGTCGGCTGTGCCGGGGCCTCGGGGGCCTGTGACGCGTAAGGATGTTGCGCGGTTTGCCGGGGTCAGTACTGCCGTGGTGAGTTATGTGGTCAATGGTGGTCCGAAGCGGGTGGCGCCGGCTACTGAGGCGAAGGTCCAGGATGCTATCCGGCGGTTGGGGTACCGGCCCAATGCTGCGGCGCGGGCGTTGAAGCTGGGCTCGAGTGAGACCATCGGGCTGGTCATTCCGGATAACAGCAATCCGTTCTTTTCGTTGCTGGCCCACGCGGTGGAAGAGGCCGCGGCCGAGTTGGGGTATGCCCTGGTGCTGACCAATTCGGACGGGAATGTGGCCAAGGAGCGCCGGAACGTCCGTAACCTTGCGGCGCGGCAGGTGGATGGTGTCATCGTCTCGAGTGTGCTGATGGAACCCGGGGCGGCGGACTTTGAGTCGGCGGAGGTCCCGGTGGTGTTGTTGAACCACAGTGCCGAGGCTCCGGGGTTCAACAGTGTGGGGGTGGATCTGGTGGCCGGTGCGCGGGCTGCCGTGGAGCACCTGATCGGTCACGGGCATACGCGGATCGCGTTGGCGATGGGGACGAACACGGGCAATTACTATGACGGCCGTGAGGAGGGCTGGTTGCAGGCCCTGGCCGGGGCGGGCCTGCCGGAGGGGCCGATTGTGCGGACGCCGTTCACGCGGGAGGGCGGGTACGCTGCGGGGAAGCGCCTGTTGGCCGGGGCGGAGCGTCCTACGGCTATTTTTGCGACGTCGGACCTGCAGGCCGTGGGGATCCTGCGGGCGCTGCATGAGGCGGGCCTGTCCGTGCCGGAGGATATGGCGTTGGCGTCCTTCGACGGGTCGGCGGAAGCGGAGTACAGCTGGCCGCCCCTGACTACGGTCAGGCAACCGGCACAGGCCATGGCCGAAGCCGCGGTCAACGCCCTGATCGGCACCGGCCGGGGCAACACCCCCGAACACCTCATCTTCCCCGCCGACCTCCAGGTCCGCCAATCCTGCGGCTGCCCCTGAGTATCTGCCCTACGCCGGCTGGCCGAGGGCGGGCGCGAGCCGCAGCCTGCCAACCCTGTCCTGCAGGACACGCTGCGCATCGGAACCGAGCCCGGGATCGCTGATGACCTCGTCCACGTCCTCCAGTGACGCAATGGAACTGATGCCCAGTACGCCCCATTTGGTGTGGTCCGCCAGCACCACGGTCCTGCGGGCTGCGGCCACAAAGGCCCGGTCCGTCTCGGCTTCCAGGAGGTTGGGGGTGGTGAACCCGGCTGCCGAGTCCATGCCGTGGACACCCAGGAACAGCAGGTCCAGGTGCAGCTGCTTGAGCGCGCTCGTGGCGATGGGTCCCACCAGGGCATCCGAGGGCGTGCGCTGGCCGCCAATCAGGATCACCGTGGAGCTGTAGCGGGCCGGGCCCGTGGAGGCGGCGTGGTGGAACAGGTCGGCGATGCGCACCGAGTTGGTGACCACCGTGATGGGCGGCCCGTTGACCAGTTCCTTGGCAAGCGCCCACGTGGTGGTCCCGGCGCTCAGCCCTACCGCCATGCCCTCCTGGACCAGCGCCGCCGCCTCCACCGCAATGGCCCGCTTCTCCGCTGTCAGTTGGGTGGACTTCTGCTCGAAGCCGGGCTCGTGGGTGCTGGCATCGCCGGGCAGCTTGGCGCCGCCGTGGATGCGCTCCAGCTTGCCGCCCTCCTCCAGCAGTTCGATGTCCCGGCGGACCGTCATCAGCGAGACGCCCAGTTGCTGGGCGAGGTCTGAGACGCGGACAACCCGTTCGCGCTGGACGACGTCCACTATTGCCTGGTGGCGTGCTGCGGGGAGCATGGAGATCCTTTCGTGCTGCGGTGGGGGAGCGGTCTCCCCGTCACCTTCCATGATGGTCTACCCCTTGCTGGAACCAAGAGTCAGGCCCGCAACAAACTGGCGCTGCAGGAGCAGGTAGATCACCAGCGTGGGGATGACGGTGATCACCGCCCCCGCCGCCAGGAGGTTGTAGTTGCTCAGGAACTCGCCCTGCAGGTTGTTGATGGCCGTGGTGATCGGGAGCCGGTTGCCGCTCTGGATGAAGATCAGCGGCCAGAAGTAGTCGTTGTAGATGAAGATGACCTGGAGGGTGCCGAGGGCTGCGAAGGCCGGCCGGCAGAGCGGCATGATGATTTCCCGGTACTGCCGCCAGATGCCGGCGCCGTCCACCAGCGCCGCCTCCGTGAGGTCCGCCGAGAGGGCCTTCATGTAGTTGGACAGCACGAACGTGCAGAAACCCATCTGGAAGGCGGTGTTGACGGCGATGACGATGATGTAGGTGTTCAGCATGTTCCCGGAATCGCTGAACGAGTACGGCACTTCGAAATGCTTGGCCATTTCGAACAGCGGCGCGGCAAGGACCTGCGGGGGCAACAGGTTGCCGGCGGTGAACATGATGAGCAGGGTGACGTTGAACTTCCAGCTCACCCGGCTGACGGCAAAGGCCATGAGGGACGCCAGGAACAGGGTCAGCAGCACGGCGGGGACGGTGATGATGACGGAGTTCCAGAAGTAGGTGGCGAACCCGCCCTGGGTCCAGGCCTGCGCGAAGTTATCGAAGTTGAAGTCACCGGCGAAGCTGAAGTACCCGTGTTCGTTCGTGGAGGCCACCGGGCGGAGCGCCGTGTACAGCGACCAGCCCAGGGGAACCAGCCACATCACCGCCATGACCAGCAGGAAGATATGCGTGCCGTAGTGGCGTTTGGGCCGGCTGCCGGTGCGCGGAGCGGCAGCTGCCGTGGCCCGGCCGGTGCGGACCGTGGGTGCTGGGGTGGTGCTCATACTCTGTTCTCCTTGCCAAAGGTGCGGCTGAGGTAGAAGACGATGGGGACGAGGGAGATGACCAGCAGGACCACCGCCAGGGCGGACCCGACGCCGATCACCTGGCCTTCGCCGACGAGGTTCTGGATCACCAGGGCGCTGAGCATCTCCAGGCCGTTGGTGCCGCGGTTGATCACGTACACCACGTCGAAGGCCCGCAGGGATTCGATGATGGTGATCACCACGATGACGATGTTGATGGGGCGCATGGCCGGGAACACCACCCGGAAGAAGGTCTGCACGGCATTGGCGCCGTCAATGGAGGCCGCCTCCCGCAGGCTGGGGTCCACGCCCTTCAGGCCGGCCAAGTACAGGAGCATGACGTAGCCGGCGTGCCGCCAGGTGGCCGCGATCATGGCGGCCCAGATGTTCACGGACGAGTCCCCGAACCAGTCGACGGCCTGCGGCGTCCCCGCAGTGCCGAGGAGGAAGTTCAGGAGGCCGTTGTCGCGCTGGTAGAACAGCTGCCAGATGATGCCGATGAGGGCCAGGGAGAGCATCACGGGAGCGAAGAAGATGCTCTGGTAGATCTTGCTGCCGCGGATGTTCTGGTCCAGCAGCACCGCAAGCAGCAGCCCGAGCGGCGTAGCGATCAGGGCCAGGAAGAGGAGCCACATGAGGTTGTGCTGGACGGCCGGCCAGAAGGGCGGGTAGTCCTGGGTGATGTACTGGTAGTTTTCGGTGCCGGCGGGACGGATATCGGCCAGGTCCAGCCCGTTCCACCGGGTGAAGCTGAGCCCGATGGACATCAGCGTCGGCAGCCACACCAGGGCCAGCTCAATCAGGGTGGGGATGCCCACCATCAGCGACAGGACCACTTTGTCCCGGCCGGTCAGGCGGCGGACCCGGCCGCCCCTGGTCCGGCCGATCCGGCCGCCGCCGGGTTCCTGCGCTTCCGGCGGGATCAATTCTTGCGCGGTGCTGCTCATGGAAATCTTCCCTCTGCTGGTGGGACGCCGCTGGGGCGGTGCTGCTGGGTGGGGACGCTGGAAGGGAACGGACGACGGCGGGCGTGCGCCGCCGTCGTCCGTCCTGCAGTGCTGCGGTGCCGGTGTGCTGTGGGCGGCTACTGCGCGGCGTAGAGGGTCTTGGCCTGCGCCTCGAGGTTTTTGACGTCCATCTTGCCGTCCTTGATGAAGCTCTGGAGGGCGGGAATCATCACGTTGTTGGCCATGGCCGGCAACGCGTCACGGTCGAAGAACTGGCTGATGTACTTCGCATCCGCAATGGTTTCGGCACACTTCTTGTTCAGCGGGCTGAATTTGGAGGTGTCGGTCCCCTTGGCAGTGGCGATATTGGAGGCATCCACTGCGGCGTAGGCGTCCTGCGCCTCGGGTGTGCCCAGGTACGCCATGAAGTCCCGCGCCGCCTTGTTCTCGCCGCCCTTCTTGGAGAGCAGGAGGCCGTCAATGGGGGCTTCGACGGCGTCCCGGCCCTCCATGGCGATCTCCGGGAAGGCGAAGAAGTCGATGTCGGCCAGAACCGCCGCATCGGTGAACTGCTGGGTGACGAACGAGCCCAGCAGGTACATGCCGGTCTTCTTGGACTCAAGTGACTTGGCGGCATCCTGCCAGGTCTGGCCGAGGGCCCCGGGATCCTGGAACGGCAGCAGCGCCGACCAGGTGTCAAAGACGGCGCTGACCTTCTGCTGGTCCCAGGATTCCTTGTGTGCGCACAGGTCCACGTGGAACTGGTAGCCGTTCAGCCGCATGTTGATGTAGTCGAACGTGCCCATGGCGGGCCAGCCGTCCTTGTCCGCGAAGCCGATGGGGATGATGCCGTCCCCCTTCATCTTGGCGGCGAGGGTCTTGAGGGCGTCAAAGGTTTCCGGAACCTCGTACCCCTTCTCGGCCCACAGGCTCTTCCGGTAGAAGAACCCCCACGGGTAGTTGTAGTTGGGGACGAAGTACAGCTTGCCGTCGGGTCCGGTGGAGGCTTTCTTCAGGGCGTCGGAGTAGTTCGCGCCGATGGTTTCCCAGACGTCGTCGATGGGAGCCAGGAGCCCCTTGCCGGCGTAGTACTGCATCCGGTAACCGGCAAACCAGGTGAAGGTGTCATCCGGGGAGCCCTGGAGGTAGGAGTTGATCTTGTTCTGGAAGTCGTTGTGGGGGACCGTGTTGGTGGTGACCTTCTTGCCGGTCTTGGCCGTAAAAGCATCGGTGACTGCCTGGTAGGCCCGCTTGGGCACGTCGTCGGAGGAGCCGGAGCCGAAGGTCAGTCCGCCGGAATCGGTACCTGTTGCGGACGGTGCGCTGCCGCCGGTGCAGGCTGCGAGGAACGGGATGCCGGCCAGGCTGGCAGCGCCAACGCCGGCGGTCTTGAGGATGCTCCGCCTGCTCGGGAAGGCAGTTGCGGACGCATCAAACGGTGAAGCCATGTTCTCTCCCTTGAGTAATAGCAGCATGTGAGGCACCTCACATCAGTACGACTATAACCTCGCAAAACAGAACATGGAAGAACGCTTAATAACACTTTTGCAATTGTTATTTTTGAATCGTCACAAACGTCGGATGGCCCCGTTTATCCCGGAAATACGGGGTAAACGGAGCCATCCGCCGGTGCTGCGACAAATACTAAGCCGGTGTTACTTTCTGAGCGACTGCGCAATCTGCTGCATGATCGTGGGATCGGCCAAGGTGGTGGCATCACCCGGGTCGCGGCCTTCGGCCACGTCCTTGAGCAGGCGCCGCATAATCTTGCCGGACCGGGTCTTGGGCAGTTCCGGGACCACCAGGATGTTCTTGGGCTTGGCGATGGGGCCGATTTCCTTGCCCACGTGGTTCCGGAGTTCCTGGACGGTTTCGTCGCCGTTGTTCACGGCGTCGCCGCGGAGGATGACGAAGGCCACGACGGCATGACCGGTGGTCTCGTCCGAGGCGCCCACCACTGCGGCTTCGGCCACGGCGGGGTGGGAGACCAGGGCGGACTCGATTTCCGTGGTGGAGAGGCGGTGCCCGGAGACGTTCATGACGTCATCCACGCGGCCGAGGAGCCAGATGTCGCCGTCCTCGTCCTTCTTGGCGCCGTCCCCGGCGAAGTACATGGTCTCGAAGCGGGACCAATAGGTGTCCTTGAACCGTTCAGGATCGCCCCAGATGCCGCGGAGCATGGCCGGCCAGGGCTCACGGATCACCAGGAACCCGCCATGCCCGTCCGGCACGGACTGACCCATCTCGTCCACCACGTCCACGGCGATGCCCGGCAGCGGCACCTGGGCGGAGCCCGGCTTGGTGGCGGTGACGCCGGGCAGCGGGGCGATCATCTGGGCGCCGGTCTCGGTCTGCCACCAGGTGTCCACGATGGGCGCCTTGTCTGCGCCGATGACCTTCCGGTACCACATCCAGGCTTCGGGGTTGATGGATTCGCCCACCGAGCCGAGGACCCGGATGGAGGACAGGTCGTACTTGTCCGGGATCTCCCGGCCCCACTTCATGAACGTCCGGATGGCGGTGGGGGCCGTGTAAAGGATGGAAACCTTGTACTTTTCCACGATCTCCCACCAGCGGCCCTGGTGCGGTGAGTCCGGGGTGCCCTCGTACATGACCTGCGTGGCGCCGTTGATGAGCGGTGCGTAGGTGACGTAGGAATGCCCGGTGACCCAGCCGACGTCGGCCGTGCACCAGTACACGTCCGTCTCCGGGTGCAGGTCGAACACCGCCTTGTGCGTGTACGCGGTCTGGGTGAGGTACCCGCCGGTGGTGTGCAGGATGCCCTTGGGCTTGCCGGTGGTGCCGGAGGTGTACAGGATGAACAGCGGGTGCTCGGAGTCATGCCCGACGGCGGTGTGCTCGGCAGACGCTTCACCGACGGTTTCATCCCACCAGTGGTCGCGGCCCTCGTGCCAGTCCACGTCCTGGCCGTTACGTTTGACCACCACCACGTTCTGCACCGTGTGCCCAGCTGCGTCTTCCCCTTGGGATAACGCTTCGTCCACGGCCGGCTTCAGCGCACTCGGCTTGCCGCGTCGGTACGTTCCGTCAGCGGTGACCACCAGCTTGGCCTCGGCATCGTCGATGCGTGAGCGGAGGGCGTCGGCCGAGAAGCCGCCGAACACCACGGAGTGGACCGCGCCGATCCGTGCGCAGGCGAGCAGCGTGATGACTGCCTCGGGGATCATGGGAAGGTAGACGGCCACGCGGTCGCCCTTGGACACGCCGAGGGACTCGAACGCGTTCGCGGCCTTCTTCACTTCCTCGGTCAGCTCGGCGTAGGTGTAGCTGCGACTGTCACCCGGTTCACCTTCGAAATAAATGGCGACGCGGTCGCCAAGGCCGTTTTCCACATGCCGGTCCAGCGCGTTGTACGCGGCGTTGACTTCGCCGCCCACGAACCACTTGGCGAACGGCGGGTTGGACCAGTCAAGGGCTTCGCCGAAGTCTTTGCTCCAGGTGAGCAGCTCCCGGGCCTGCTTCGCCCAGAACGCCGGCCGGCCGGCGTCGGCCTCCGCATAATCGCCGGCCTTGGCCACTGCGTTGGCGGCGAACTCCGGCGTGGGCGGGAAGGTCCTGGTCTCATGCAGCAGGTTTTCGAACGCGTCGCCCTGCTGTGCACCCTGTCCTGCCGGGGCAGCGGGAACGGTGGCCGTGGAGCTTGGAGTGTCCTGGGACATGTGAACCTCATCATTCATCGATCTTTGCTGCGCGGGATGCAGGCCACGGCCGTGCAGGGCCGCAAGCACGACACCGGGCACTGGCCGATCACGGACATACCGCAAAGAGCTGTTCCGGAATACACCCTAACTCTTGCCGGCGCGGCCTTGTGTGCCTTGTCACAGTTGTGCCCGTAAGCGGCATTTTTTGTGCGGTGAATGGTTTCCGTGGCAGTCCGGGGAGGTCCCCCTGCCGCGGTTTCAGCTAGTGATCAGCCGGGCTGTTGACTAGGCTGAAATGAAATTGTGACTTTACTTCGGGCCCGCGGGCCGGGCTCCGGGCCCGGCCGGGGAACGGTGTTTCGACGGCACATCGAGGATCGGCCCAGGCCGGTTCCGTGCCGCCATGCTAAGGAGAGCAGAATGAACCAGCCCAGCTACGGCCAGAAAACCGGCCCCGCCACGGAAACGGGTGCCGGCCAGACCGGCGCCGCCGGGGCAGGCCAGCAGGCCGCGCCTCACGGCGCCGGGACGCCGTTCCGCCTCGCCAAGGATTCCAACCAGGCAGTGCTTGGCCCCTTCACCGTGCGGGACCTGACCGTCTTCGTCGCCACTATCGTCCTGTTCGTTGCTTCGCTGCTGCCCATCTTCGGCGCACGCTACAACCTGTGGAACCTGAACAACCTCTTCTTCCTGGGCCTCGGAATCCTGTTGCCGCTGATTGTCAGCGCACTGTTCGCCGCCCGCCGGTTGGCGCCCGCCACAAAGATCCGGGTGGGCTCCCTCTCCATTGACCAGTTCGCCTCGGTGTCCGCATGCTTCGCAGTGGCGTTCTTCTTCATCTCCGTTGCCGGGGCCTATGTTCCCAGCCTGCTGGTGGGCCTGATCGGTTCCATCATCCTGTTCGTCGCCACCGTCCTGGGCCGGTTCGTGCCCTATCTCTCCAGCGACTTCCTGGGCCGCGCCGAAGCGCCGGCACACGTGGCGGCCCGCGAGTCCGCAGTACCCGCACCGGCGCCCCGTGCACCGAAGCAGCCCAAGCCTGAGGCGGCAGCCAAGACGGTCTCCCACCCGGAAGCGGACTCCCACCACAAGCATGAAGCCACCCCCAAGTCCCGGCTGGGCGGCAAGCTGTTCGGCGGGGCCGGGGCCGGATCCTCCGCAGTAACGCCAGGGTCTTCGCACCATGCGCCTGAGCCTTCGCACCACGCGCCGGCGGCAGCCACCACACCGGCAGCACGCCCGGCGGACGCCGTGGCACCCGCCACAGCTGCCGTTCCCACCGCGGCTCCGGCTCCGGCAGGAGCAGCTGCAGGCACTCCCGTATCCACCGCGCCCGAAGCAGCCGACCACGCTCCCGAGGTGGACGCCGGCCCGCCAACCCAGGCCGCCGACGTCGTCCGCCCTGCTGCAGCACCGGCCGCAGAGGAAACGCAGCGCGCCAACGTTCCCGCCACCCCTGCCGGCCAGCAGGCGGCAACGCACGACGCCGGCAGTTCCCCGGCTGCCTCCGCTCCGCAGCGCACGTGGGAGCCGCCGGCCGCCACCGCTGTGCACCAGCAGGTCCGGGTCGAAGAACCGATCGGCGCCACCGTCGATCCGTCGAGCCACGATGCCGAGGACGAACACCCCGTCCACGAGGCCTTCTGGTTTGCCGTGGCACAGCACCGTACCGCGTTCGATCCGCACAGCGGTTCCCCCGCTTTCGTCATCGAGCCCGGCGGCTGGGTCCTGGCCCTGGAAGACCGCGGACACGAGTTCCTGGTGCAGCACACCGACGGACGCCTGGGAGTCCTCCGCGACCTCAGCAACATCGAGCGCGGCTAGCCCCCATGGCCGCGCCGCGGGCCGCCGGAAAGGGCGGGCAGGCTGTGCCCGCTGGGCAGGCTGCAGGGATGCCGGTGGTTTCGTCCGAGTCGGCTCTGGCCCTGAAGCGGCGTGCCCGGCGGATCAACCGTGCGCTGGCGGAAAAGTACCCTTACGCCCACGCGGAACTGGACTTCACCAACCCGTTTGAGCTGCTGGTGGCCACGGTCCTTTCAGCCCAGACCACCGACGTCACCGTCAACCTGGTCACGCCGGTGCTCTTCGGACGCTACCCGGACGCCCGTGCCATGGCCGAAGCGGACCCGGCCGTGCTCGAGGAGATCCTCAAGCCCACCGGGTTCTTCCGGGCCAAGTCCCGGAACCTGCTGGCCCTTGCCACCCGCCTGGTGGACGAGTACGACGGCGTGGTCCCCGGCCGGATCGAGGACCTGGTCACGCTCCCCGGCGTGGGGCGCAAAACTGCCAACGTGGTCCTGGGCAACGCCTTCGGCATCCCCGGCATCACCGTGGACACCCACTTCGGGCGGCTGGCCCGGCGGTTTAATTGGACGCAGTCGGACGATCCTGTGCAGGTTGAATCGGACGTGGCTGAACTGTTCGAGCCGCGGGACTGGACCATGCTCTCGCACCGGGTGGTATTCCACGGCAGGCGCGTCTGCCACTCCCGGAAGCCGGCCTGCGGCGCCTGCCCGGTGGCCAACTGGTGCCCCAGCTATGGGCTCGGCGAACTGGATCCGTTGAAGGCCGCGAAGCTCCTCAAATATGAGCTCGCGCCGGGCAATGAGGCGTTGCTGGAGCAGTTGCAGGCTGATACGCACCGGGCGGCCGAGATCCGGATGGCGTCGCAGCGGCGGCCCCTTTGAAAATCGGGGAAAACCCGTGAGCGCCAGGGAGGACCTGCTGGGACTGGCGCGGCGGGCGGCTTCCGGATCCAACACCACCCCGGACCCGCGGTGGGCGGCGCTGACCGTCGACGCGAGCCTGGCCCGCCGGGCCGCCGTCCTGATGCTGTTCGGCGCCCTTGACGACGTCCCCGCGGTATCCGGCAAGCCGCTGGCCCCCGCCGATCTCGACGTGCTGCTGCTGGAACGGGCCCATACGCTCGGATCGCATCCCGGCCAGGTCGCCTTCCCGGGCGGCAGCCTGGATGCGGGTGAATCCGCCGTGGAGGCAGCCCTCCGTGAGGCTGAGGAGGAAACCGGCCTGGACTCGGGCGGCGTTGAAGTCCTGGGCACCCTGCAGCAGCTCGGCCTGGCCCACAGCAACTTCCTGGTGACCCCTGTGCTCGGCTGGTGGGCGTCGCCGTCGCCGGTGCGCGTGATGGACTATGCAGAATCCGCCCAGGTCTTCCGGATCCCCGTCCGTGATCTGCTCGACCCGGACAACCGGGTCATGGCCACAGTCCACCGGGCCGGGCGTTCGTTCGACAGCCCGGCCTTCACAGTGAACGGCGTGGTGGTGTGGGGTTTCACCGGCATTGTGCTCAGCGGCCTCTTCGACCAGCTGGGCTGGTCCGTGCCCTGGGACAGCACCAGGCTGCACCCCATTAGCGTGTAGGTATTAGGGCGGCCGCGCGCGCCATTGAGCGCGGCCACCCGGTTGTTGGGGCCTTTTCAGGCCTTATGTATGGGTCAGGCCTGCTGTTGCCGCAGGTCGACCACGATTCCTGTCGCGGCGTTCTCGCGCATTGCGTTGACGCCGTCCATCAGCTTGTTCAAGGATTTAAAGCTTGGTGAAACGGCAACAATGTTGCCCTCTGCGTCCGTAAGCCGGAGCCGGTAGGACTCGTCTCCTGCCCGGTGAATCTCAAATCTGCCCGCCATGCCGGACCTCCCCTGGTGTGCGTCGTCGCATCAGCCGTCCGACCGGTCTGCATCAGTCGCCGCTACAGACTGTAATCCGCGTCACGCGGTGCGTCGAGCTACTGCCCGGTAGGTTACTTTCTCCGTCATATGGGTAGGAAACCGGGTTTGGCTTGTTCGCGTTGGAGGCCTACTTGGCCAGATCGTAGGAGTCCACCACCGCGACACTGACGGGAAACTCCACCGGGATGGGACCGAACAGGAGGTCCTTCGCGGCACCGGCGGCGTCCTCAATCGCCCTGATGCATTCGTCCACCGCGCCCGCCGGGGCGTGCACCATGACTTCGTCGTGGAGGAAGAACACCAGCTCAGGACCGCCACCGCCAGGCCCTGCACCGGTGCCGTCCGCGCGGAGGGTGCGCAGCCGCCGTCGTAATTCCGCCAGCCAGCACGCAGCCCAGTCCGCAGCCGAGCCCTGGACCACGAAGTTGCGGGTAAACCGGCCCCGGGACCTGGCAATCGACTCGGCGCGGCGCTGTTCCTCAGCGGTGGCCGAGCGCTGGCTTTGGTACCAGCGCTCCGACGGCGGCGGGCTGCTGCGCCCCAGCCGGGTGGTTACCGTGCCGCCGGCCTCGCCGGCCCGGGCGGCCTGTTCCACGAAGTCCACGGCCCGCGGATACGTCCGTGCCAACTGCGGCATGAGGCGGCCGGATTCGCCGGACGTGGCACCGTACATCGCCCCGAGCAGGGCCACCTTGGCTTTGGCGCGGTCGCCGCCGAAACCTTTGGCGGCGATGCCCGCATAAAGGTCCTGGTCCCGCGCGGCTTCGGCCATGACCGAGTCCCGGGCCAGGGCCACCAGAACCCGCGGCTCCAGCTGCGAGGCGTCGGCCACGATCAGCTTGTAGCCAGGATCCGCGTGCACGGCACCACGGATCTGCCGGGGGATCTGGAGTGCGCCGCCGCCCCGCGACGCCCAGCGGCCGGACACTACGCCGCCCACCACGTACTCTGGCCGGAACCTCCCGCCCGCCACCCAGGCATCGAGCCAGGACCAGCCGTTCGCCGTGTGCAGCCGCGACAGTTTCTTGTACTCCAGCAGCGGGCCGATGACTGGATGGGGAGAGTCTTTCAGCTCCCATTTGCTGGTGCTCTTCACCTCGATGCCGTTGCGGTGCAGGGCGCGGATGAGTTCCTGCGGCGAGTCCGGGTTCAGCGTGGGGGAGCCGAGCAGTTGCCGCAGATCGCCGGCCAGCGCCTCCAGCCGTGGCGGCCGCTGCCCGGCGGGCGGACGCGGGCCAAGGTAGCCAGCCAGGATTTCCTCGTGCAGATCCTCCCGCCACGGCACCCCGGCGTATTGCATCTCGGCGGCGATCATCGCGCCCGCTGATTCAGCGGCCAACAGCAGCTGCAGGCGGCCGCGCATGCTGCCGTCGGTGCCGGCACCGGCCAGGGCGGACTGCTGTGCCGCGTACTCGGTCCGCAGCTCTTCCGGGGTATGGCGCAGGGGCGGGACGCTGCCCGGGTCCTCGAACAGGGCGCCCTGGTCCGCCGGGGGAGCAGGGGGAAGCAGCGACTTTGGCGGCAGGACCGTATCGTCCACTGGGGTCCTGTCCGACGTGCGGGCGTACTCGGTGTGTTCGGTGAACTGCGAAAAGGCCAGGATATTGCCGCAGAGCGTGAGGTCGTAGCAGCGCTCGAGTTCCACGCCGGCCCGCAGCAGCGCCGGGTACCAGTCCTGGGTTCGGTGCCAGATCCAACGGGGCGGCGTGGGGCCGCTTTCCAGCTGGCGGACGACGGCGGGAAGGTCGCCGGTGCTGACGACGCGGACTCCGGGATTGGCCGGCTCGGGTTCGCCTGCCTGGGTGAGTTCCTGCAGCGCGGCCCCGGAGGGGTGGGCGGCGAGCAGGACATACATGCTCCAATTGTGCACGCTTGGCGGGACGCTTCCGTACGGCGGTACACCTCACCCAGCCCCACATCAGCCTTATCCACATAGCCGCCGGCGGACCTTACCTGCCGCCGCCGCGGCGTGGAGAGTGGCTCCATGAGCAGGCACCAGATACTTCCTCCACCGCCGGGGCAGGGCACTGTTGGGTCCGGCGGCGATGTCCCGGGCTCCCCGCCGGCACCTTCGTCGCGTGCACCCGCCGGACCAGCGGACGGGTCCACTGACGCGTGGCTGCCTGACGCATCCGGGGAAGTGCTGCTGGTGACGGCGTCGGCTTTCCTCCGCTCCGAGGTGGAACGGATTGTTGCTGCCGCCGGCGGACGCCTGCGCGTGGCCCTGGATGCCGCAGAGGGCGGCCGTCACTGGGACGGGGCGGCGGCGGTGCTGGTGGGCAGTGACATCCGGGAGCTGCTACCCCGGCGGCGGGCGCCTGCCGTCCTTGTCGGCCTGGACGGTGAAGGAGACAGCCTGTGGCATCTGGCCGCCGCGCTTGGAGCCGAACGCGTGGCCGTGCTCCCGGATGCCGCTGCCTGGCTGGCTGACCATCTGAGCCGGTCACGGACGCCGGGGCCCGGTGGCCTGGTTCTCGGCGTGACCGGCGGCTGCGGCGGTGCGGGCGCCACCACGGCGGCCATCTGGATTGCGCAGGCAGCGGCGGGCATGGGTGCGCGTGTACTGCTGGTGGATGGCGATCCCTGGGGCGGCGGGCTGGAACTGGCCATCGCCGCCGAGGACTACCCGGGGTTGCGCTGGCCGGACCTGTCCGACGCCCGGGGCAGCATCGACCCCCTCCAGCTGGCCGACTCCCTGCCTGTGTCCGGGGGTTTCTCGTTCCTGTCCTGGCCCGCCAGCCGCGAACAGCCCGATCAGGTGGCAGCCCCCGCTGCCGCCGGTGTCCTGGACGCTGCCCGGCGGGGTTACGAACTCGTGGTGGTGGATATCGGCCGCCGGGCCGAGCCGCTGAAGACGTTCGCCTGGGACTGCGACCGCATCTTTGTGGTGGTCCCGGCCCAGCTAAAGGCTGCGGTTGCGGCGGTGCGGTTGCTGCAGGAATTCCCGCCCGTGGAAGCGTCGGTGCTGGTGCGGGGCAAACCGGGGGCTGCCATTGACGGCCCGCTCCTCGCCGACGCCATCGGGCTTCCCGTCCTGGGCCGGATGCCCGAACTGCGGGGCATGGCTGCTGCCGTGGAATCCGGCAGGCTCCTGGATATTGGCAGGCGGCGCAGCGTGCGGCGCTTCGCCGGCACGGTGCTCGATTCCCTCGGTGACGGGCTGCCCGTGGGAGAACCGGTATGACCCCGGGCGACAGGGAGGCATCCGGGGCTGTTGCGGCACCTCCCGATGTTTCCGCGCTTCCGCCACGGTCCCGGCGAAGTGCCCGGATCCTGGAAGGGCAGCGGCGCGGACCCCACCCGGGCGGGACCCAGGCCCGGGGCCGTCCTGTCGATGCGGGCCTGCTGGAATCGGTACGCGAAACGATGATGGCCGAGGCCGGGGCTGTGACTCCGTCCCGGGTGGCCGCCGCGGTCCAGGCCACCGGAAAGCTGCTGGGAACTGCGGGAGCGCTGGCCGCAGTGGAACGGATCAGCGCGGAGCTGAACGGATTGGGTCCCCTGCAGGAGCTCACCCGGGACCCCGCCGTGACGGACATCTTCGCTAATGCTCCGGACTCCGTTTGGGTGGACCGGGGGCGCGGCATCGAGCGTGTGGCAGTGGCATTCGAGGGCGAATCCCAGCTGCGCGCGCTCGCCTGCAGGCTTGTGGCGGCGGGCGGGAGGCGGCTGGACGACGGGTCGCCCTGCGTTGATGTCCGCCTGCCGGGCGGCTATCGTGTCCACGCTGTCTTGCCGCCCGTCTCCACCGCGGGGACCCTGTTGAGTATCCGCATCAGGCGCGAGCACGTTTTCGGCATGGACGAGCTGCAGGCAGGAGGCATGTTCAGCCGGCCGGTCCGGGACGTACTGGCGAAGGTTGTGGAGCAAAGGCTGAGCTTCCTGGTCAGCGGCGCCACCGGCTCCGGAAAGACCACCCTGCTATCAACGCTGCTGGGGCTGTGTGCGGCGGGGGAGCGGCTCGTCCTCATCGAGGACGCCTCGGAACTGAATCCTGTCCACCCGCACATCGTTTCCCTGGAGTCCAGGCACGGAAACCTGGAAGGGGGCGGCGAAGTGGACCTGGGCGAACTGGTACGGCAGGCCCTGCGCATGCGCCCCGACAGGCTGGTGGTGGGTGAGTGCCGCGGCGCCGAGGTCCGGGAGCTCCTCACCGCCATGAATACAGGCCACAGCGGCGGAGGCGGCACCATCCATGCCAACACAGCGGCCTCGGTTCCGGCCAGGCTCACGGCACTCGGTGCGCTGGCAGGGATGAGTCCGGACGGCGTGCGGCTCCAGGCAGCCAGCGCGTTGGACGTGGCCATCCACGTCGAACGGACGCCCCGGGGACGCGAAGTCACGTGCATCGGTGTTTTCGTCGATTCTCCGGAGGGGCTGACGGTAGTGCCGGCCCTGGAAACTGCGGCCGGTGTCGCCGGGCCCGCGTGGCCGGCGCTGGCCGCGCGGCTCGGCATTGACCCGGAGGACATCCGGTGATTGTCCTGCTGGCGCTTACCCTTTCCCTGGCGGCGCTGCTGCTGCTCAAGCCGCCACGGGGTGCTGCCGCGCGGCTCCGCCGTGCCGCGGGCGGGCCGCCCGCCCGGGCATCCAATCTGATGGGCAGGCCCGCTCCCAGACCACTCTCGCGCCGTGGACATAGGGTGTCGGGAAAGAACGCACCGGCGGGGTCACCCCTGACCGTCCTGGTGCAGCAGCTGGCTGCGCTGCTCAAGGGCGGCCGGACGCCCGCCAGGCTGTGGGACGAACTCTGGATCGTTTATGGAACGGACGTCCCGCAACCATCCGCGGGGGATGCCGCTGCCGGTCCGCCCAAGGCTGGGCTGTCGGACGGTTCCCTGGCCCTCCTGGCCACAGCACGCGGTGCCGCGGCGCGTGGCACACCGGTGTCAGCGGCCATCAGGCGGGCATTGCCGGAGGTGTTTTCCGGCGGGTGCCGGGAGGCAAGGATCTGGTCCGAGCTGGCAGCCTGCTTTGATATCGCCGAGGCCAGCGGATGCCCCCTCGCTGATGTGCTCACCCGCTTTGCGGCCCAGCTCGAGGTGGAGGCCGACGCGGACGCGGCGCGCCAGACTGCCCTGGCCGGCCCCAAAGCCACGGTCACGCTGCTGACTTGGCTGCCGTTGATGGGCCTGGGGCTCGGGATGGCACTGGGCGTTGACCCGCTTGCCATGCTGTTGGGTACGCCCCTTGGCCTGGCTGCCTTGCTGGGCGGCGCGGCCCTGACAGTTGCCGGCAGGCTCTGGTCCTCGCGCCTGGTGGCAACTGCCGCAGGAACCGGGAAGCTGTGACGGGCGCCTGCATCGCGGCATTGGGGCTGTTCGCCGTCCTTGCCGCCGCAGCGTTCCTTGCCTGCGCCGGACGCGGCAGGGCCCGGGCACGGCTCCGCACCCTGGAATTGCACGGCCCGGGCCCGGGGCGCACGTCAACAATCCCGGAGCTCCGCAACCGGGCCGGACCCGGCCTTGCTGACACCGCCATGATGCTGGAACTCGTGGCGGCCATGCTCGACGCCGGTTCCAGCATCGGCCGCGCCCTGGAACTGGTCTCCTTGTCCGCCTCGGCGAAGTACAGCGAATCACTGCGGCCGGTGGTTTCGGCCCTGGCCATCGGTGCCGACTGGGAAACGGCCTGGCGCAGCTCCGCCGTCCGCCAGCCCGACATCCTCGAGTTGCGGGATGCACTGGGCTTCGCTGCGCTGACCGGCGCGCCGTCGTCGGCCATCCTCTATGCCCAGGCGGCCAGGCTCCGCCGGGAACGGTTCCGGGCCGCCGAAAAGCGTGCCGCGTCGCTGGGCGTCAAGCTCGTCATTCCGCTGGGACTGTGTTCGCTCCCTGCCTTCATCTGCCTCGGCGTGGTCCCCGTGCTGCTGGCCCTGGTGCCCTCGGGCTCCTGACGGCGGCAACGGGGGTCCAGCGGCCCCCGGGCCGGAGCCCGCTGTCCAGTCCTCCACAGCGGCTGGCCGCCACTGCTTATCCACTTACCAAAACAGGGACCTTACCGGCCGCCGCCCGCGCCGGAAGAGTCATCACCAGCCGGAAGAACCTCCGGCCCTACGGAAGGAAGAACCACATGTCCATGAACCACCACCGTCACACCTTTGCCGGCACGTCCGCACTCGCCGCCCGGCCCGCTCCCACAGGCCGCAGCGCCGGTGGGCCACAGTCCATCGGCCGTGCACGGGACAGCACCCTGCCGGCCAACGTCGTGGAGCTGCGGCCCGGGTCCGGTACGTCCCGCCGCCAGCGGCGTTCCGTCCGGCTGATGGGGTCGGAAGCCGGAATGGCCACCGCCGAGTACGCCATCGCCACCCTCGCCGCTGTCGGATTCGCGGGCCTGCTGGTCTTCATCCTCCGCAGCGATGAAGTCCGGGGGTTCCTGCTGAACCTGATCCGTACGGCGCTGGCGTTGCCGTGACAGCTGCGCCGGCCGTGGCGGGTGTCCCGGACGCACGGGGAGCCGCTCCGCAGCGGGCGAATACTGCGGCTGCGTGCCGGGGTGCGGTCACAGCCGAGTTCGCCGTCACCCTTCCCGTTGTGGTGGCCCTGCTGGCCATGCTCCTGGCGGGAGCCGCCGCCGGCGTCACGCAGCTGCGGATCGAAGAGGGGGCACGGTCCGGCGCCAGGGCCCTGGCCAGGGGCGAAGACCCTGCCACCGTGGCGCAGACCGTCCGCACCCTCGCGGGTGGAACAGCAGCCGCCACGGTGGTAGCCGAGGGCGAATGGTTCAACGTCACCGTGACGGACCGCGTGGGAGGCCCGCTGGGAACATCCATCCCGTGGACCCTCACTGCCCGGGCGTCCACCCGAGCGGAGCGCACGGCCGGTGCGCCCGCAGTGAGCAGCGGCCTCACTGACGGAAAGGGAAACAGGTGACAGCGGGCCGGCTGGTTGGCGACAACCGGGAACGGGGATCCGGCACCATCCTCGCGGCCGGGCTGGCGTTGGTGGTCCTGATGGCAGCCGTGCTGGTGATGCTGCTGGCCCAGTCAGCAGTGCAGGCCAGCCGTGCCGCGTCGGCCGCGGATCTGGCAGCGCTCGCAGGGGCAGACGCCCTGCGCGGAATCTCGGCAGGCGAGCCCTGCGCCGTGGCCAACGACGTCGCATCCCGGCACGCGGCACGGGTCCTCAGCTGCGTAGAGGGCCCCGGGCAGACCCTGGAAGTCCGGACGGAACTGCAGGAACGATCGATGCTGGGCGCGGCAACCGGGCGCGCACGTGCCGGACCGCCGCCCTAGGCTGTCTGCGGTGCGAGCCGGGTACCTAGGTGAGCCGGGATCCTGTGTCCGGCTGTTCAACCGGCGCGGACTCTGTGGCGTCCCTCAGCAGGACGCCAAGGAGGGTGATGGCGGCTGCCTTGTCCAACGGGTTGTTCTTGTTGCCGCATTTGGGTGACTGGACGCAGGACGGGCACCCGGACTCGCACTCGCAGGCTTCGATGGCAGCCCGGGTGGCCGCCAGCCACACCTTGGCCTTTTCGAAACCGCGCTCCGCAAATCCGGCGCCGCCGGGGTGCCCGTCGTACACAAAGATGGTGGGTACCCCGGTGTCGGCGTGCAGGGCCGTCGAGACACCGCCGATGTCCCAGCGGTCGCTGGACGCCACCAGCGGCAGCAGGCCTATCGCGGCGTGTTCGGCAGCATGCAGGGCCCCGGGGAACTGGGCCTCGATGAGACCGGCGGCGGTGAGGGAGCGGTTGTCCACCACGAACCAGACCGCCTTCGTGAACAGGTCCCTTGCCCCGAGTTCCAGCGGCTCCTCGCCCAGGATTTCATTGGAGATCAGGGCCTTGCGCTGGAAGGAGACAACCTGGGTGGTGACCTTCACGTCACCGAAGTGGACAGTGATGTCGCCCCACTGCATGGTCCGCTTTGTTTCCAGCACCTCGATCTGGGTGACATCCCGGGCCGTGGTGTAGTAATCGGGGTTGGCGCGGCGGACCACCACGCAGTGGTCCTCCTCATTCAGGTCTTCCACCACGTAGCTGTCACCCTGGTGGATGTACACGGCGCCGTTGTGCGCCTGGTAGTGGGTTTGGGGGGAGTCCATGGTGCCGAGCAGCGAGCCGGTGTCCGCGTCCACGATGCTGACGGGACCGCCGCCGTCGGCCCTCAAATTGACCATGGCCGCGGCGCTCTGGGGGTGGGTCCAGAACCAGCCGGCCGGGCGGCGCCGCAGGTACCCCTGCGAGACCAGCCGGTCCAGCAACCCCTCGGCGGTGCCGCCGAACAGTCCCAGCTCGCCCGGACCGAGGGGCAGCTCGGCTGCGGCAGCGCAGAGGTGCGGACCCAGCACATAGGGGTTGGCGGGGTCGAAGACCGTGGCTTCCACTGATACGTCGAAAATGGCCTCGGGGTGGTTCACCAGGAAGGTGTCCAGGGGATCGTCGCTGGCAACAAAGGCCGCGATGGCATCCTGTCCGGCCCGGCCCGCCCGTCCGATCTGTTGGAACAGGGACGCCCTGGTGCCGGGCCAACCCGCCACCAGCACCGCGTCCAGCCCGGATATGTCGATACCCAGTTCCAGCGCCGACGTGCTGGAAACCCCCAGCAACTGGCCTGACCGCAGGGCCTTTTCCACTGCCCGGCGTTCCTCCGGCAGGTAACCGGACCGGTAGGCGGCCACCCGCTGCGGGAGGCTGGGATCCACCTCGTCCAGCAGGCGTTTGGTGATGGTCGAAATGGTTTCGGCTCCGCGCCGCGACTTGATGAACGCGATGGTCCGCACCTGGGCAGAGACGAGGTTGGCCAGCAGGTCCGCGGTCTCGGCCACTGCGGTGCGCCGCTCCTTCGCCCCGTTTTCACCGCGTAACTCGGTCAGCGCAGGCTCCCAGAACGCCACAGTGGTGGAACCGTGGGGTGAGGCGTCCCGGGAGACGGCCTTGACCGGTGCACCGATCAGCCGGGAGAAGGACGTGTCAGGGTCAGACGCCGTGGCGGACGCTGCAATGAACACCGGCTCAGGAAAGGAACTGCCGGCCCCGTAGTAGGCGCAGATCCGGCGGAGCCGCCGCATCAGGTTGGCCACATGGGATCCGAAAACGCCGCGGTAGCTGTGGGCCTCGTCCACGATGACGTACCGGAGGCGGCGGAAGAATCCTGCCCACCACGCATGGTTGGGCAGGATGCCGAAATGCAGCATGTCCGGGTTGGCCAGGATGAAATTGGCGTGGTCCCGGATCCAGCGCCGGGACGAGGGGTCTGTGTCGCCGTCGTAGGTTTCGGCCCGGACGGCGGGCAGCCGGAGCGCACGGATGGCGTTCAGCTGGTCGGCGGCCAGGGCCTTGGTGGGGGAGAGGTACAGTGTGACCGCTCCGTCGTCGTGGATCTTCCCGGGCTCGGCCAACACCCGCAGTTCGGACCGGTGGATGGCGTCCAGGGCCGGCAGCTGGTAGGCGAGAGACTTTCCCGACGCCGTTCCGGTGGCCACCACCACGTGGCCGCCGCCATGGGCGATGTCTGCTGCCTCCACCTGGTGCCGGTATGGCTCCCCGATCCCCAGCGAGCCGTACGCCGCCACCAGGTCCGGGTGCACCCACTCCGGCCACGGCTCATGGACCGCGGCGCGCGCGGGAATGGTCCGGACATGACGCAGCTGCTCCGGGTCCGGGCCGCGGCCCAGCAAAGGGATCAGGGAGTCATGGGGGTTCACCCCAACATTGTTTCACCCGGCACGGACACCGCCGGCGGGGTTCGCCATCGGGGTAAAGGACCTCCGCGCTGACCGTCGGCGGAGTCAGCTCAGGGACAGGTCCGAACCGTCGTGCGACGCCGAGAGCATCAGTACCTGCGAAACAGTGCTCCATCCCAGGTGGGAGTACAGCTTCTGGCCGTCGATGGAGGCCAGCAGCAGCCCCGTCTGCACGTCGTGTTCGAATGCCTGCGCTGCCAGCGCCCGCATGATGAAGCTGCCCAGTCCGCGGCGCTGGAACGCCGGCTCTGTGATGATTTTGTCGAAGACTGCCGTCTCACCCACCACGAAGACCCTGCCACTGGCCGCAGGCGCCTCACCGGATTTGACCTCGGCATAGTGCACGCCATGGTGGGTGGACGTGGTCAGGGACAGGTCGTCGTCGGAGAGCCAGGGGTCCTCGGCATCCTGCGTTTCCATGTCCACGATCATCATGGTTTGGGAATCGGAGGTGACGTTCAGCCCGTGCCTGGCCGCCAGCGCCGTGTACCGGGGAATGTCATTGGTGAGGATGGTCAGGACCCGCGGCGCGGCTTCCGCGGTCCTGGCGGCCAGCTCAGCGAACTCCTGGTCAGTGGGGTCGGCGGCGAAGTATTCCCATTCCCCGCTGGTGTCGGACCGGAGCGCGGCGGGGAAGCGGCCCTCGGTGGAGGTCTGGTACCCGCGGCAGCCGGCCCAGCCCGCCACCCACACTTCAAGAAGGCCAGTGATGTCTTCAATCAACGTTTCCGGACTCATGGCATGAAGACTATGCCAGCCCGATCACAAGCAACAGGGTACGCCCCAGAGCTTATGCAATTCGTGATGGAGCGGACGCGGACACGGTTCGTGGAAAGGCAGATACCCTTAAATACGTGGCTTTGAACCGAATCGTCCTTTTTTACGGCTTTACCCCCATCCCGGATCCCGACGCAGTGCGGCTCTGGCAGCGTGCCCTCTGCGAGAAGCTCGGCCTGACCGGCAGGATCATCATCTCCAAGGACGGCATCAACGCCACCGTGGGCGGCGAGATCGGCGCGGTCAAGCAGTACGTCAAGACCACCCGCGAATACAAGGGCTTCCACGGCATCGACGTGAAATGGTCCGACGGCGGCGCGGAGGACTTCCCCCGGCTGAGCGTCAAGGTCCGTGACGAGATCGTCTCCTTCGGCGCACCCGGCGAGCTCACAGTGGACGCCGGCGGCGTGGTGGGCGGCGGAACACACCTCAAGCCCGAGGAACTCCACCAGCTGGTGGACGCCCGGAAGCAGGCCGGCGAGGACGTGGTCTTCTTCGACGGCCGCAACGCGTTCGAGGCCCAGATCGGCAGGTTCAAGGACGCGATCGTCCCGGACGTGGCCACCACGCACGACTTCATCAAGGAACTCGAGTCCGGCAAATACGACGCCCTGAAGGACAAACCGGTAGTCACGTACTGCACCGGTGGAATCCGATGCGAAGTCCTGTCCAGCCTCATGGTCAACCGCGGCTTCAAGGAGGTCTACCAGCTGGACGGCGGGATCGTCCGCTATGGTGAGGCCTACAAGGACCAGGGCCTGTGGGAGGGCTCGCTGTACGTCTTCGACAAACGCATGCACCTCGAATTCAGCGACGAAGCCAAAACCATAGGCGAATGCGTCCGCTGCAAGGCGCCTACCAACAAGTTCGAAAACTGCTCCAATCCCAGCTGCCGCACCCTCACGCTGTACTGCGCGGACTGCGCCGCCAGCCCGGAAACCCTCCGCTGCCCCGGGGGCTGCGCGGCCTGACCGGCTGCGCCCAGCCGCCGTCTGCCCCTTTACAACTTGCGGAGCCGGAAAGCGTAGTTGGCCCCGGTCCTGGCCTCCACCGTGACGGTCAGGGCAGTCGGCGCCGAAAGGTAGATGACGTTCTCACGGTTGATGCCGCAGCGCAGGCCCAAATCCACCAGGGTCAGCGTGTCGCTGCGGACGGTGAAGTTCACGCGGCGCTGGCTCCGGCAGGCCAGGGTCAACGCGTAGGTCCCTGTACCCAAGGCGGGCGAGGCATCGGACCGCACTTCGCCGGCGGCCAGCACGCCGGCGCCAGTGTGGACGGCGGGCTGCGGGGCCGGCAGCGTGCGGGCCACCCACCCGTCCAGCTCATCCTGGCCCACGGGGTCGCGCGTCAGCGGATCCCTGGTGAAGAGGGGACCAGGGACGGCGGTCGCCTCTGCCCCCGCCGACGCGGCGTAGTTCCGGCCGTCGTCGTACGTGTATTCGCAGCCGCCCAGCGCCAGGCCGGCCGCCAGCACAACGCCAACGACGGCGCCTGCCGGCTTCCGCGCTGGCGTCGCCCGTGCTGCCGCCCGTGGTGTCGCTCCGCAGGGGGCTCCCAAGGGACGCGGCACGGAGAATCTCCGCACACTGGGCATATCCCGACTTTATGCCTGCGGGCGCCCGCCTGCCAGAGCAGGAACCACCGTATTAACGCGCTGCCGCCGGAGCCAGCTGGTAGGCGTAAATGAGCGGCGCATCAACGCTTGAGGTGCTGATTTCGAGCCTGCCCGCTTCGGGGAGCGCAACCTTGGACGTCTCCTTGCTGCCGTTGCAGGCAGCCCCCGCCTCGGTGATCGCGGCGCCGTTCAGCGATACCGCGAAGAAGGCCTTTCCGCCGCCGTCGCAGGTGGCCGTCAGCGTGTAGTTGCCCGCGGGGACGTCGGCAGCCCCCTGTACGATCCGGTCGCGGTTGAGGATCTTGCCGGCGTCGTCAAGAACCGAGTCCGGGGCCGTGGGGAGCGCCGTGGTGCGCCACTGCGGAACATCGGCGTTCTCCACCGAAACAACTGATGAGCAACCAGCCAGGGCCAGGGCAGCCAGCGCGGCAGCAGCGGCCGCAATGGCCTTCAGCTTCGGCCCGCCGGACCGTTCCGGAGGGTGGGTGGCGGACCGCATGCGGGCACGCGCCAGGAAGGGAAGGCTGGAAGGCATGCCTCAACGCTACCTGCTGTCCCGTCCCGGACTAAACTTGTCCGGTGCCTGAAACCCCCTTTGAGTTCACTGCCGGCAACACTCCCGACGCTCCCCGCAGCGACCTGCCCCACCTGCTCCGGGCGCTCGCCGCGGACCTGCGGCGGCTGGACTACACGCTCGACGGCGTCGCGGGCCTCCTGGGTCCGTCAGCGTCCGCCGCGCTGAACCGGGACCAGATCATCCCTGCGATGCTGGCCGTGGACCGTGCCGTCCGGGAGGACGCTGCCGCGGCGCCCCTGGCCGCCGTCGTGCGCCTCTGGCTCCTGGCCGAACCGCAGGACAGGGCAACGCTCGACGCCGCCCTGCCGGGGATTCGTGCGGAAGGCCTGGAAGAGCTGGGGCTGCTGCAGCCCGTACCCGGCACCGGCCGCCTGTCCGCCAAAGCGGACCTGCGGCCCTACGGCTGGGAGAAGAATGAAGACGGCAGCGGCGGCGCCGAACTGTGGGTGGCCAGCGACCTCGCCGCGCACCAGCAGGCCGGCGTCCTGCGGCATGACCACGTCCTGGGCATCGGGCAGGCTTCCACCACCCTGGTGCAGACCACCGTCCGCCGGCACGCCGCCCGGGCCCTGGACCTGGGAACCGGCTGCGGAATACAGTCCTTCCACCTGCTGCACCACTGCGAGCACGTCACGGCCACCGACATTTCCGAACGCGCCCTGGCCTTCACCCGCTTCAACATCCTGCTCAACGCGGAGGCCCTCTCGGTTGACCCCGGCCGGCTGGCCGACCGGGTGAGCCTGCGGCTCGGCTCACTCCTGGAGCCCGTGGCAGTCGAGGAGTTCGGCCTGGTGGTATCCAACCCGCCCTTCGTGATCACCCCGCGCAGCGCCGGCGAGGACGCCGCGGACCAGTTCACCTACCGCGACGGCGGCCTGCCTGGCGACGAAATCGTCGCTTCCCTCGTGGCGGACCTTCCCACGGTGCTGGCGCCCGGCGGCACGGCCCAGATGCTGGGCAACTGGGAAGTGGCAGCCGGTACCGAATGGCACGAACGTCCCCAGTCGTGGGTCCGGCCCGGCACCGACGCCTGGTTCATCCAGCGGGAGCAGGTCAGCCCCGAACAGTACGCGGAGACGTGGCTGCAGGACGCTTCCGAGGGCAGGGACCGCGACCACTACCGCGACGCCTATGGGGCGTACCTTGCCGACTTCGCCTCCCGGAACGTCGAGGGCATCGGCTTCGGCATGGTGTGGCTCCGGCGCCCGGCGGCAGAAACTCCCACCGGGCAGCCCGTCCTCCGGCGTTTCGAGGAAATCAGCTACCCCATCGAGCAGCCTGTCGGCCCCCACCTGGGCGCCGCCGTCGAACGCAGCGACTGGCTGGCGGCGCACTCTGTGGCGGACGCGTACCTGCTGGTGGCCGGCGATGTCACGGAGGAGCGCCACCAGCGGCCCGGTGCCGAGCACCCGGGCGTGATCCTGTTGCGGCAGGGTGCCGGGCTGCGGCGTACCAACCTCCTCAGCACCGAACTTGCCGGGTTCGTGTCAGCGTGCGACGGCGACCTGACCGCCGGCCAGATTGCCGGCGCCCTTGAGGCGCTGCTGGGCAGCGGGGACGACGGATCCGGGGAGGGTTCCTTCCGCGGGAGGCTGCTGGCGGACGTCGAAAATTTGGTCCGCGACGGCTTCCTCCTGCCGGCCGAAAATTGACCTTCCACCCGTGGTCTCAGCACCCCTTTTGGTACCCCCCGTTTTCCACATGAATGCGCAGGATTGTCCAAAATATGGTGAACTAGGCCAATATGGGCTCATCTGCCCCAGCAACCTTTTTCTGTAGGAGCACCGTGCCAAGCAAGGCCAAAACCGGCAAGAAACTCGTGATTGTGGAGTCTCCGGCCAAGAGCAAGACCATCGCCAAGTACCTCGGCGAGGGCTTCATCGTTGAGGCCTCCATTGGTCACATCCGCGACCTGCCGCAGCCGTCGGAGCTCCCCGCCGAACTGAAGAAAACCTCGGTAGGCAAGTTCGCCGTCGACATCGACCACGACTTCAAGCCTTACTACGTGGTGTCCCCGGACAAGAAGAAAAAGGTGACTGAGCTCAAGGCTGCGCTCAAGGACGCCGACGAACTTTACCTCGCAACCGATGGGGACCGCGAGGGCGAAGCCATCGCGTGGCACCTGCTGGAAGTCCTCAAGCCCAAGGTCCCCGTGTACCGGATGACCTTCGGTGAAATCACCAAGGAAGCCATCCAGCGTGCCATGGGCAACCTGCGCGACGTTGACCAGGACCTGGTGGACGCCCAGGAAACCCGCCGCATCCTGGACCGCCTGTACGGCTACGAAATCTCCCCCGTCCTGTGGCGCAAGGTGGCCCGCGGCCTCTCCGCCGGCCGGGTGCAGTCCGTGGTTACCCGCATGGTGGTGGACCGCGAACGCGAACGCATGGCCTTTAAAGCCGCGTCCTACTGGGACCTGACAGGACAGTTCGGTGCGGATTCCGGTTCGTTCAAGGCGAAGCTGGCCTCTGTTGACGGCGCCAAGGTTGCCACCGGCCGCGATTTCAACGACGACGGCGTCCTCACGTCCAAGAACGTGGCGCACCTGAACGAGGAGCTGGCCGCGTCCCTGGCCGCCGGGCTGCAGGACGCACCCTTCACGGTGCGCTCCGTTGAGACGAAGCCGTACACCCGCCGCCCCGCCGCGCCGTTCACCACCTCCACGCTGCAGCAGGAGGCCGGCCGCAAGCTGCGTTTCTCCTCCAAGAGCACCATGCAGATCGCCCAGCGCCTGTATGAAAACGGCTACATCACGTATATGCGTACCGACTCCTCCGCACTAAGCGACGAAGCCTTGACGGCAGCCCGCCGCCAGGCCTCCGAACTTTACGGGCCCGAGTACATCCCCGGTTCCCCCCGCGTCTACACCAACAAGGCAGCCAACGCGCAGGAAGCCCACGAGGCCGTCCGCCCCGCCGGTGACTCCTTCCGTACCCCCGCCCAGGTTGCCTCCCAGCTCCGCGGCGACGAGTTCCGCCTCTACGAACTGATCTGGAAGCGCACCGTCGCCTCGCAGATGGCGGACGCCAAGGGCTCGACGGCGACCATCCGCCTGGGTGCCGTGGCCGTCAGCGGCGACGCTGCCGGCCGCGATGCCGAGTTCAGCGCCTCCGGCACCGTCATCACGTTCCCCGGCTTCCTGGCCGCCTACGAGGAAGGCAAGGACGAGAGCCGCGGCGACGACGACTCCGACGAAGCCCGCCGCCTGCCCAACGTGGCCAAGGGCGACTCGCTGAAGGCCTCGGACATCGTGGCAGTGGGCCACGAAACCTCGCCGCCCCCGCGCTACACCGAAGCGTCCCTGACGGCGGAGCTGGAAAAGAAGGGCATCGGCCGCCCCTCCACCTACGCCTCCACCATCTCCACCATCCAGGACCGCGGCTACGTGCGGAAGCAGGGCTCCGCGCTGGTTCCGAGCTGGATCGCGTTCTCCGTGATCCGCCTGCTCGAGCAGCACTTCTCGGATTACGTGGACTATGAGTTCACGGCGGACATGGAAGGCGACCTGGACAAGATCGCCAACGGCCAGGCCGCGGGCACTTCCTGGCTGCGGCACTTCTACTTCGGTGAAGACTCGGACCCCGGGCTGCTGAGCATCGTGAATAACCTCGGTGAGATCGATGCCCGCGAGATCAACTCCATCCCCATCACCGACCAGATCACGCTGCGGGTGGGCAAGTTCGGACCCTACCTGGAAAGCTCCGCGGCCACGGTTGATCCCAAGACCGGCGAGATCGTCGAATCCCCGCGCGCCAACGTCCCGGAGGACCTGGCACCGGACGAGCTCACCGCCGCCAAGGCTGTGGAACTGATGGAGACGGCGGCGCCGGAGGAACGCGTTTTGGGCGCTGATCCGCACACCGGGCACACCGTCGTTGCCAAGAACGGCCGCTACGGCGCATACGTCACCGAAGTCATTCCCGAGATGACCGAGGAACAGATCGCTGCCCAGCCGGTGGAGTACTACAAGAACGGCAAGCCCAAACCGCCTAAGAAGCCGGTCAAGGCCAAGCCGCGCACCGGGTCGCTGTTCAAGTCGATGACGGTTGAGTCCGTCACCCTGGACGAGGCGCTGCAGCTCATGAGCCTGCCCCGGGCACTGGGGGAGGACTCCGAAGGAAACCTCATCACCGTCCAGAACGGACGGTTTGGCCCGTACCTGAAGAAGGGGACGGACTCCCGCTCCATCGAGACCGAAGAGGAAATCTTCACCATCACGCTGGAGCAGGCGCTGGAGATCTACTCGCAGCCCAAGCAGCGCGGTGCCCGTGCCGCGGTGCCGCCGCTGGCCGAGTTCGGTCCGGACCCGGTGTCCGAAAAGAACATCGTGGTGAAGGAAGGCCGGTTCGGCCCGTACATCACCGATGGCATCACCAACATCACGGTTCCGCGAGCCACCTCGCTGGAGGAGCTCACCCGCGAACAGGCGGTGGAACTGCTCGCCGAAAAACGCGCCAAGGGCCCGGTCAAGCGGACCGCCACCCGCAAGGCGCCGGCCAAGAAGAAGGCAACGGCCAAGAAGTAGCAGCGGTGCCGGCGCGTTTGCGCCGGCCACCGTATCGTGATCGGCTAGGGGAATGACTGAACAGACCGGAATCGCCGATCCCACGCCGCTTAACGACCTCGAGGAAAAGCTCGCCACGGGCAACGAGCCCGACGCGAACCCAGTGGACGTCATCCTGTCGTTCCTGAACAGCGAGGTCTACATCATCAGCTCAGACGGCATCGAGGGCGAGGACTCACAGGTGGAGCCCCTGGTCCTGGGTAATTCCGAGGGCGCCCCCGTCCTGGCCGTCTTCTCGCACCCCACCCGGGTGGACCAGCAGTACCTGGACGCAGCTCCCAACGTGCTGGGAACCCAGGGCGCGGCCATCATCGCCAACATCGGCGAGGAACTGGGCCTGGTGATCAACCCCGGCGCAGCCTACGGATTCGAGATCAACCCGGAAGGCGTGGCAAACATCAAGCGCGACTTCAAGCGCGCTGACGAGCAATAATGTCACCATGCGGCTAGGCGTCCTCGATATCGGGTCCAACACTGTCCACCTCCTGCTGGTGGATGCCCACCCCGGCGCGCGGCCGTTGCCGTTCGCCTCGCACAAACGGCCACTGTCCCTGGTGCAGTACCTGGAACCGGACGGCAGCATCAGCGACGAGGGCCAGCACGAGCTCACCGAGTTCGTCCTGGAAGCCTGGGAGTTCGCCGCCCGCCATAAGGCCGAGGACCTTCTGGCCTTCTGCACGTCGGCCATCCGTGAGGCCACCAACGGCGCCGAGGTCCTGGCGCGCGTCAAGCACGAGACCACTGTGACGCTCCAGGAACTGACCGGCAGCGAAGAGGCGTCCATGACGTTCTTTGCCGTCAGGCGCTGGCACGGCTGGGGCGCCGGTCCAATCCTGAACCTGGACATCGGCGGCGGCTCGTTCGAAATGGCTTTCGGCCAGGACGAGCTCCCCGAAGTCGCAACCTCGGTGCCGCTGGGCGCCAGCAGGCTCACCAGGGACTGGCTGGCCGAGGACCCGCCCTCGGCCAGGAGCGTCAAGGAACTGCGGCGGTACATCCGGTCAACGCTGAAGCCCGCCGTCCGCGAGTTCGACGGCCTGGGCAGGGCCAACCTGGTAGCCGGAACGTCCAAGACCTTCCGGTCGCTGGCCCGCATTGCCGGTGCAGCGCCCAGCGCAGCCGGCCCCTACGTCAAACGGGAACTGAACGCCACGGACCTCGGCGTCTGGGCGCAGCGCATTTCCGCCATGAAGGCCGAGGACCGGCTGCACCTGCCCGGTGTCTCCGAGGCGCGGGCCCACCAACTCCTGGCCGGTGCGCTGGTGGCGGAGGCCGCCCTGGAGCTGTTCAAGTTCAAGAAGCTCCGGATCTGCCCGTGGGCCCTGCGTGAGGGCCTCATCCTGCGCCGGCTGGACCAGCTGGTGTTTGACGGGCCGCTGGAGCCTGCGCCGCATATCGCCGCGCCGCCGGCCGTGCAGCCCACCTTCTAAAAGAACCGGTTAAAAGCGGAAGCACCGGGGCGGCAACAGGAAAATGGGGGAAAACCTGTTGCCACCGCCGGTGCCCTGGCAGACATCCCCATGCCTGCCGCATCACTCGCACCCTCAATGAGGTACTAACTACATTAGGACCGCAAGTTGTGCGCCCCCTGCACTGAACATGGGAGTTGCCTGTGAATGGGGGCGGCCTGCAATGATGGAGCAATGAGCAACCGAATTGCATTCCTTGGCTGTGGGTCCATGAACGAAGCCATCCTCGGCGGCCTGGTGGAAGCCGGCACCAACCCGGCAGACATCGTGGCAACAGTCCGCCGGGCCGAGCGTGCCGCTGAACTGGCCGAGCGGTACCACGGCATCACCGCGATCGCCGGCGAGGAGGAACCGGACAACAACCGGCAGGCCGCTAAAGGGTCCGCCGTCGCGATCCTTGGCGTCAAGCCGGTGGGCATTGCGGACCTGGCCCGGGAGATCAGCCCCGCGCTCACCCCGGACACGATCGTAGTCAGCGTGGCCGCAGCCGTCTCCATCGCCCAGCTGGAAGCTGCACTCCCGGCGGGGCAGCCCGTCATCCGGACCATGCCCAACACCCCGGCGAAACTGGGCCGCGGCGTCATCTCCGTCTCGCCCGGCACCAACTGCACGCCCGGCCAGCTCCAGCAGGTGAAGGACCTCTTCCAGGGTGCTGGGACCGTCGTCGAAGTCCCCGAGGAACAGGTGGACGCGCTCTCGGCCATCAGCGGCTCCGGCCCCGCCTACGCCTTCTACCTGGCTGAGGCCATGGCCTCGGCAGGGGAAGAGCTGGGCCTGGACCACGATCTCGCCGTGCTGCTGGCACGTGAGACCGTGGCGGGCGCCGGCTTTATGCTCGCAGAGCCCGGCGCGGATCCGTCGGTGCTCCGCAAGTCAGTAACCAGCCCCAACGGCACCACCGAACGCGCCATTGCCACCTTCGATGAACAGGGCATTCCGTCCATCATCGCCGCCGGCGCGCGGGCAGCAGCGGACCGGGCAGCGGAAATCACCAAGCAGCTCGGCTAATCAGAGCGAAACCCTAGGGGCGGGCGGCGAACCGCTCCAGCAGATCCACGTGGCCTGAAACGATCAGCATGTCGCGGGAGGAAACCTTGGTCTCCGGGCGGGCGTAGGTGAAGTCCTCGCCCGGGGATTTCACCCCGACGATCGTCACGCCGTATTTCGAGCGCACCTTCGACTCATCCAGCGTGAAGCCCACCGTTTCGCGCGGCGGGTACATCTTGACGATGGCGAAGTCGTCGTCAAATTCGATGAAGTCGAGCATGCGGCCGGACACCAGGTGCGCCGCCCGGACGCCGGCGTCCGCCTCCGGATAGATCACGTGGTTGGCGCCGATCCGGGTCAGGATCTTGCCGTGGGACGGCGTAATGGCCTTCACCCACAGGTGCTCGATGCCAAGGTCCACCAGGTTCACCGTGATCAGCACCGAGGACTCGATGGAGGTGCCCACGCCCACCACCGCCGAGCTGAACTCCTGAGCACCAAGCTGGCGCAGGGCATCGATGTTGGTGGCGTCCGCCTCCACCACATGGGTCAGCAGCGGAGCCCACTTCTGCACCAGGCTCCGGTCCCGTTCGATCGCCAGGACCTCGCGGCCCTGCTTGACCAGTTGCTCGGCCGTGGACGAGCCGAAGCGGCCCAGCCCGATAACCAGCACGGGCGCGTTGTGGGCGGGGCGCCGGGAAGCTTCTGACGAACTAGCCAATGATGGGCCTCTCTTCGGGGTAGTGGTACAGCTGGCTGCGCTGGCGCAGGGCCAGGGCAGCGGCGAGGGTCACGGTGCCCACGCGGCCGGCGAACATGAGCGCAGTGAGGACGTAGACACCCTCCGGGGCCACCTCGGCGCTGAGCCCGGTGCTCAGGCCAACGGTGGCGAAGGCCGAAATCGTCTCAAACAGTACCCGGTCCAGGGACGCGCCGCTGATCTGAAGGAGCAGGAAGGCAGAGACCGAAACCAGGGTGGCACCGGCAACGATCACGGAGATGGCCACCCGCATGGTGCCCTGCGGAATGGTCCGGCCGTACACCTTCACGTCCGCGTCACCGCGCGCCTCGGCAATGATGGCCAGGAACATGACGGCGATGGTGGTCACCTTGATACCGCCCGCCGTCGACGCCGAGCCGCCGCCGGCGAACATCAGCGCGTCCGTGAGCAGTTTGGTGGTGGATTCCATGTGGTTCTGGTCCACCAGGTTGAATCCGCCTGATCGGGTCATGACGGAGGCAAACAGCGAATGGGTGATCTTGTCACCGAACCCCATGGGCCCGATGGTGCGGGCGTTGTCCCACTCCATCAGCGCCCAGAGGAACGCTCCGGCGGCCAGGAGGATGAAGGAGACCTGGATGGTGAGCTTGGTGTGCAGGTTCCATTTCTTCCAGTTCAGCCCGTTCTGCTGCAGGACCATCACCACCGGAAAGCCGAGGCTGCCCAGGAAGACTCCCACCATGAGGGGAATCAGGATCCACAAGTCCGTCTCGTAGGGCACGATGCCGTCCGAGTGTGGGGTGAAGCCGGCGTTGTTGAATGCTGAAATGGCATAGAAGATGCCGTGCCAGACGGACTGCCAGAAGCCCTCGCCGAGGGTGAGGAAGCGGGGGATCAGGGTCAGGGCCAGGATGCCTTCGATGACCACCGACGTGGTGATGACGATCCGAAGCAGCGTGCCCACCTCGCCCAGGCGTCCTGCGTTGTTCATGGACTCGGCCGCGATGATCTTGCCGCGCACGCCGAGCCGCTTGCTGACCATGAGCGCCAGGAGCGAGGCCAGGGTGAGGGTGCCCAAACCACCGATGAAGATGCCCACCAGGATCACCAGCTGTCCGAAGAAGGACCAGTGGACGGCGGTGGACACCACCGTCAGCCCGGTGACACAGACCGCCGACACGGCCGTGAACAGGGCCTGGTGCAGTGGCGTGGCTGTGCCGGAGGCGGAAGACACCGGAAGGGACAGCAGGAAGGTGAACACCAGGCACACGCCGGCGAATGCGCTGAGGGCAAGCCGGGCGGGGGAGGTGTTGGCGATGTCGTCGATGAAGTCGCGCAACCGGGTAAAGATCCAGAGGCCCTCCCGCTCCTGCGCTGGGGGGTGCCAGCTGGCCGGGGTCCGGGGCCTCGACTGGCTTTGCGTCATGTGTGGCTTTTCCTCGGTCGAATCTGCTTCCCCCAGTAGTAAACCACTAAAGGCCCCGTCATGGCCGGGGCCGGCGGGGTGCTGTGCTCAGGTAGCCTGTGATTGATGACATACCTGCCCGGCCTCCGCCAGCCCGCGCCGCCAACGATGGTGGCATGGGGCGCTGACATGACGGCGTACAACTTTGGCCACGGGCACCCCATGGCGCCCGCGCGGATGGAGCTCACAGCCCGCTTGGCGGAGAGCCTGGGCCTGTTCGACCTGGACCATGTGGCTGTGGAGGCTCCGGGCGTGGCCACGGACAGCGAACTCGAAGCAGTCCACTCGGCGGACTATGTGGCAGCGGTGCGGAAGGTCAGCGCTGATCCGTCCACCCCTGATGAATCGAGGGGACTGGGCACCGAGGACGACCCCGCGTTTGCCGGCATGCATGAGGCCGCCGCCCGGCTGGCCGGCGGGTCGCTGCTGGCGGCCTCCCGGATCCTGGACGGCTCAGCCGTGCACGCCGTCAACTTCGGAGGGGGCATGCACCATGCCGCCCGGGACAGGGCCAGCGGGTTCTGCATCTATAACGACGCCGCACTGGCCGTGCAAAAGCTGCTCGACGGCGGCGTCCGCAAGGTGGCGTACATCGACGTCGACGCTCACCACGGCGATGGAACGGAAAGCATCTTCTGGAACGATCCCCGCGTGCTGACTCTCTCGCTGCACGAATCGGGGATGACACTCTTCCCCGGTACAGGCTTTGCCAACGAGCTCGGCGGCCCGGAGGCCGAGGGGACGGCAGTAAACGTGGCCCTGCCCTCGGGAACGGGGGATGCGGGATGGCTGCGGGCTTTTTATGCGGTGGTTCCCCAGGTGGTGGCCGCCTTCGGCCCGGAGGTGATTGTCAGCCAGCACGGCTGCGATTCGCACCGGACGGATCCGCTGACCCACCTCAACCTCAGCGTGGACGGCCAGCGTGAGGCCGCGTCCGCCGTCGGGAACCTTGCTGCGCAATTCTGTGGCGGCCGGTGGATCGCCACCGGCGGCGGCGGATACAACGTGGTGGACGTGGTGCCCCGCGCCTGGAGCCACCTGGTGGCCATCGCGGCGGGCCGGCCGGTGCCCCTCCGCACCCCGGTGCCGCAGGACTGGCGCGACTACGTCGAAGCCAAATACGGTGCCACCGCGCCGGAACTGATGGGCGACGATGTCGAGTTGTGGTGGCGCTCCTGGGAGGTCGGGTTCGACCCCAACGACGCCGTGGACCGCACGGTGATGGCCACCCGCAAGGCCGTTTTTCCGCTGCATGGACTGGACCCCTGGTTCGACTGACGTGGCCTCCGTCCCATTCCCTTCAGACCCCGAAATAGTTGATGCCTTTCGGCGTATATGTCGTTAGGGTGGGAGGCATGGTGACAGACGACGTATTTGCCGTCATTGCGGAATCAACCCGGCGGGACATCCTGGCTTCGCTGTGCAACGGGGACAAAGCCGTGGGCGAACTGGTGGAGGAACTGGCAGCAAGCCAGCCCACCATTTCCAAGCACCTGAAAGTCCTCCGCGAGGCGCAGCTGGTGAGCATGCGCGCGCAGGGCCAAAAGCGGTACTACGCGCTGAACCGGAAGCCCCTTGAGGGCGTGGCCAGCTGGCTGGGGATGTTCGACGTCGGCGCCCTCGCCGCGGCGCCTGAAGCCGCTGCCGCGACCGAAGCTGCAGCCGGCACGAAGCCCGCCGGCTCAGCCGCGGACAAGCCGGCCGCGGCCGCTGCTGCATCGGAAACTGCCGCCGCCGAATCTGCGCCGGCTGCATCTGCTGCCGCCAAATCGGCGGACGCCGAACCAGCCAGCGTCGGCGAGGGGACGCCTGAAGCAGTTCCCGCCGGCGCTGTGTCCGCAGACGTCCTGGTGCGGGACGGCGCTGAACTGAGTCCCGCCGTCGTCATTCCTGGCGGTACCTCGGCGCCGCTCAGCGATGACAGCGTTCCGCAGCAGATCGGGAGGTCGGTGGGGCGTGCCGCCACCCGTGCCGCAGACCTGCTGGCCAACCTCCCCAACCTGCCGAAGTTCGGGCGCAAGAAGTAGGGTCTATTTCCCCAGCAGCCGGACATGCTCCGGCGTCAGGTCGGCGATCCGGCTGACGCCGAGCAGCGCCATGGTGCGGGCCATGTCCTTTTCCAGGATCTGCAGCGTGCGGTCCACCCCGGCGCGGCCGCCGGCCATCAGGCCGTAGAGGTAGGCGCGGCCGATCAGCGTGAAGTCGGCACCCAGGGCCAGGGCCGCAACAATGTCCGCGCCGCTCATGATTCCCGTGTCCAGCATGATGGCCGCGTCGGTGTTGTCCGCGGTGAAGGCCTGCCGGACTTCGGGGAGCAGGTGGAAGGGGATCGGTGCCCGGTCCAGTTGCCGGCCGCCGTGGTTGGAAAGGACCACACCGTCGGCGCCGTGGTCCACCACGCGGCGGGCGTCCTCCACTGTCTGGATGCCCTTGACCACCAGCTTGCCCTTCCATGTTTCCCTGAGCCAGTCGAGGTCCTCGAACGTGAGCGTGGGGTCGAACATGGAGTTGATGAGGTCTGCGACAGTGCCGGTGTAGCGCGAGAGCGATGCGAACGTCAGCGGCTCGTGCGTGAGGAAGTTGAACCACCAGGCGGGACGGTAGGAGGCATCCAGGACGGTCTTGAGGGTCAACGCCGGCGGGATGGTCATGCCGTTGCGGACGTCGCGCAGGCGGGCCCCGGCCACGGCGGTGTCCACGGTGACCATGAGGGTGTCATTGCCGGCCTTCGCGGCGCGTTCGATGAGTTCCAGCGACCGGTCCCGGTCCGTCCACAGGTAGAGCTGGAACCAGTTGCGGCCGTTCGGCGCTGCAGCGGCCACGTCCTCGATGGAGGCCGTGCCCATGGTGGACAGCGTGTAGGGGATGCCGGCCGCCTCGGCCGCCTGGGAACCGGCGTACTCGCCTTCGGACTGCATCATCCGCGTGAAACCGGTAGGGGCGATGCCCACCGGGAGGCGGGAGGGTTTGCCCAGGATGTCCGTGCTGAGGTCGATCGTGGAGACGTTCCGCAGGATCCCCGGCCGGAATTCGATGTCCAGGAAGGCCTGGCGGGCGCGGCGGAGGGTGATTTCCCCTTCGGCCGCGCCGTCGGTGTAGTCGAAGGGTGCCTGCGGGGTGCGGCGCTTGGCGATGTCCCGGAGTTCCCAGATGGTGCTGGCCCGCTTGAGCCGGGCGTCCTTGCTGAAGTCCGGCTTCTTGAACTGCATGAGCGGGGCCAGGTCCGAGTACTTGGGGACCCGGCGGCGCAGCGCCGCAGGCAGGGCAGGGGGCGCGGAACCGGCGGGGGCGGACGGCGCCGGAGCCCCGGCAGGTGCCTGCGCTGCGGGAATGTCCGTGGCCTCCGGCGCGGGGGTGGCCTCCGGAGTGTTGGCTTGGATGGTGTGGGTCATGACGTCCTCCTGTGGTCTAACCACACTCTAAACGCTGTGGTCCAACCACATCAAGTACTATTCATCCATGCGCACCCACCAGTTGGTCCTGCACTGGATCGAGAACGAACTCTCAGCTGGCAGGCTGGCCGTGGGCGGCAGGCTGCCGGCCGAGCGCAGCCTTGCCGAGCAGCTGAAGGTCTCGCGGACGTCGGTGCGTGAAGCCATCCGGGTCCTGGAAGCCATGGGGGTGGTGCGGGCCGGCGTGGGATCGGGGCCAGAGGCGGGCACCGTGGTGATTTCGGACCCCGCAACGGCCCTCGGCTCCGCGCTGCGGCTGCATGTGGCCACCAGGCACCTGCCGGTGGCGGACATCGTTGAGACCCGCGTGCTGCTGGAGTCATGGGCGGCTGCCAAGGCCGTCCCGGACGCGCCGGGGCTGGATGAGGCTGCGGCACTGGTGGAGGCCATGGCGGCGGAAAACCTCCCCGTCAACGACTTCCTGGCCCTCGACGTGCGGTTCCACCTGGCGCTTGCCGACGCCGCGGGAAACGCAGTGGTCAGCGCCATGATGGGTTCGCTGCGGGAATCGATCCAGGGGTACGCGGCCGATCTCACCGCCAACCTGCCGGACTGGGAAGCCATGTCATACCGGCTGCGCACGGAGCATCGTGACATCCTTGCCGCCATCAGGGCGGCCGACGGCGGGACCGCGGCACGGCTGGTGGCCGCCCATATCGAGGGGTTCTACCAGGAAGCCGGGCTGGCCCCGGACCGCTGACCCCGCTCAGCCGTGGACAGCAGTCCGCGCTGCCCTGGCGGGGCCGCTGCTGGAGCGCACCTCAAGCCGCGGCTGGTACCTGCTGCCCGGGGCATCGTTCTCCTCTTTGCGGATGAGCGCCCGGAGCTGGCGCCAGGCCTGCTCACCCAGTTCGGTGATGGGCACCGCGGCGGTGGTGAGGGCCGGCGTCGTGTATTTTGCGAAAGGAATGTCATCGAACCCGGTGACGGACATGTCGCCGGGGACGTCGATGCCGCGTTCATGCAGGCCGCTCATGAGCCCCATGGCCACGAGGTCGTTGAAGGCCAGGATGCCCGTGGCGCCTGACTCCAGGACCGCATCCACGGCCTCGTGGCCGGTATCGAAGTCCGAGCCGCCTTCAAGCATGGTGACGTCCACGTGCGGGTGGGCGGCCTTGAACGTTTCCAGCCCCTGCAGTCGCATGCCGTTGGAGGCGCTTCGCGGCGGGCCTGCCAGGAAGGCCAGCCGCGTGTGGCCGAGTTCCACCAGGTGTTCGGCGAGGTCCTGGACGCCCTGCCCGTAGTCCACCACCAGGCTGGGCACGCCAGCAGTGGCGGTGGTGCGGTTGATCAGCACGAGCGGGTGCAGGGACGGTGCGATCTCTTCCAGCTCGGCATCCGTCATGCGGGGCGCGCACAGGACAAGGCCGTCGCAGCGGCGGCGCGCCTCACCGGCAAGGATGGCCTCCTCGCTGGAGACCTCGAAGGAGTCTGCGATCAGGACGCGGTAACCGTCCTGGGCGGCGGCGCGGCTCAGCCCGCGGAGGATCGCCTGGAAGGTGGGGTTGGCCAGGTCCGGCACCACAATCCCGATGGTGTCCGTCTTGCCCAGCGCCAGGCTGCGCCCGACGGGGTTGGGCTGGTACTTCAGCTCGGCCGCCGCCGCGCGGACGCGGGATGCAATCTCCGGATCCACTGTGTAGTTACCGTTCATGACGCGGGAAACCGTGGCGTGCGAGACGCCCGCCTTCACGGCGACATCCGCGATGCCAATTCGGCCGGTTGCCGATTTCCTGACCATAGGGAACCTTTCCTAGCGCCACGGACTTCGGGTCCACGGCCGGGTTGCCAGCGCTGCAGCAGCTTCCGGCCGCCTGATGGCGGTGTGTTGAGTGACAGCATATAACGCGATGGGAAAGCGATTTCTATTGTTTTCCCGTGTTTTCCCACGCTTTTCCCGCTTTTCCGGGATCGCTGGACATGCCAGCGGTAGAAAACGCTTTCTCCCAGTACCCATAATGGTTGACGGAAGCAGGTTGCTGTTGATACAAATTCTATAGCGAACCGAGAAAACGCTTTCTCAGCGGTGCTGCAGTGCACCGGCGCCACCTCCCCGGATCACCCAACGGGCCGGGCACCAGTCTTCGAAAGGGACCCCCATGGTCAACACAGCCGAATCGAGTCCAGCAGTGGCCATCGGAGCCCACCCCGGAAACGGCAGCAAGGCCCGCTTCGCCCTGATCGGTACCGGCGGACGCTCCGAGATGTACATCCGCGCCATCTTCGGCAAGCACGCCGACACCGCGGAGCTCGTGGCCTTCTCCGACGTCAATCCCGGCCGGGTGGAGTTCTACCAGAAGCTGATCCAGGAACTCGGCGCCCCGGGGCCCATCGCCTCGTTCGACCCCAAGGACCTGACGGCGTTCGTCCAGGCCAACAACATTGACCGCGTCGTGGTCACCACGCCGGACTACACACACGCCGACTTCATTGTCGAGGGGCTGCGCGCCGGCGCCGACGTCGTCGTCGAAAAACCGCTCACCATCGACGCCGAAGGCTGCCGCCGCATCACCCAGGCCGTTCAGGAGACCGGGCGCAACGTGGTGGTTACCTTCAACTACCGCTACTCGCCCCGCAACAGCGCCCTCAAGGAAATCATCCAGAGCGGCGTGATCGGCAAAGTCACCTCCATTGACTTCAGCTGGGTCCTGGACACCGTCCACGGCGCCGACTACTTCCGCCGCTGGCACCGGGAAAAGAAGAACTCCGGCGGCCTGCTCATCCACAAGGCCTCCCACCACTTCGACCTGGTCAACTGGTGGATCGACGACGTCCCGGAACGGGTCTTCGCGTCCGGCGGCCTGAAGTTCTACGGCGACACGAACGCTGCGGAGCGGGGACTCGGCGCCCGGCCCGAGCGCGGCACCCCGGCTGCGGACACCCCCGCCGGCGAACGCGATCCGTTCGCCCTCGACCTGCGTGAAGATGAGCGGCTCAAGGCCCTCTTCCTGGACAACGAGCACTATGACGGCTACCGCCGCGACCAGGACGTCTTCACCGGCGGCATCACCATCGAGGACAACCTGGCACTGGTGGTGGAGTACCAGGGCGGCCCCCGCCTGAGCTACTCCCTGAACGCCCACAGCCCCTGGGAGGGCTACCGCGTGGCGGTCAACGGCACCGAAGGCCGGGCCGAACTCGAGGTGGTGGAACGCGCCGCCGTCCTGCACAGCACGGACAAGAAGACCGTTGTTGATCCCAGCGCCACACCTGTCGAGGAAGAGGACGCCGTCCGCCGCAACGGTGAGCGCCTGGTGGTCCAGCGCCACTGGGAGCCTGCCTACGAGGTGCCCATCGTCAACGGCGAAGGCGGCCACGGCGGCGGCGACGCCCTCCTCCTCTCCGACCTCTTCAACGGCCCCGGCGAGGACCCGCTGGGCCGGCCCTCCGGCTACCTGGACGGACTCCGCTCCGTCTCCGTCGGCATCGCCGGCAACCGTTCGCTCGAATCATCACTGCCCGTGCGCATCGAGGACCTGGACCTCGGCGTCGACCTCCGGCGCGCCCCCTGATGCCCGCACCCACTATTACCGGACCCTAAGGAACAACCATGAGCAGGATCTTTGTCACCGGCGGCTCCGGCCGGCTGGGACGCAGTGTGGTGGCGGGGCTCGCCGAAGCCGGCCACCACGTCATCTCGGTGGACCGCGACGCCCTGCCGGCCGAGCTGCTGCCGGCGGGCGTCGAACAGGCAACCGCGGACCTGCTGGCACCGGGGGAGGCCCTTCGCCTCCTCCGGGACGCCAGGCCCGACGCCGTCATCCACCTCGCCGCGATCGCCGTGCCTTTCAGCGCACCCGAGGACGTCATTTTTGCCACGAATACGCGGCTCGCCTTCGCCGTCATCAGCGCCGCCACGGAGCTGGGCGTGCCGAAAATCATCACCGCCAGCAGCCCCACGGTGCTCGGCTACGGGTCGCCCGCGGGCTGGCTCCCGCCGTCGTTCCCGCTGGATGAGCGCACGCCGGCCAAGCCGTGGAACGCCTATGCCCTGTCCAAGCTCATCGCCGAGCAGACAGTCCAGATGTTCGCCGCAGCCCAAGGGGACAGGATCCGCTATGCGGCGTTCCGCCCCTGCTTCGTGATTTCCCCTGAGGAATGGGAAGGCGCTCCCACCCAGCAGGGCCACACCCTTGCCGAGCGGCTTGCCGATCCCGCCCTGTCCGCGCCGGCCCTGTTCAACTATGTGGACGCCCGTGATGTGGCGGAGTTCCTGGACCTGCTGCTGGACAGGATGGAATCCATCCCGAACGGCGAGACCTTCTTTGTGGGCGCCGCCGATGCCCTGGCCACCGGGCCTTTGGCGGAACTCATGCCCCGGTTCCTGCCCGGCAGCGACGCCATCAGCGGCGGCCTCACCGGCAGCAGCCCCGCCTTCTCCATCGCCAAGGCACAGGAACTGCTGGGCTGGCAGCCCAAGCGCAGCTGGCGCACTGAACTCAAGTCCCACCAAACCCTCAACGACGAGACCTCCGCGCTGGTGACCGCCGGCAGCGGAACCAAGGAGACATCATGAAATTCGACGGCGTACTCTTCTTCCCCGTCACCCCGTTCACGGCTGAAGGCGCCGTTGACGTGGACCTGCTCAAGGAGCACATTGCTTCACGGCTCCCGTTCGGCCCCGGCGGCGTCTTCCCCGCCTGCGGCACCGGCGAATTCCACGCCCTCAGCATCGAGGAGGTCCGCACCGTGGTGACGGCCGCCGTCGAGGTCGTGGCAGGCAAGGTTCCCGTGGTTGCCGGCGCCGGCGGGCCGCTGGGCCACGCCCTCGCCGCCGCCAAGGCAGCCGAGGAAGCAGGGGCTGACGCCCTCCTGGTCCTGCCGCCCTACCTGGTCACCGGCCCCACCGACGGCCTGGTGGCCTACATCGAGGCCGTCGCCGACGCCAGCAGCCTGCCGGTGATCGTCTACCACCGCGGCAACGCCAAGTTCACGGCCGCCTCCATGGTGCGCCTGGCCGCCAACCCCAAGGTGGTCGGCTTCAAGGACGGACTGGGCGATGTGGGCCTGGCGCAGGAGATCGTCTCCGCCGTCAAGGCCACCGGACGCGAGGACTTCGCCTTCTTCAACGGCCTGCTGACCGCCGAGCTCACCCAGGGCGCCTACCGCGGCCTGGGCATTCCGCTCTACTCGTCGGCAGCGTTCGCCATGGCACCGGAGATCGCCAAGGCCTACTACGACGCGTACGTCTCCGGTGACGAGGACCGGCGCAACGCACTGCTCGAAGGCTTCTACGCGCCCCTGGTCCGCCTGCGCGACCAGACCCCCGGCTTCGGCGTCTCGCTGATCAAGGCGGGCCTGCGCCTGGGCGGCCTGCCCGTGGGCCCGGTCCGTCCGCCGCTGGTGGATCCCACCGAGGAACAGCTGGTGGAGCTCAAGGCCATCCTGGCCAGGGGCTACGAGCTGGCCGGCTGATGAGTGCCCCCGCAGCCGTTGCCGTCCGCACTGTTCCCCGGATCACCGGGCTGACCACCCGGCTCCTGACCGTCCCACTCCGCCGGCACTGGGGTGCGGAGGCGCCGGAGAACCACGTGATCGCCACGGAGATCCACACGGACGACGGCGGCGCGGGGCTCGGTTTTTCCTGGACCCCCACCATTGGCCCGCAGGCGGTCAAGGCGCTGCTGGACTACGACATCGCCCCGTTTGTCACCGGCCTGCCGGCCAACCCGGAAACGGTGTGGGACGCGGTGTGGAAGCGGCTGCATGAGGCCGGCGGCGGGGGACTGACCACCATCGCGATGGCCGGACTCGACCTTGCCCTGTGGGACCTGCAGGCGCGCAACGCCGGCACTTCGGTGACCGGCCTGATCGGCCAGCGGCAGGAGTCCGCCGAGGTCTACGGATCAGGGGTGAACCTGCATTACACCCTGGACGAACTGGTGGCACAGACCGAACGCTGGGTGGCCGCCGGCCACCAGGCCGTGAAGATCAAGGTGGGCAAACCGGACCTCCGCGAAGATGCCGAACGCGTGGCCGCCGTCCGCTCCGTCCTGGGACCGGACCGCCGGCTCATGATCGACGCCAACCAGCGGTGGGACCTGCCCACCACCTTCCGGGCGCTGGAGGTGCTTGCCGAATACGGGCTGGACTGGCTGGAGGAACCCCTCCGCGCGGATGACCTCTGGGCCTACCGCCGGCTGCGGAAGCACTCACCGGTGCCCATCGCCCTCGGCGAAAACCTGCACACCATCTATCGGTTCCGCGATTTCATTGAAGCGGAGGCGGTGGACATCATCCAGCCCAACATCATCCGCGTTGGCGGGATCACCCCGTTCCGGCGAATCGTGGAGCTGGCACGGACCAACAGCATCAAGGTGATGCCGCACCTGCTGCCGGAGCTGTCCGGGCAGCTGGCGCTGACCCTGGCGGAGCCCACGCTGGTGGAGGACGTCGAAGAGGCGTCCTTCGAGCAGCTGGGCATCCTGGTCGGGCCGTCGCCGGTCCGGTTCAGCGACAGCAGGGTGACCCTGGCGGACCGGCCCGGACTGGGCTTCCGTTTCCGGGATGTTGTGTGAGCACACAGCAACCACGCAATGTAACGAAGAACGTACATAAACAGAACAGGTACCTGACGTGACAACTGCAACGCTTTCCCTGTCCGAGCTGACCGCGGCGGCTACCGATGCCGCCCGCACGTCGGCAGCGGCTTCCGACGCCGAGCGGGCCGGCTGGCTGAATGCGGTGGCCGACGCCCTGGACGCGAACGCCGCGGAACTGGTGGAGATCGCCGATTCCGAGACCAGCCTGGGCGCTACCAGGCTGACCGGTGAGGTGGCCCGCACCACCGGCCAGCTGCGCCTGTTCGCCCGCGTCATCACCGAGGGCTCCTACCTCGAAGCGATCATCGACCACGCGGACCCGTCATCCACCCCGCCGAAGCCCGACCTGCGCCGCATCCTGAAGCCCATTGGCCCGGTGGCCGTGTTCTCGGCGTCGAACTTCCCGTTCGCCTTCTCCGTTGCCGGCGGCGACACTGCCTCGGCCCTGGCTGTTGGCTGCTCCGTCATCGTCAAGGCCCACTCAGGCCACGTGCGGCTGTCCGAGCGGACGGCGGAAATCGTCGCTGACGCCCTCCGTGGCGCCGGCGCACCGGAAGGCCTCTTCGCCCTGGTCAGCGGCCGGGAAATGGGGACGGCACTGGTGCAGGACCCTGCCATCAAGGCGGTCGGCTTTACCGGTTCCATCCCGGGCGGCCGGGCACTCTTCGACCTCGCCACATCCCGCCCGGAGCCCATCCCGTTCTACGGCGAGCTGGGCAGCCTCAACCCGGTGGTCATCACGGCCGCCGCATTGAAACAACGCTCCGGCGATCTCGCCACCGGGCTGGCAGGCTCCTTCACGCTCGGCGCCGGACAGTTCTGCACCAAGCCGGGCCTGGTGTTCATCCCGGCCGGGACGTCCTTCGCCGCGGACGTGGCAGAGGCCAGCAAGGACAAGCCGGCCCACGGCATGCTCACCAGCCGCATCGCCGAGGCCTACCCGGACGGCCTTCGCAGCTTTGCGTCGGTGGACGGCGTGGACGTGGTGGGCGGCACCGTGGACCAGGATGCTGCGGCCAACGGCGCGGCGCCGGTGGTCTTCTCCACCACTGCCGCGAAGGTGCTGGAACGCCCGGAGCAGCTGCTGGAGGAGTGCTTCGGCCCCACCACCATGCTGATCGAGTACACGGACCAGGAGGAGCTCGCAGCGGTCCTGGCCAAGGTGCCGGGCAGCCTGACCGCCACACTCCACGCCCAGCCCGGCGAGGAGATCGGTGGGCTCGTTGAGCAGTTGTCCGGGCTCGCCGGCCGGGTCCTGTTCGAAGGCTGGCCCACGGGCGTTGCCGTGAACTGGGCGCAGCAGCACGGCGGCCCGTACCCGGCCACCACGTCCCTGTTCACCTCGGTGGGCGCGACGGCGGTCCGCCGCTTCCAGCGCCCCGTCGCCTACCAGGACGCCCCGGAAACGGTCCTCCACCCCGCCCTGCGCGAGGACAACCCGCTGGGCATTCCGCGCCGCGTGGATGGCGAACTGGTGCTTCCCTGACACGCCCGCTCACTTGATGGCGGTATAACCGAAACGCCCGCTCACCGGGTGCCGAATTGGCGGCCACTAGTGAGCGGGCGTTTGGGTTTTAAGCACATGATGTGAGCGCGCGTTTGCCTTACAGCGGCAGCGTTGACACGACGCCGGCTCATCCCTGACACGCCCGCTCGCTTGATGGCGGTATAACCGAAACGCCCGCTCACCGGGTGCCGAATTGGCGGCCACTGGTGAGCGGGCGTTTGGGGTTTAAGCACATGATGTGAGCGCGCGTTTGCCTTACAGCTGTAGGGTCGCGGGGCGGTCCAGCCCGTTCACAGTGGTGGCGGGCCAGCGGGGATCGACGGTCAGGACCTGGAGCCCGTTCTCCGTGAGCTGCACGGTGTCCTCGATCTTGACTCCCGGGCCGGATGGGTTCCACGTGAAGGCCTGGCCGGGAACCACGGTGTCCGTGGCCGCGGCGGTAACCCGGGGATCGCGGCCTGCGTAGCCGGCCGGGCCGCCCTGATGGTGCTGTTCCCACTGGTCGGCGCCGAAGCCGTGCCGGGTGTAGGCGGCCTGGATCTCGGTGAAGATGCGGTCCAGCCGGGCGCCGGGAACCGTCGCGTCGAAAATGTCCGCCTCGACTGCCGCGATGCGGGACTCGGCGTCGCGCTCTTCCGGTGTGCCGGCGTCGAACCTTACCCAGCGGGTGATGTTGGCAACCAGGCCGTCACGGCGGGCGCAAATGACCGCCATGGCGCGGCGGCCCAGCGGTGCGTGGGTGGCCAGCGGGTGGCGGAACTCGCTGCGGCCGCTGCCGTTGCACAGCAGCACCAGGGGCTCGGCGCCCACGGAAACCACCCGGGCCGCCAGCGCCGACGCCAGCTCGAACTCCGTGGTCTCCGGGCGTGCCGAGGACAGCACATCGGTCATGATGGCGGCGACGTCGGCACTCAGCCGGGCGTAGCGGTCGCTCTCGGCCGGGAGCAGCTGCTGGCGCGCCGCCCGCAGTTCCGTGGCGGCGTCTGCCTCGGCCAGGAGGGATCCGCCGGGGACGCTTCCGACGGCGGCCGCGGCCTGGTGGAGGTTCCCGTACCAGGGCACGCTGTGGAGGGCCACGCCTTCGGGCAGTTCTTCTGCGGCGATGCGTCCGGCTTCGTTGTTGAACGTCACCAGATGGTCGCCGGAACGGTCCACCAGCAGCGCGGCGATGGGATCGCCGGCGAGGCTGATGTGCACCCGGCTGCCGTCCAGGTACCAGGTCAGGGCGGTGTGCGTGGTGAGGAGCAGGGCGTCCTTGCCCGAAGCGTCCAGGATGTCCAGCACCCGACGGCGCTTCACAGCGCGGTCCCGCACCGAGGCCGGGGCGGTGCGGACAGCCTGCGGCGGTGCAGCTGTTGTCTGGGTCATGAGAGGTCCCCCTGTTGAGTGATCAGTGCTTCGATGTCGTTTGTGCCCAGGATGCCGTCGGCCACCAGGACGGAAATGCTCCGGCGCACAGGGCTGCCGGGTTCTGCGATAACAGGCGAGTCCCAGGCAAGGGACTGACCTACTCCGGGGTAGCCGTCCACCCGGACGAACCAGGGATCGGTGGATGATTCCGGGGCCACGAACACGAGCGTGGCGTCGCCGGTCCGGTCCGTTCCCGCACCGAACGTGCCCGTCCAGGCAAGCCACCTGGACACCGTGCCGTGGACCCCTGCTTCACCGGTTCCGGCCGGTGACCACACCGTTGCGCCACCGCATTCCGGGAGGCGCCAGAAGAATCCGCCGTACCCGCCCTCGAAGCGGCCGTTGGAACCCGGGCTGCCCAGGCTGACCGGCTGGTTTCCGGCAGGGGAGAGGGCGAAGTCGAGGGACAGGCGCCAGGCCGACGCGCTGACGCCGGACCAGCTCCAGCGGCGCTCCTCCACGAGGACCGGGCCGCCGTCGGGCCCGTTCCAGCTCAGGCGTTCCTCAAGCCGGCCTTCCTGCGCGGCGTCTGTGCCGGTGACGGCGATGCTGCCGTGGTCTGGCCGCCAGACGTACTGCCCGGCTTCCCGGGTGTAGGTGCGGCCGCCCCAGAAGTTGACGCCGTCCACATCCTGCAGGGCCACGCCGGCGCCGAGGTGCCACACGTGGTCCAACGGCTGGTGGTCCGTCACCACGGTCCCGGCCAGGGTGCGGACGGGGTGAAGGTAGGGGCGCGGCGAGGAGACGGCGCGGATGTGGCTGCCGTCCTGGTAGTCGGCCACTGGGTGCCCGTCCACGGTCAGGGTCCGGACGGGCGGCAGCTTCCGGGCCCAGGGAACACCGAGTTCGGCGAAGGTAGCCTGCGCCTTGGCGGCGCGGTCGAAAAGATCCACGACGCCGTGCACCACGGGATGGGCGTCGTCGCCCTCGCCCTCCCACGTGATGTGCGCGGAATCAATCGGCTCCGGCGCCGGTGACGTGCGGATGGCTTCGAGGACCGAGGTGAAGGCGCCCGTGTCCGCCACCGCGGACAGGAGCGGGGCTCCGCTGGAGCGGGCATCGAGCAGGTTTTCCAGCAGGTCGGTGCGGCCGTACTTTTCCCGACGCTCGCCGTCGGGCGTGCTGACCACTACCTCGTCTTCGGTGTAGAAGAAGGTGATCTCGCCGCGGGTGCCGTGGACGGTGACGGACGGGTTCACCTGCTCAGGAGCGCACAGGGTAAGGGTGCACAACAGCGTAGTGCCGTGGGCGGTCCGGACCCGGATCACCGACGTATCGTCGCTCTCGGTGTCATGCGCGCGGTAAAGGTCTGTTTCCACGGAGGCGACATCGGCCAGCGTGTGTGCCCCGGCCATGTGCAGGGCGGTGGCTACGGCGTGGGCCAGCGCGTTGGTGCCTACACCGTCCACCACATCGATGCCGTCCAGGCTGCGCTTGCCGGCCCACCGGGTCCGCTTGAAGTAGGCCTTGGTCCGCACCCACTGGCCGCTGGCGCTGAGGCCCAACACCTCGCCGATGCCGCCGGATTCCACAAGGTTCCGGATGGCGGGAAGCGCGTGCGAGCCCAGGCTCTGGAAGCCCACCTGGACCAACCGGCCCGCAGATTCCGCAGCGGCAAGGACGTCATTGAACTGTGCGAGCGAGGCTACCGGAGGCTTCTCCACGTACACATCCAGCCCGGCAGCCAGGGCGGCGGTGGCCAGCGGGGCGTGGGTCTGGATGGGGGTGGCGAGAATAACGATATCCGCGCGGGATTCGGCAGTTTCCTGCGCTGCCAGGAGGCTGTTGAGGTCCGGGAAGATGGCCACTGTGTCCTTGAGCCGGCCGGGCGCCGGCGGGTTGGGATCGGCGACGGCCACGAGCTCCAGTGCCCCGGACTCTTCCAGTCGGGCCAGGTTGGCAAGGTGTCGTTCGCCGAAGCCGTGGACGCCCACCAGGGCAATGCGGGGGACTGCGGTGCCGGCAGCGGCACGGTCCTCGGGGCGGCTGCCCGGTTCCGCGGTGGTGGAGTGCGAAATCATCAAAGGGTCCTTGTGGGGTTGGGGTGGTCAGGAGGCGGGTGACGCTGCAAGGGCAAGGGACGCGGCCAGGAATCCGATGGCTTCGTCCTGCATGTCAGCGGTGAAGACGTGGCCGCCGGGCCAGAAACTTCCGGTGTAGCGGCCGCCGCCGTTCAGGACTTCCAAGGTTCGGTGGGCCTGGCGCATGCCCTCCTCCGGGAAGAGTTCGTCGGCCAGCGCGTACTGCACCAGGAACCGGGCGGCGGAGCGGCCCGTGAGTTCAGGCCAGTCGCCCAGCTTCCACAGGCCCGGAGTCTGCAGCAGCCAGGAGTGGGCGTCCAGGTAGGCGGGCAGCAGGGATTCGAAGGTGGTCATCATGCAGGTCACCACAGAGGCGCGGATGCGGGGACTCAGGGCGGCGAGGGTCAGGGACCGGCCGCCGCCCCCGGAAAAGCCGACGCAGCCCAGGCGGTCCGCATCGACGCCGGGCAGGTGGGCGAGGATGTCCAGGGCCGCAAGGTCGTCGTGGGCCACCATGCCGGCGAGGCTGGTGCCCAGCAGTCCGGCGGTCTTGGCGACGGTGTCCTCGTGAAACCCGGCGGCCGCGTTGTAAAGGTCCGCCTCGGAGGGTACGACGCCGTCCTGCCGCCATTGCGCCCGCCGCGCTTCCAGTGCGGAGGCGGTGCGCCACGGTGGGGTTGAGAGGTCGAAGCGGCGGCTGCCCCAGGCGAAGGAGTCATGGGCCAGCACGGCGAAACCCTGGCGGGCGGTTTCGGAGGCGAGGGCCCGGCCGTCGTAGTGGCCTGCGCGGGCGGCGGCAGCGGAGGGGTGGCTGTCAGGGAGGTCCACCAGCCGGTCTGCTCCGCCGAACTTGTTCCCGCCGTGGCAGTGCAGGGCCAGGACGCCGGGCAGGCTTTCCGTACTTCCGGCCGGACGCGCAAGCCAGCCCGTGGTCCGCGGTCCGAAGCCCAACTGCCAGCTGAGCTGCGAGGTGGTGACGTCGTCGTGCGTAACTTCCCAGTGCACCGTGACGTCCGGCCGGCCGGATGCGCCGGGGACCCCCAGCGCATCTGCAAGGCCCTGCGCGCCAGGGGTGGCGGCGGCGTACCGCGGATGATCGCGGACATAGGCCGGCCAGTCCTCAAAGCCGGCGATGGCGCTGGGCCTTGATTCCTTTGTATCGGCTGCCACTGGCCTGCCTCCTGTCTGCTGAAATGCCGTGGGGTGAAGAAGAACCGGCCGCGGTCGGGCTGACCGCGGCCGGTACCGGGCTTAGCCCAGGTTCGAGTTGACCTCGCTGATGACGCCCTTCGCTGCATCCTGCGGTGAAATCTTTCCGAAGAGTACATCGGTGTTGTATCGGTTCAAAACTTCCAGCGTGGAAGAGGAACCTGCCGGGAACGGCTTGGGCGGCTGAACGTTCAGCTCGGCAACGCGGTCCAGGTAACCCGCCTCCTTCTGCTGGGTTTCCTTCAGCAGGGGAGTGATGCCGGCCTTCAGCTCGGTGTTGGCGGGCATGCCGCGGTCGCTCTTGATCTTGCTGGCGGCGTCCATGTTGTTCACCAGATAGTTGATGAACAGCGCAGCTTCCTTGGACTGGGCCGACTTGGCCGAGATGGCGTATTCCATGGAGGAACGCAGCCAGGTGCCCGGCTGCTTGCTCTCGCCGGGGAGCTTCACCATGGTCAGTGGAGCGCCCGAGTATGAGGTCATCTGGTTGCTCCACGAGACTTTCATGGCCTGCTTGCCCTGGCCCATGAGTGTCAGTTCCGGCTGGGCGGAGCCGTCTTCGACGGTCTGCGAAGCGGACGGTGCGCCGCCGGTTTCCATGAGTTTCTTGTTGAACTCGAACCACTTGGCGAGGGTGCCCTCGCTGATGCCCATCTTCTTGCCGTCATCCGTGTACAGCTCTTCGCCGCTCTGGCGTGCCCAGACGGCTACGAACGAATCGTTGGACATCGGCGTGGTGCCGAACGTGCCGGCTTGCGAGTTCTTGCTGATTTTGGCAGCGATATCGACGTAGTCGTCCCAGGTCCAGGTTTCGTCGTCCGGCAGCGGTACGCCTGCGGCTTCGAACACCGTGGGATCCAGGACCATGGACATGGCGTTCACGCCTGCCGTGATGGTGTACGGCTTGCCATCGAGCTGGCCCAGTTCCACGGTGCCGTCGGCAAACTTCGAGGTGTCGATCTGGTCCTTGACCTTGTCAAGGTCCAGCAGCACTCCGCGGGACGCGTACTCGCTCGGGTAGGAGCCGCTCATGGCAAAGACGTCCGGGGTGGTGCCGCCGGCGATCTGGGTGGCCATCTTGTCCCAGTAGGAGCTGAACTCGGTGTTCTCGCCCTGCACCTTGATGGTGGGGTTGGCCGCTTCAAAGTCCTTGATGACTTCAAGGGTGGTCTTGGCGCGGGAATCGTTGCCCCACCAAGCAAAGCGGATGGTCACGGGATCCTCTGCCGTGCCCACCTTTGCGGCCTGCGGACTGCTGCCGCAGCCCGTCAGCGCCAAGGCCAGGACCGCCGTTGCCGCAGCAACCCCCATTACTGACTTCTTCCGACGAAACCTCATTGTCCTGCCCCTCAAGTGGTGATCTAGAGTTGAGTGATGCCCGTTACAGAAAACGCTTTCTCAAAAACTAACAAAGGGCTATACAGGAGTCAAGAAACCGTTTACTTTGGTACGGAGCCGCTTTTCATTCAGCACCACCTGCGGCCGGTCCCAGCGGGTTTCCAAGCCGGCGCCGGGACGGCGCGGGGGAGCTGACACTCATCGCCCAGGCGATGACCACAACGTGGAGGCCACGATGACCAAAGGAGACCACATGGCCGTAAAGCACATACCCAGGGCACCGCGCCCGGCAGGATTGCCGGGTGCGGCGGGCCTGACGCCCGGGGCGGGGGAGCAGCAGTGAGCGCGATCAGCGAACTGAGTTCCATCAGCCGGCGGAAGGGCAAGGCCACTGCCGAGGAGAAGAAGGCCAACGGCCGCGATAACAAGGCAGCCTATATTTTCCTGTTGCCGTGGTTGGTGGGCCTGGTGGCCATCACTATCGGCCCGATGCTGATGTCGCTGTACCTGTCCTTCACGGACTACAACCTGTTGCAGCCCCCGGAATGGACCGGGGCGGATAACTTCATCCGGATGCTTTCGGATGCGCGGTTGCATAACTCGCTGCGGGTGACGTTCACGTACGTGTTCGTCGGTGTCCCGCTGCAGTTGGCGGTGGCGCTGCTGATCGCGCTGGTGCTGGATAAGGGCCTGCGCGGGTTGCCGTTCTACCGTTCGGTGTTCTACTTGCCGTCCCTGCTGGGTGGTTCGGTTGCGGTGGCCATTCTCTGGAAGCAGATCTTCGGCACCACCGGCCTGGTGAACCAGGTCCTGGCGATGTTCGGCATCCAGGGTCCGGGCTGGATCTCTGATCCCGGGACCGCGCTGGGCTCGATCATCCTGCTGCACGTGTGGACGTTCGGTGCCCCAATGATTATTTTCCTGGCGGGCCTGCGGCAGATCCCGGTGATGTATTACGAGGCCGCGAAGGTCGATGGTGCGTCCACGCTGCAGCAGTTCTGGCGGATCACGATGCCGATGCTGAGCCCGATCATCTTCTTCAACCTTGTCCTGCAGATCATCGGTTCGTTCCAGTCGTTCACGCAGGCGTTCATCGTCTCGGGCGGCAACGGCGGCCCGTCGGATTCGACGATGTTCTTCACGCTGTACCTGTACCAGAAGGGCTTCGGCCAGTTCGATATGGGTTACGCGTCCGCCATGGCGTGGGTGCTGCTGCTCATCATCGGTGTTTTCACCGCCATCAACTTCATCGCTTCTAAGTATTGGGTTTTCTATGACGACTAACCTGGAGACGCTGCCCGACTCGGACAAGAAGTCCGCAGGATCCGGCAAGCCTACGAACCACCGCAAGCCCCGCGAGTCCCGCGGCACCCTGGCCTTCAGCCGGGCGCAGCGGACCAAGTCACTGATGAAGCACGCCATCCTCATCCTCGCCGGCGGCCTGATGATCTACCCGCTGTTGTGGATGGTCGTCTCGTCCCTGCGGCCCAACGAACTGATCTTCCGCGAACCCGGCCTCTGGCTGAACAGCCTGGAGATGAGCAACTACACCTCCGGCTGGTCCGCGCTGACCCACCCGTTCGGCCACTACATGATCAACTCGGCCATCGTGGTGATCGGGTCCATCCTGGGCAACCTGATCTCGTGCTCCATGGCCGCCTACGCGTTCGCCCGGCTGCAGTTCACCGGCAAGAAGCTGTTCTTCGGCATCATGCTGCTGACCATCATGCTCCCGTTCCACGTGGTCATCGTCCCGCAGTACATCCTGTTCTCGCAGATCGGCTGGGTCAACACCTTCTGGCCGCTGCTGGTCCCCAAACTCCTGGCCACGGACGCGTTCTTCGTGTTCCTGATGGTCCAGTTCATCCGCGGTATCCCCAAGGACCTGGACGAAGCCGCCAGGATCGACGGCGCCGGCCACCCCCGGATCTTCCTGCGGGTCATCCTGCCGCTGATGGTCCCGGCCCTGGCCACCACCACCATCTTCACGTTCATCTGGACCTGGAACGACTTCTTCGGCGCCCTGATCTACCTCACGGACCCGGACATGTTCACCGTCCCCGTGGCCCTGCGCGCCTTCGTGGACTCCCAGTCCGCCACCAGCTGGGGCTCACTGTTCGCGATGTCCATCGTGTCCCTGCTCCCGGTCTTCCTCGTCTTCCTCTTCGGCCAACGATTCCTCATCAAAGGCATCGCCACCACCGGCATCAAATAACCACACACGCTTCACGCAGTACCTTCGAACGGCCCGTCCCCTGTGGCGGGCCGTTTCCCCTTGCCTGTGGCGACCCGCTGCTTAATCGAGACAAAAGATCTTGCCCGGACATCTTGTACTACAAGTTAGGCACTTGTAGCATTGCATCTAGAAAGCGTTTTCCCTTATCTGTTCCCGGGCTCCCGGAAACGCCCTTCCGCTCGCATCACAGCACTTACGAACATCATCCCCAGCACCACAGATCAAAGAAGATCGGAGTACCCAGTGCCGCTATTTCCTCGTCCTGCAGCTGCCCGGCAGCCTGCAGAGACCCCTTCCTCCCGCCCGGCCCGCCGCTTCCGCAAGACGGGCGCCGTCGCCGCGGCAGCCGCCGTCGTCATGGCCCTCAGCGCCTGCGGCGGGGGATCCGCCCCGCAGAGTGCCGACGGAACGGTCGAGCTCCGGTTCTCCTGGTGGGGCGGCGATAAGCGTGCCCAGCTGACCCAGGAAGCCATCAAGCAGTTCGAAGCAGAGAACCCCAAGATCAAGATCAAGCCGGAGTTCGGCGACTGGAGCGGGTACTGGGACAAGCTGGCCACCCAGGTGGCCGCCAATGATGCACCGGACATCATCCAGATGGACGAAAAGTACATCACCGAATACTCCAGCCGCGGCGCGCTGCTGGACCTGTCCAAGTACGACATCGACACGTCCAAGCTGGACGAAGCCGCCCTCAACGCCGGCAAGGGCGACGACGGGCTGACGGGCATTCCTGCCGGCATCAACGCCGCCACCATCTTGGCCAACCCCAAGGTGTTCGAGGCTGCCGGTGTTCCGCTGCCGGACGACTCCAAGTGGACCTGGGAAGACTTTGGCCGCATCGCTGCCGAGGTGACTGAGAAGTCGCCCAAGGGCACTTACGGAGCTGCCGCCTACGGCACCGACGAGGCTTCCCTGGGTGTCTGGCTCCGCCAGAACGGCAAGTCCCTCTACACCTCCGACGGCAAGCTCGGCTTTGAGCCCAACGACATCAGCGAATGGTGGGCATTCCTGAAAGAGCTCAGCAAGAACAAGGCAGTACCGTCCGCATCCGAGGTGGTTGAGGCCGAGGCAGCACCGCTGGACCAGAGCGGCCTGGCCACCGGCAAGAACGGGCTGGCATTCTGGTGGTCCAACCAGGCACCCGCCCTTGAAAAGGCATCCGGTGCGGACCTGAAGATCCTGCGGTTCCCCTCCAAGACCGGATCATCTGCCGACGCCGGGCTTTGGTACAAGGCATCCCAGTTTTGGTCCGCATCTTCCCGGACCAAGCACCCTGAGGAAACTGCCAAATTCATCAACTTCCTGGCCAACAACGTCAAGGCCGGCGAGACCCTCCTGGCCGACCGTGGCGTCTACCCCAACTCGGAAGTCCGTGCTGCGATCGAATCCAAGCTGACCCCGGCCGACGTGAAGGTTGTCAAGTTCATTGACCAGATCAAGGGCGAGCTCGGTGAGGCTCCGGCCCCGCCGCCGAAGGGTGCAGGCGCCATCCAGGAGATCATCAAGCGGTACACCTCCGAGGTGCTCTTCGAACGGCTGTCCACTGATGAAGCAGGCAAGAAGGCCGTCGACGAAATGAAGTCGGCCATCAGCAGCTAACCACGCAACAATCAGATTTCACGCCGCCAACACGGCTCTGGGCAGCCTGGCAGGAAGCCTCCTCCGGCCAGGCGTCCGACGGCGGGTGGCAGCTCCGTCCCGGCAGGAACCTTTGGTTTCTCCCGGGACGGAGCTGTTTAAGCCGGGGCTGTCACGGGCGTGCGCTCCCGGGCTTGCCTTGAAAATTCAGTCAGCGTGTTCCTGCGTCAGGGAACGCTGGCTTGGATGACTCGGCCCAGGACTTGGACGGATGGTCGTGGTGGCGGGGGCTTGCCGGGTGTCCGCGCCGGGGCTCGCGCTGTGGCCGTACGTTTGTCCGGGCTGCTGGCGTGGGTGAAGGCCGTCCCGGGAAGCGGTGGTGCGGTGGAGTGGTAGGTGTGGCCGGTGGGGGTTCGGAGCTGAACAGTGTGGCGTGCTCCGGGATTGGAGGCTGCTGCAGCTGACCAGCCGGGGCTTTCTTTGGTGTGGTTGCAGGCTACGCAGAGTCCTTGGCCGTTGGAAGCGGTGGTGTCGCCTCCGTGGTGCCAGGGGCTGATGTGGTCGTGATGGCGGATGGGTGCGTCGCAGTACGGGGTGCGGCAGGTGTCGTCACGGATCTGGAGGAAGCGTTTGAGCCCTGCCGGGAAGAGCCGGGCCTTGGAGTCCAAACCGATGAGCTCCCCGCTGCCGGGAGCGGTGTAGAGCCGCCGGACCCAGACAGCCAGCCCGGAACCGGGCTGATCTCCGGCGACGAGTTCGCGGGCCCATTGGGCCGGGACGATGCCGTACCCGGTGAGCCGGGCGGGTTCGGTGTCGGCTTGGAGGAGGGTCCGGTCGGTCATGACGAGCTGGACCTGGACCCCGCTGATCCCGCCCGAAGTCCCGGTGATCCGTTCAACAAGGGTGTCGGCCATGGCCTGACCCGTCGACCGGCAGTCCCCGGAGGAACGCAGGGTGCCGGCTTCCCTGGTGAGAGCGGCGAAGACCGCCACGCCCTCGGCCACCGGCAGCAGCGCGGTCAGGCGGGCCATGGTGTCCGGCGCCGGGCGCAGGCTGACCGTCCGTCCACCCACCGCGTTGGCGGCCCGCCTGGCTTCGGACGCAGGATCCCGCCGGCACGCGGCGGCCTTGACCGCGGAGATGATGGTCCGGTCCCCGGCACCATCAAAGGCTCCGGTATCGGCGGCGAGCTCCTCATCCACCCCCGCCCGGTCCTCCACGGACAGGCAGATGGTTTCCTTCACGACCAAGGTGGTGCGCCACTCACTCAACCGCCCGGACCGGAACGCCGCGAACGTGCGGGGCATCCCAGTCAAGGCTTTCGCCAGTCCCAGCAGCCGCCCACCCCGGGACGGGGACTCCCGCCGCGCCAGCGCCACCTGAGCCCCCACCCCGGCACCCTGCTCCCCGGCCGGCACACCGGCAGCAGCCTGCTCCCGCCGCTGCGAAGCATCAAAAGCCACAGTGATTTCGGCCTGTCTCGCTGCCGCCACAGCCTTCACATCCTCCAACTGCCGAAGCTGATCAATCATCCCCGCACCATCACCAGCAACCGGCACCACCGCCAAAATCCCCAACGCATCAACCACACTCGGGCCACCATCGCCTGACGAGTGGCCTGTGGCCGGGCGGGGTCCCGGAGGCGAAGGAACACGGGCGGCCGAAGCCGGCACGATGGCCGGCGCGTTGGCCGGCCGGACGAGAGTGGTTTGGGGACTGGCGGACCTGGCGAGGGCAGGAGAAAAAACATGGGCAACAAACGCGTCCCCGGCAGCCGGATGGACGCCGTCAAAGCGCACGGCTTTGGCATGCCCCGCGTCCGCTGCCGCCACACCCGCCGTCTCCATGACCCAAAGTCTTCCAGCACCCACTGTCATTTCCGACGCCCCAAAGCCCTATGTGGAAAACCCCCGGAAGCAGATGCTGCAACCCGAAGCAGAACGACCATGGCCGTCCGGCAGGTGCTGCCATCCGGGACCGGAACGGCTAAGTTCCGGGACGTCCTCGTCCTGCTGCCTTTCTTCGCCGCCCGGCCAGAGAAGCTCGGCGACCGCTTCGGCCAGGGCTTGGATGACAGCCCCGACCGCATCCAGGAACATCGACATGCCGCCACGGTACGGCTGGAGCAGGACGCTGCCAAGAGTCGGTTATGTCCAGGCCTCCGTCCCTGACGCACACGAAAGCAAAACGGCGGCGCCTAAGGAGGCGCCGCCGTCGTACGTAGATAAAGCGAAGGTGCCTAGCCCTCCCTGATCACCGCGATGCTGCCCGCCGGAACGGACCCGCCAAAGGGCTCTCCGGTCAGCAAGTCGGTGCCGGTGGCGGAAACGGCGGCGGACGAGCGGGTGTGGTTGATGGCGAACAGGAAGCCCTGCCCGCCGTCCGAGCGCCGGCGGACCAGCTCAACGCCGGCGTCAGCTGAGGCAAGAGCGGAGACGCCCGATTCGGCAAGCAGCCTGTCCACCAGTGCATCGATGCCGTCGCGGTCGGGGAAGGTGGCGAGATACCAGGCGGCGCCGCTGCCCACGGACTGGCGGGTCAGGGCCGGGACGCCCTCCAGCGGATACTCCGTGAAAGCCTGAACGGTTTCGGCGCCGGCCAGGTGCAGGTGCTCGCTCCACACCGAAGCGATGGTGCCGTCGTCGAGCTTCAGCTGCGACCCGGCCAGCAGCGGGTGGAACTCCTCCACCCGCACGCCAAGGAGGTCCCGGAAAGCTCCCGGATACCCGCCCAGCCTGATGTGGTCCTGCGCGTCCGCGATGCCACTGAAGTAACTGACCAGGACGGTGGTACCGGCAGAAGCTGCCGCGGCGATGTTGGCGGCATCGGCGTCGGACACGGCGTAAAGCGTGCAGACGAGCACCAGGTCGTACCCCTCGAGCGGCGCCGACGGGTGGACGATGTCCACGGAGACGCCCTTCAGGAACAGCGAACGGTGGAACGCCCGCAGCAGGTCCAGGTACTTCACATCGATGCTGGGCTTGGAATCGATCTCGCTGGCCCACCACGCCTCGTAGTCGAACACGATGGCCGCCCGGGACTCCACCCGGGAACCGCGGACCGGTTCAAGCAGCTTCAGCGCCGCCCCCAGGTCCACCACCTCGCGCCACACCCGCGTGTCCCGGCCGCCGTGCGGCACCATGGCGGAGTGGAACTTTTCGGATCCCGCGAAGCTCTGCCGCCACTGGAAGAACATGACGGCGTCCGCGCCGCGGCCCACGTGCGCCAGTGAGTTCCGCAGCATTTCGCCGGGCATTTTCGGCTGGTTGCGGGGCTGCCAGTTGACGGCCGACGTCGAATGTTCCATCAGGATCCACGGGTCACCGCCCGCAATGCCGCGGGTCAGGTCCGCGCTGAACGCGAGTTCAATGTGCCGTTCGGGGTCGGCTGCCACGAGGTAGTGGTCGTTGGCGATGACATCCAGGTCCTTGGCCCAGCCGAAGTAGTCCATCGATTTCGTGGCGCTGGAAGCCATGAGGTTGGTGGTGCAGGGAACGCCCGGGGTCACCTCGCGGAGCACGGCCACGAGTTCACGGTAGTAGTCCATCAGCGCCCAGGAATTGAAGCGCTGGAAGTCCAGCTGCTGCCCGGGGTTCAGTGTGCTGGGGGCAACCGAGGGCGGCAGGATCTCCTCGAACGACGCATAGTTCTGGCTCCAGAAGGCGGTGCCCCAGGACGCGTTGAGGGCGCCGATGGTGCCGTAGCGCCGTTCCAACCAGCGGCGGAAGGCGGCCGCGTCCTCTTCGCCGTAGAACTCGGAAATGTGGCAACCCAGCTCGTTGTCGACGTGCCAGAGCGCCAACGCAGGGTGGTCCTTGTAGCGCTCGGCGAGGACCCGCGTGATGCCCGTGGCGTAGCGCCGGTAGGCGGCCGACGACGGTGTGTAGTGCCGCCGCGAGCCCGGTCCCAGCACGGTTCCGTCAGCCGTGACGGGCAGGATTTCCGGATGCTTGCGGACCAGCCACGCCGGGGGAGCGGCGGTTGCGGTGGCGAGGGCTACCTTGACACCGATCCCTGCGAGGTTGTCGAGTACCTCATCAAGCCAGCCGAAATCGTAGTGGCCTTCAACCGGTTCCAGCAGCGCCCAGGAGAAGATTCCGACGCTCAGGAAGTTCACGCCGGCTTCCTGCATCAGTTCAAGGTCCTCCAGCCGGACGCTCACGGGCCACTGTTCAGGGTTGTAGTCGCCGCCAAATCCAAGGCCTTCGACGTTGCTCCAAACGCTGGCCGGACCGTTTATTTCCTGCGTTGCCATGGGACTCCTATGTCTGCTGAACCGGTGGAACGGGATGGGAAAACCTGCGGATTGGAAAACGCTTGCCCAATTCCCGGAATGCGGATATTGTATCGTTTCAGAAGCCGTGTAAGCCAGCTCACTACTTACGTTGTAGATGAGATCAGGGATTGCACACATTGAGCAAGGAGGCTCCCGTGATCAACAGAAGGCATTTCCTTACAACCGTAGCCGTCGGCACCGCATCTGCCGGCGTCCTGGCGGCCTGCGGAACCGGATCCAGCACCTCAGGACAAACCGGTTCGGCGGACAACCCCGTTACCATCAACTACACCTGGTGGGGCAACGACGACCGCGCCGAGCGCACCCGCAAGGCCATTGCCCTCTTCGAGTCGAAGAACCCGGACATCAAGGTCAACGGCAACTTCACGGACTTTCCCAGCTACTGGCAGAAGCGTGCCACCGAGGCTGCCGGCGGCGGCCTGCCCGACGTCATGCAGTGGGACCTGTCCTACCTGCGGGACTACGGCCAGCGGAACCAGCTCCTGGACCTGGGCACCGTCAAGATCAACACCGACGCCTTTGAAAAGTCCCTGCTGCCCTCCGGCCAGATCAAAGGCAAGACCTACGGCATCCCCACCAGCACCAACGCCTTCGCCGTCTACTACGATCCCGCCAAGCTGGCTTCCCTGGGCATCGCCGAGCCTGACGGCAGCTGGACCTACAAGGAATTCAACACCTTCCTCACCGATGTGGGCAGCAAGAGCAACGGCGCACTGTTCGGCTCCACCGATTACACCGGTGTCTGGTGGATGTTCAACATCTGGCTCCGTCAGAACAACATCGAGGCGTTCAACTCCGAAGGCAAGCTCGGCTTCAGCGAGGATGACCTCAAGAAGTGGTGGAACCTCACCACAGACCTCCGCGGAACGCCGGCCATCATCTCTGAAGAGCGGGTGACCCAGCTCAAGCCCAAGTCGCCCATGGGCTCCAACGCGACTGCCTCCGAAGTCACCTGGGACAACTTCATGGCCGGCTACCTCGGCGACAGTGGAGCGAAGGAACTCAAGCTCGTTCCGGTCCCTTCGGACGACGCAGACAACCTGGGCCTGTTCCTGAAGCCCTCCATGCTGATGGTGGCCAGCGCCAAGACCAAGTTCAAGGACGCAGCCGCCCGGTTCATCGACTTCATGGTCAACGACCCCGAGGTGGGCCAGATCTTCAAGACCTCCCGCGGTGTTCCGGCGTCGAAGACCCAGCGCGACGGCACCACCTTCGAAGGCACGGACAAGCTCGTTGTTGATTACGAGACGTCCATCCAGCAGTACCTCAAGGACGCACCCGAGCCGCCCATCGTCGGCTTCGGCACCCTGGAAGCATCGTTCGGCCGGATCGCCTCGGAACTGAACTACGGCAAGGTGGACGTCAATGGTGCCGCCGACGCCTGGTTCAAGGAAGCCGAAGACCTCATCAAGCAGAATGCCTGATCCAGGCTTCACAACTGACGGACTGAACTCGTGACTCAAAGCCCAACACTGAGCAGGCGTTCGACGCAGACCGCCTCCCCGCAGCCGCGCAAGTCCCGGCGGCGGGGAGTGGATGCCCGCGCCGGCTACACCTTCCTGTTGCCCTGGTTGCTGGGATTCATCGCCCTCACCGTTGGGCCGATGATCTCCTCGCTCTACCTGTCCTTCACCAACTACAACCTGTTCGAGCCGCCCAAGTGGATCGGCCTGGAAAACTACACCACCCTGTTCCAGGACGAACGGTTCCTGCAGTCCGTCGGCGTAACCGTGAGCTACGTGGTCTTCGGTACCCCGCTCAAGCTCGCCGCAGCACTGGCGGTAGCGATGCTGCTCAACAGCAAGCGCCGCGGCCAGGGCTTCTACCGCTCAGCGTTCTACGCCCCGTCCCTGATCGGCGCCTCGGTGTCCATCGCGATCGTGTGGAAAGCGATGTTCGGCGATTCCGGTCCGGTGGACCAGGGCCTGTCCTTCTTCGGCATCAACCTCGGCGGCTGGGTGGGCAACCCGTCCATGACCATGCCGATGTTTATCCTGCTCACGGTGTGGCAGTTCGGCGCACCGATGGTGATCTTCCTCGCCGGCCTCAAGCAGATCCCCAACGAACTCTACGAGGCAGCGTCCATGGACGGCGCGGGGCCGGTACGGAAGTTCTTCAACATCACCTGGCCCATGCTGTCCCCGGTGATCTTCTTCAACCTGCTGATGGAAACCATCCACGCGTTCCAGATCTTCGCCTCGGCCTACATCATCTCCAACGGTGACGGCGGCCCGGCCGGTTCCACCCTCTTCTACACCCTCTACCTGTACCTGCGGGGCTTCAGCGATTTCCGGATGGGCTACGCCTCGGCGATGGCCTGGCTGCTGGTGATCGTGGTCGGCATCATCACCCTGATCTTCTTCCGCACGTCCAAGTCCTGGGTCCACTACAGCGGTGATTCGAAATGACAACCATGGCAACCCCCACCCAGTCCGCCCCGGACGCCGGAACTCCGGTGTACAACCCAAAGTCCGAGTCCGTGGCGGCGAAGCGGGCAAAGAGCACCCTCTTCCACATCGTGGCCCTCGTCCTGACCGGGATCGTGCTGTACCCGGGCCTGTGGATGATCGCCTCGTCGTTCAAGCCAAACTCGGAGATCGGCGGATCCAACACCTCGCTGTGGTCGGAGAACTTCAGCTTTGATAACTTCGCCACCGCCATGGAAGGCATCGGCGGCGTCTCGACGCTCCAGTTCTTCACCAACTCGCTGATCCTGGCGATCGGCGCGGTGGTGGGTACCGTCCTCTCCGCGTCCGTCTCGGCCTACGCGTTCGCCCGGATCAACTTCCCCGGCCGGGGGATCTTCTTCGGCATGATGATCGCCACCTTGCTGCTGCCCTTCCACGTGGTGATCATTCCGCAGTACATCATCTTCCAGCAGCTGGGCCTGGTGGATACCTACATCCCGCTGCTGATCGGCAAGTTCCTCGCCGCCGACGCGTTCTTTGTGTTCCTTATGGTCCAGTTCATGCGCGGCCTGCCCGCTGAACTCGATGAGGCGGCACGGATCGATGGCGCCGGACACGCGCGGATCTTCGGGTCCATCATGCTGCCACTGATGAAACCTGCAATGATTTCCACCTCGATCTTCTCCTTCATCTGGAGCTGGAACGACTTCCTAGGGCCGCTGCTCTACCTGAACACCCCGGAGAAGTACCCGCTTCCCCTGGCGCTGCGCCTCTTCGTGGACCAGACCCAGTCCTCTGACTACGGCGCCATGATCGCGATGTCCGTCCTGGCCCTGCTCCCGGTGCTGATCTTCTTCCTGATCTTCCAGCGCTACATTGTTGAAGGCGTCTCCACCCAGGGCCTCAAGGGCTAACAGGACAAGGGAGCACGACGGAAATGAGCATCATGGACCGCACCACACCAGCATCGAACCACCACGAACCCATCCCGGTGAACCGGTTCGCCCTGTTCTCGGAAACCCTCCTGGCGGGGGTGCTGGTGCTGGTGCTGTCCGTGCCATTGGTGACCATCCCCGCCGCCTACGCGGCGGGGATCGCCCACCTGGAGCGGCACCTCGACGGCCGCGACGATTCCGTCCGCGGCCTGTGGGGGACTTTCAGGGCTGCCCTGCCCGGCAGCTGGAAACTTGGCGCGCTGACGGCCGGAGCCGCCGTCGTCATTGTCCTGAACCTGCTGCTGGCCTGGGTGGGCCAGCTGCCCGGCCGCGAAGTGGTGCTCCCTGCCACCCTGGTCCTGGCCGCCGGCGGTGCCATCCTGCTGCTGCGTACTGCCGCGGCCTGGTCCGATTTCCCGGGTGACCGCGCGCAGGCGAAGGAGCGGTGGACATCCGCGCTCGAAACCGGCAAAGCCATCTCCGTCAAGGACTGGTCCGGATCGGCCCTGCTCGCAGCCGCACTGTTCGGCGCCGCAGTGTTTGTCTGGATGCTCGTGGCGCTCTTCGTGGTGGTGCCGGGCACCCTGATCCTCGCCTCGGCGGCCGTCAAAATCCGCTCCGCCCGCCACGCCTGATCCACGCCACCGGCTCAACCGCACCACCACACCTTCCGCCCCACAACCGAGTTGAGTCAGACGTGCCTTCCGACCGCCCGAATTCCGAGCAGTCCGTCCATCTTTCCCACGACAGCCAACCCCGGTGGTACCAGCCGCTGGCCCGACACAACTACAGGCTCTTCCTGGGCATGCAGGTAGCGGGCAGCGTAGGCGTCTGGATGCAGCGCCTAGCGCAGGACTGGATGGTCCTGCAGCTGACCGGCAGTCCCGCGGCCGTAGGCGTCGCCGTCGCCCTCCAGTTTCTACCCATGCTCATTGTCGGGCCGCTGTCCGGGCTGGTGGTGGACCTGTACCCCAAGCGCCGGATCATGATGGTGTGCCAGTCCGTAATCGTGGTCCTTGCTCTGGGCCTTGCCGCGTGGGTTGCCAGCGGAACCATCACAGTGTGGGCCGTGTATGCGAGTTGCGTCGCCCTGGGCATTACCTCCGCCATCGACGGCCCCGCCCGCCAGGTGTTCGTCAACGAAGTGGTGGGTGACGCGGCCCTGCGTCCAGCTATCGGCCTCAACAACGCCCTCAGCCAGCTTGGCGCCATGGCCGGGCCCGCCCTCAGCGGGGTGCTGATCGCGCAGGCCGGCCCCGCAGCGGCCTTCGCCGCCAACGCCGCCATTGGCGTGCTGGTCCTCGGCCTGATCGCCGCCATCCGTACCGCCGAACTGTTCCCCAGTATTCCCCCCGCCCGGGGCCGCGGACAGCTGCTGGCCGGTTTCGCGTATGTGCGGGAGCGGCCCCGGCTGTTGCTCCTCATCCTGCTGGCGGGCCTGCTGGGCGCCTTCGGCATGAACGGGCCCGTGGTCCTTGCAGCCTTCGCGGAGCGGGTGTGGCACAACGGCGTGGAAGGCTTCGGCCTCTTCAACACCGTCAGTGCCGTGGGCGCGCTTGCCGGTGCCCTGCTCGCGGCCCGGCTCCGGAACATGGGCCGCCGCGGAATTGTGGCCGCGGCCGGCCTGTTCGGACTGTCCCAACTGGTGGCAGCCCTCATGCCCACGCTTCCCCTGTTCATCGCCATGTTGGTGGTGGTGGGACTCATGACACTGCTGTTCCTGACGAGTGCCGCCACGGCCGTCCAGCTCGAAGCCGGCCCCGCCATCCGCGGCCGGGTGATGGCCCTGTACCTGCCGCTGTTGCTGGGCGGGCACGCCCTGGGTGGCCTGCTGGCCGGGTGGCTCACCGAACAGTTTGGCGTCCGCACCGGGCTGGTGGTCACGGGTGGATTGGGGATGCTGTCCGCAGCTGCCATCGGCTTCCTGCTGTGGCGCCACGGCCGGGCTGGGAAGGCCCGGGAAGCCGCGTTGACGGACTCCTGAACAGTCCTTGACGCGTGCGCTGGATCACACCTACGCTGTGGGAAACCGGTTTCTATCGGCCACCAGCATCCCGACGCCAAAGGACAAACGATGATGTTTCGCGCCCGAAAGCCCCTGCTGCCCAAAGCTGCTGCCGTCGCGGCCGTCCTCGCGCTGACGCTGACAGGCTGCGGAGGCTCGCCGCAGGCTTCGGACGGCCCGGTGACCCTGCGCTTCAGCTGGTGGGGCTCGGACACCCGGCACAAAATGACCGAAAAACTGATCGAGGCCTTCGAAGCCGAGAACCCCAACATCAAGGTCAAGGGGGAATACGGCGACTGGAGCGGCTACTGGGACAAGCTGGCCACCCAGGTGGCATCGCAGGATGCCCCGGACATCATCCAGATGGACGCCGCATACCTCGGCGAGTACTCCGGGCGCGGCGCACTGCTGGAGCTTAAGGACGTTGACCTTTCCAAGTTTGACCAGCCTGTGGCTGATTCCGGCAAGGTGGAGGGCAAGCAGTACGCCGTGACCAGTGGCGTCAATGCCATGGTGGTGATGGCGAACCCGGCACTGGTGTCGGCCAGCGGCGTGGCCCTTCCCGATGACAAGACCTGGACCTGGGATCAGCTGGACAGCACGGCTGCCGCGATCACCCAGGCCAGTGGCGGAAAGGTGTACGGCACCGGCCAGGTCAATTCCGACGCCGCGGCCAACCTGTGGTTCCGGCAGCACGGAAAATCACTGTTCACCGGCGACGGCAAGCTCGGATTCGATGAGTCGGACCTGGCCGAATGGTACGAATACCAGGCCAAGATGCGGGACTCCAAAGCGGTCCCGCCGGCATCGGTCATCACCGAAGACGCCACCGCCTCGATTGACCAGCAGGGGCTTTCCACGGGCAAGTTCGCCATGAACATGTACTGGTCAAACCAGCTGGGCGCCCTCAGCAAGGCCTCAGGGCAGGACCTGGAAATCCGCCGTCCGCCGAGCGTGGACGGCAAGGCAGCGGATGCACAGCAGTTCTATAAGTCGTCCATGTTCTGGTCCGCCAGCTCACGGACCAAGCACCCGGCCGAGGCGCAGAAGTTCATTGACTTCGTGACCAACAACGCCAAGGCCGGCGAGATCGGGCTGGCAGACCGCGGCATTCCCGCAAACTCGGATATCCGTGCGGCCGTGGTGTCCAAGCTGACCCCGGCCGACGCCAAAACAGCAAAGTTCATCGACGAGATCTCCAGCGAACTGGGCGGCGCCGTTCCGGTTCCGCCGGCCGGAGGCAGTGCCGCGGTGGAAGCCTTGACCCGCTACTCCCTGGAAGTGCACTTCAACAGGCTGTCGCCCCAGGAGGCCGCGAAGAAGGCCCTGGACGAAGCGAAGAGCGCGCTGCTCTGACGGGGGTTGAGCCCCGTTTCGGCGGGGCTCAACCAGCGGGATTCGGCTAGGACTGCGGTGCGAAGCTCCAGGTGCCGGTGTGCACGCGGAAGTCGCGGGTCGCGGCGGTGTTCGCGCCGTCCGGGAGGGAACGCACGACGGCGGCATCCGGCGTCGGTCCCTTAATTCCGTAAGTGCCGGCGGGCAAACGGACAACCGCTGTGACGCCCGCGGGGACCGTGCATTCCAGCTCCACCCGGCCGTCCCTGCGGCGCCAGCTGGCCTCCGCGTAGCCGTTGGCCACCGGGACGCTGCCGCGGGCGTGCTCCAGCCGGCACAGCGGCGGCTCGATGAGCAGTTCGCCGCCACCGGGGGACTGGAAGCGGATGCCCAGCAGGTGCTCGAGGATTTCCTTGACCACTGAGGCGGACCAGGCGTGGGATTGGCTGTAATCGGTGCCGGGCTCCAGGTCCCAGGCCTCCCAGGTGAAGGTGGCGCCCCGATCCAGGAGCTGCGCCCAGCCGGGCTGGTCGCGTGAGGTCAGAAGGTCCAGGACCGCGTCAGTCCGGCCCTGTGCCAGCAGCGCCCGCACCAGCCGGTGGACCGTCAGGGGACCCTGCCGCATCCCCATGTCCGCAATCCGCCGGGCGTCGGCTTCAGCCCGCTCGGCGTCCGTGATGCCCAGGGACAGCGGGAACGATGCCGCGTGCTGGGAAGCATGGGCGCTGGGGGAGCCGTCGCCGTGGAGCCCGTCCACCATCACGCCGTCCACCCGCAGCCGGGCACGGATGGCCGCCGCCAGCGTGCGGCCAGCCTCGGCATAGCGGGCGGCGGTTTCGTGCTCGCCCGCCAAGCCGCAGAGCCGGGCGGTGGACAACAGTGCAGAGTAGGCCTGGACGTTGACGGTGGTCTTCGCGGCGCATTCCATGTCGTAACCGAAACGCCCCGGCGCCGGCCAGTCCACGATGCCGTGCAGGTAGGGGCCGGAGCCGCCGCCCAGCCTGGTGACCAGTCCCGCCGTCGGGCCTTCCGCCGGAATGTACCGCAGCGCGTAGTCGGCCGTATCGCACAGGTGCGGCAGCAGCTCACGGATCAGGGCGAAGTGGCCGGTGCGGTGGTGGTATTCCTCCGCCCACTCCGGCAGCATCAGCGAGAAATCCGGGATGTCCCGCTTGCCGTCACCGTTGGGGTAGACCGCGTTGTACCGGCCCTTGTCCTCGCCCGCGGTCCAGTACCTGGCCGCCGACCAGCCGAACTCCCGCAGCGCCTGCGCCGTGTAGGCGTGCTCGCCGAAAAGAGACATGGTGGCATAGGAGATGTTCACGGCGTCCGCCAGGAACTGGCCCTTTTCCCGGGTGGGGGTGTCCACGAACTGCTCCTGCACGCCGTACAGCGCCGAGTCGCGAAGGAGTCCGAACACAGCGTCCAGAGTGGGGTCCGAGCTGCTGAAGCTGCCTTCGCCGGGGTGCCTGCCGTGAACCACGACGGCGCCGAGCCGGGACACGTCCGCGGCGTCCACACCGGGAAGCTCCAGGTAGCGGAAACCAAGGTGCACGGTGGCCCTGTACTGCTGCGGCCCGGCGGCCTGGGTGTACGGGAAGGACATGTCGGTGTTCTGGGTGGGCGTCTTGCCGGTGTCCACCCGGCCGTCGCCCCGAAGGTTGTAGCCGGCCCGGATCATGACGGTGCGGCCGGCCACGCCGTCGAGGAAATCCACCTCGGGCCGGCCGGGAAGCACCTGGCCGAAGTCCGCCACCAGAGTGCCGTCATCGGCCGTCAGGAACGCGCGGGGCGCAACGAATTCCTCCGACATGGAAGTTCGGCGCGGATGCAGCGCGGGGCTTTCCGGGGTTGGGTGGCTCCCGCAGCCGACGGCGGGCGGCAGGTCTTGCAGGGGCATGGCGGCCAGTGCGGCGGCAGCATGCCCGTCCAGGTGCTCAACGGGGTCGCCTTCGTCGTTCCGGTACCCGGCCTGGCCGTACGGGCCCTCGGCGGCGCGCCAGCCCGGACCCGAACCGAACACGTCGCGGCGGCCGTCCGCATAGTCAACGCTGAGCCGGACCAGCAGGCCGGGTAGGCCTGCGGCCCGTCCCTGTCCCGGGCCGTACCAGTGCAGCAGGGCCGCCAGCGGAATGTCCGCACCCTCCTGCCCGTCAGCGCCGGACTGCCGGGATGCCAGCAGTCCCGTCACGTCCGCGGCATCGTAATAGCCCTCACCGGGATAGCCGAAGGATGTGGTGGTGAGGCAGGGTGAGCCGGCGAGGGACAGCTGGGCATGGTGCTGGGCGGCGGCGTAGAGCCGTGCCCGCCGGACGGTGCCACTGAGCCGGACCGAGGTGCGGAACAGTGTCCATTCGTCCGGCTGGCGGTGAGCGGTGGTGCGGGGCCAGTGCGCCAGGGCAGCGCCTGCGTGGTGTTCTCCGGCATCGAACCGGTGGTCCAACAGGACGGAGCCGGTGCCCGCCTCAGTGCCCGCCTCCGAAACCCGGAGGCACGCGTACTCGGCCTGGCTCCGCGGCCCCTGGTGGAGGAAAATCCTGCCGGAAGTACCGGCCGGGAGGGGCTCTTGGAACACCAACAGTTCTTCGCCGTCCAGGGAGGCGCGGATGGTGTGCCCGTCATCGGTAACGGTGAGGTCCTGCCACGTCCCCGGAACCAGGTCCTTGCCGGGAAGGCGTTCCTGCCGGACGGTGTGGGTGCGGTCTGCGCGGGCGTTGGCCAGGACAGGAGTGTCCGGGGCGGAGGCGGCGGGAATATCCCACTGCGGCACCTGCCGCAGCAGCAGTTCGCCGGCCGTGTTGAGTTCGAGCAGCAGCCCCGTTCCCGGACCGGTGCTGCGGAGGATCAGGCCGGCCCAGCCCATCACGGGCCGCACCCTTGCCTCCAGCCGGAAGCCGCGGACCGGAGGGCACGGCAGGGGCAGCCCGGGGGATCCCGCCACCCGGAGGGCGTTGTCCAGGATCTCCAGCGGTGCGCGGCCGCCCGGTGCGCGCCTGATCCAGTCGGCTTCCCAGGCGGAGTCCGAAAGCCCGGTGCCGAACGTGCGCCAGGCAGACCACGCACCCAGGACGCCGGCCGCGTCGCGAAGGCGCACTCGCCAGGCATAGTCCGCGTCGTCGTCGAGCACGGGGCCGCCATACGTACCGCGCTGCGAAGCTGAGGGCACGTCCCCGGAGCTCCATATCTCCCGGCTGCCGGCGTCCTGCACGGAGACTTCGTACGTCGTCTGGCTGGCCCGGGAGGGGTCGGCGCCGTCCGGCTGTGCCGGCTGCCAGCTGAAGGTTGGCCGGCCGGACGCCGTGAGGCACTCGGCCAGGCCGTCGGTCAGGAGGCCGGTGGCGAGCAGGGCCCCGGCAGCTTCCTGTGTTGGGTCCGCTGCAGTGGGGGCTGTGCCGCCTGACGGGTTCATCAGGCGGAAGGAACCGGGAAGGAGACCGGTGCGGACGTGGCCCAGGGGAGTCCCAGCTCGCTGAACGTTGCATGCGCGCGCCCGGCACGCTCCAGCGCGTCCTCGATGTTGGCCACCACGGCGTGGGCGGATTCGCCCTCGCCCTCCCACTGCACGTAGGCGGGATCGATCGGCGCGGGCAGCGGCGCGGTCCGGACTGCCTCGAGCACCAGCATGAACGCCCCGCTGTCCAGGAGGGAGCTTAGCAACGGGGTGCCCGCGTCGCGGTGCTCGAGCAGGTTCTCCGTGAGGTCGTCCCGGCCGTAGGTTTGCTCGGTCTTGCCGGAGGCTGTTTCCACCACCAGCCGGTCCTCGGTGTAGTGGAAGGCCGCAGTGCCGGCGGAGCCGTGGAGGGTCACGTACGGCTCAACGGATTCGGTGGCGCAGATGGTCAGGGCGCAGGTGATGGGCAGCCCGGCCGTGGTGCGGATGCGGATCACGGAGGTGTCATCCGACTCGATGTCGTTGGCCCGGTACAGCTCGGTTTCCACGGACGCGACATCAGCGACGGTGCGGGCCCCGGCGATCCGCAGCGCCGTTGCCACTGCGTGCGCGAGCGGGTTGGTTGCCACGCCGTCCACCACGTCCACGCCGTTGATGCTGCGCTTGCCTGCCCAGCGCGACCGCTTGTAATAGGCCCTGTCCCGGACCCAGCGTCCGGTGGCGGAGATGCCTTCCAGGTTTCCGATGGTGCCGGCGGCCAGGAGGTCCGCGATGGCCGTCAGCGCATGCGAGCCCAGGCTCTGGAAACCGATCTGGACGCCGTGCCCGGACGCTGCGGCTGCGTCGCACAGCCGGTTGAAGTCTTCCAACGAGGCCACCGGCGGCTTCTCCAGGTAAAGCTCGGCATCGGTGGCCAGTGCGGCAAGCGCCAGGGGAGCGTGCGTCTGGATGGGGGTTGCCACAATGACGACGTCCAGGTTGGCCGTTGCGGCCAGCAGGTCCTCCAGCCCCGCGTAGACCGCGGCCGACGGCGGCACGGAGCCGGGTGCCGGTGGCTGCGGGTCCGCGACGGCCGCCAGTTCGACGGCGACGGCCGCCTGCAGGCGCCCGAGGTTCCGGAGGTGGTGGGTGCCGAAGCCGTGCACTCCTACCAGCGCGATCCGGGCTGCCGGGCCGGAGCCCTGCGGGCCGGACCGGAGTCCTGCCGGTTCCGCCGCCTCACCGGTAGAAGCGCTACCGGCGGAAATGTTATCGGCGGAAACATCGGAAATATGGGTGCCAGCGGACGTTCCCATGGTTCTCCATTCTGCCCTCGAGGGCACGCTTACAGGCGCGCCGGCGTAATGCAGCAAGCGCTTTCCAACCATTAGTGTGCGCCACCTTCAGGAGCAGAGTCCAGCTATGTAACGATTCAAAAAATGGCTTGACCGCGCACTGTGCTTGGGTCTAGATTTTCGAGAAACCGATTACCGGCGTGACGCGGACCACTCGCGCCTTCGCCTCTGCAACGATGGAGAAACGGAAGGGAAGTGCCATGCTGTCCGGAACCTTCGCCGCTCGGGCCTATTCGTTCTTTGACACCCTTCTGTGGATCGCCTGCCTTAATCTGTTGTGGCTGGCGTTCACCCTGCTCGGACTGGGCGTTGCCGGGATCGGACCTGCCACTGCTGCGGCGCAGATCCTGGTGCGCAAACGCGCCCGGGGGGAAGCGGCTCCACTGCTGCGCGGGTTCGCGGCGGAGTATTTCCGGAACTTCGGCCGCGCCAATATCCTTGCCTTGCCGCTGCTGGCAGTGGCAGTGGCGCTGGCCATGAACTGGAACTTCTTCTCCGGCGGGCGGGACCTCTTCTCGCAGCTGATGGCGGCCGGAATTTTCGTGGCGGCCATCTTCCTGGCGGGTGCGGCCTGCTACGTGTTCCCGATGTTTGCCCGCTACGAACTGCCCCTGGGGCAGTACCTGATGCTCTCGTCCCGCTTTGCCATGCGGCACCTCGCCGGGACGGTCATCCTCCTGTTCGTCTCGGCGGCCGTGGTGTATGCCAGCACCACCGTCCCCGGGCTCATTCCGTTCTTCAGCATCGGTGCGTGGCTCTACACCACGGGCTGGCTCTGCGACCGGTTCTTCACCGCCAATGACGAGTCGGTTGCCGCCGACGCCGAACCGGCCGCTTCCGGCGCCGTGCCCGTCGCCGTCTCCACGGCTTGACCGGCTAACCACCGGCTGACTGGCGGCGCGTCGCCAGGCCCGACCCTCGCTTCGGTGGGTCCGCCGGAGCTCCGTCCACTGACCAGCCCCACCCCGCACCGCCCTGCCTGCACGTCCTGAATGAAACGTATCAACCTCGTCTGAACGACCAACGAAACCCCGAAGAAGTGGAAAAGGAAAAGCCATGATCCGTAGGAAACTCACCCTGGCGGCCGCCGTCGTCACCATCTCCGCCATATCCCTCACCGCCTGCAGCGGCGGCGGCAATGAACCTGCCGCGGACCTTACCAGCGTGTCCATCATGGCCCCGTTCCTCGAGGCCCAGCCGCCCAGCGCGGACGGCGCCGTCCAGAAGAAGCTGGAAGAACTCACCGGCAAGGACATCAACATCAACTGGACGCCCAACTCCTCATACGAGGACAAGACCAACATCACGCTGGCAGGCTCCGATATCCCGCAGATCATGGTCATCCAGGGCAAGACCCCCGGCTTCGTCAAAAACGCCGAAGCGGGCGCCTTCTGGGACCTCACGGACAAGCTCGACAAGTACCCGAACCTGAAGACCACGTTCCCCGACATCCAGGAAAACGCCAGCATCAACGGCAAGGTCTACGGCGTCTACCGTGGCCGTGCGCCCATGCGCGCTGCAGTGATGTTCCGCCAGGACTGGCTGGACAAGCTGGGACTCCAGCCGCCCAAGACCACCGAGGACCTCTACAAGGTAGCCAAGGCATTCACCGAGCAGGACCCGGACGGCAACGGCCAGAATGACACGTGGGGCATCACCATCCCCAAGTGGGGCGCCCTGGGCACCAACAGCCCGTACGACCTGATCGAGGAATGGTACGGCGCCGGCAACCGGTGGACCGAGAAGGACGGGAAGCTGATCCCCAGCTTCGAGACGGACGAGTTCCTTGAGGCCAACCGGTTCGTAAAGAAGATGGTGGACGAGAAGCTCATCAACCCGGACTTCGCCACGTTCGACGGCACCAAGTGGAACGAGCCGTTCTTCAACGGCAAGGGCGGCATCATTGTGGACGTCGATTCCCGCGTCAGCGTCCTGGTCAACCTCTTCAAGCAGGCCGATCCCAACAACTTCCAGAACAAGGTGGGCTTCGTGGGCAACCTCGAAGGCCCCGACGGCGAACTCCACGCCCACCCCACCGACGGCTACTCCGGCTTCCTGGCCGTCCCTAAGTCCAGCGTCCGCACCGAGGCCGAGCTGGACAAGGTCCTTGAGGTCCTGAACACCCTGAACGGCAAGGAGGTGGCCACCCTCCTGAACAACGGCATCGAAGGCGTCAACTTCACGGTGGAGGACGGCAAGGCCGCCACCATCAAGCCTGAAACCCCCGAGGGCAAGGCAGTCAGCACCGACATCAAGAGCTACGCACAGCTGGGCATGAACGTGGCCGGCAACAACTTCTACCCGGTCAAGCAGGCCAGCGACTACGAGCAGCAGGTCTTCGACAAGCGCACCGAAGTCATGGCCGAGGACCTCAAGAGCGCCGTCTACAACCCTGCCGCCCCGTACGTCTCAGCCACCTACGTGGCCAAGGGTGCGCAGCTGGACAACATCGTGGCCGACGCCCGGATCAAGTACCTCGCCGGACAGCTCGATGAGCAGGGGCTGAAGGACGCCATCAAGCTCTGGGACACCAGCGGCGGCAACAAGGTCAAGGAAGAGATCAACAAGCTTTGGCAGGACAACAAGTAAATGGCAGCCCCCGTCGTCGAGGCTGAGGCCTCAGGGCGGACGGCCAGCAGGCCGCCCGCCCGGGAGCGGAAGAACGCCAAGTTCTCCGTCCACTTCGCGCACTACAAGTGGCTGTACCTGCTGCTGTTGCCGGGCGTGCTGTACTTCGCAGTGTTCCGCTACGGCCCCATGTACGGCGTGTCCATCGCCTTCAAGGACTACGTCCCGTTCCTCGGCGTCAACGGCAGCCGGTGGGTGGGCACCCAGCACTTCGAGGACTTCTTCTCCAACCCGGATTTCCCGCGCCTGCTGGGCAACACGCTGATCCTGGCGTTCCTGAACCTGGGCATCGCGTTCCCGCTGACCATCGTGCTGGCCCTGCTGCTGAACGAGGTCCGCCTCTCCATCCTCAAGCGCACGGTCCAGACCCTGGTGTACATCCCGCACTTCCTGTCCTGGACCATCGTGGCGTCGCTGAGCTTCCTGCTGTTCGCGCTGGACATCGGCCCGATGTTCCAGTTCCTGAACAACCTGATGGGCACCAACATCGACTTCCTGTCCGATCCCGCCTGGTTCCGGCCGTTGATCGTGCTGCAGGAGATCTGGAAGAACACTGGCTGGGGAACCATCATCTTCCTCGCCGCCCTGTCCACGGTGGACCAGGACCAGTACGAGGCAGCGATCATCGACGGCGCCGGACGGTTCCGGCGGGTCTGGCACATCACCCTGCCCGGGATCCGGTCCACCATCATCGTGATGCTGATCCTGGCGATCGGACAGATGCTCAACACCGGATTCGAACAGATCTACCTGATGACCAACGCCCTGAACCGGGACGTCGCGGATGTCTTCGACACTTACGTGTACTTCGTGGGCATCACCCAGGGCGCCTACTCCTATTCCACCGCGGTGGGCCTGTTCAAATCCCTGGTGGGCCTGGTGCTGATCTTCGGCACCAACTGGCTGGCCAAGCGGTTCAACCAGAGCGGACTGTTCTAATGAAGATCCACAACACCACCGGCGGCCGGGTGTTCGACGCCGCCAACTACGTCTTCCTGTCCCTGGTGGGCATCGTCACCCTGCTGCCGTTCGTCTACGTCTTCGCCGGCTCATTCGCCACCGAAGCGGAAATCACCCGGCGGGCGTTCTTCGTCTGGCCCGAGCAGTTCAGCCTGGGCTCCTACGAGTACATCTTCTCGACGCCGGCCTTCACCAGGGCGCTCATCACCACCATCCTGGTCACCGCAGTCGGCACACTGGTGCAGCTGGCGTTCACGGTGACCATGGCCTACCCGCTGGCCAAGAAGACCCTCCGGGGACGCAAGCTCATCCTGTCCCTGGTGGTTTTCGCCATGGTGTTCTCCGGCGGCATGATCCCCACCTTCCTCCTGGTCAAGGACCTTGGCCTGCTCAACTCCTACTGGGCCCTGATCCTGCCGGCGGCGATCAACCCGTTCAGCCTGATCATCATCAAGAACTTCTTCCAGGAGCTCCCCGCGGAGCTGGAGGAATCCGCCAAGATGGACGGCGCCACGGAGATCGGCATCCTTTGGAGGATCCTGCTGCCGCTGTCCAAGCCCGTCCTGGCCACATTCGCCCTGTTCTACGCGGTGGGAATCTGGAACGACTTCATGTCGCCCCTGCTCTACCTCAGCGACAACTCCAAGTGGACCCTGCAGATGTACCTGCGCCAGGTCACCGCGGCCTCGGACCTGCTGGGAACCGGCAACGTGGACCCCAACTACATTCCGCCGGAACAGGGCATCAAGTTCGCCGTGATCGTGGTGGCCACCCTGCCCATCCTGATTTTCTACCCCTTCCTGCAGAAGCACTTCGCCAAGGGCATGCTCATCGGCTCCGTCAAGGGCTAGAAACCGCCACTCACAGAAAAGTTGACCATGAAGATCCTGCTCGCCGGTGATTCCACCGTCGCCAACTGTCCCACGCACGAGTACCCCATGAGCGGGTGGGGCGCGCAGCTGGCCCCGCACGTCTACCGGCGGGCAGCGGTCCACAACTTCGCCAAGGGAGGGGCCAGTACCGAGTCCTTCCGCGAGGAAGGGCTGTGGACGGCGCTGCTGGGAGGGGCCGGCGAGGGCGACCTGGTCCTCATCCAGTTCGGCCACAACGACCAGAAGAAGCAGCACCTGGCAGCGCGCACCGGCTACGCGGCCAACCTCCGCACCATGGTGGGGGAGGTGCGTGCCCTGGGCGCGGCTCCGGTGCTGTGCACCTCAGTTGAACGGAGGCACTTCCGGGACGCGCCGTCTTCGTCCGCCGGCATGGGCGACGTGCTGGAGGAAAGCCTGGAGGACTACCCCGAGGTGGTACGGGAACTGGGGCTGGAGCTCGGCGTCCCGGTGATCGACCTCAACGCCTGGACGCGGGAGCTTTACGTCCGTCTGGGCCGGGAGGAATCCGTGGCACTGTTCTGCCACTTCGCGCCGGGGGAGCATGCCTATTGGCCGGACGGGCTGGCGGACAACACGCACTTCTCCCAGGAAGGTGCCGCAACGGTGGCGGAGCACGTGGCAGCCGGGCTTGCGGAACTGGGGCTCGCCGCCCCGGCCCTTGCAGGTACGACGGCGGGACGCGCCTGAGTGGGCACCGCCACGCGGAGCACCGGGGTGCTGTACAGCAATGCGCTGGGCGGCCCGGCGGACGTCGCGGACTGGGTGGCCGAAGGGCCGTTGAACCTTGGCACCCACACGGGGGCGCTGGAATTGTCCGGTGCACTGGACGACGCCGAATTCGGCGATCATGCGCACTGGACGTTCTGGTGCCCGGAGGAGTTTCCGGACGGAATCCGCATCAGCTGGGAGTTCCGGCCGCTCGAAGAACCGGGCCTGGCCATGCTGTTCTTTGCAGCCGCCGGCCAGGGCGGGCTGGACCTCTTCAGCCCGGACCTGTCCCCGCGGACCGGGTTCTATCCGCAGTACCATTCGGGGGACATCGATGCCCTGCACGTCTCGTATTTCCGGCACAAGTACGAATCAGAGCGGGCCTTCCGGACGTGCAACCTCCGCAAGAGTGCAGGATTCGAACTGGTGGCGCAGGGCGCTGACCCGCTGCCGCCCACGGAAGACGCAGTGGACTATTACCGCCTGGAAGTGGTGAAGGACGGTCCGCTGGTGTCCTTTGCCATCAACGGGTTGACCCTGTTCGAGTGGACAGACTCCTCGGGCAAGGTCCTCGGCGGCGGCCGCATCGGGTTCCGGCAGATGGCCCCGTTGCGGGCCGCCTACAGGAACCTGGTGGTGGAGAAGCTGCGCTGACGCGTCCTACGCTTTGCCGGTGCTCTGCCGGACCACGAGCTCCGGCGTGAACACCACCGCGCGGTGCGTGGCGTTCTGCGACTCCACTTCCTCGGTGAGGAGCTCGATGGCGGTGCGGCCCAGGGCCTCCGTGGGCTGCCTGATGGAGGACAACGGAACCACTGCCGAGACGGCAAAGTCGATGTCGTCATACCCAATCAGCGCCACGTCCTCCGGGATGCGGAAGGTATGGGTCATGGTGAGGGACTGCATGACGCCGAGGGCCAGGAGGTCGTTGGCGCAGAAGATGCCGTCCGGCAGCTCCTCCGGCCTGCGTTCCACCAGCATGTTCCCCACGCTGCGGCCGGCCAGGACGGTCATCCCCTCCGACGCCAGCACTTCCAGCGTTGCGTCGGGCTCCTCCTTGACCGCGCGCTGCGCTCCCTGCAGGCGGTCCGATACCTGCCGGATGGAGGTGGGGCCGCCTACGAACGCAAGCCGGCGGCGGCCGGTGTCCAGCAGATGGCGCGCGGCCAGGTACCCGCCGGCGTCGTCATCCACCGAAACCGAACTGAACCTGGACTCGTCCGCCAGGCGGTCCACCAGGACCGTGGGCACGCCGCGCTCGCGGAGGAGGTCCAGCCGCTCGGTGACATCGCCAACGGGGGAAATCAGGAGGCCCTGGACCCGCTGCTCCTGGAAAAGATCAATGTAGTTGGCCTCGCGGCCGGCGTCGTGCCCGCTGTCGCCCAGCAGCACCGCGCTGCCGTGGACGCTGGCGGCATCCTCAGCCGCCCGCACCACCGATGTGAAGAACGGGTTGCCCACATCCAGGACAATCAGCCCCACGGTGCGGCTGTGGCCGGCCCGGAGCTGGCGGGCCGCGTCGTTGCGGACAAACCCCAGCTCGTCGATGGCCTTCAGGACGCGTTCCTTGGTGCGCTGGGAAACCCTGTCCGGGTAATTCAGCACGTTGGAGACGGTGCCCACGGCAACGCTGGCGTGGTTGGCAACGTCCTTGATACTGGCGGTGCGGTTCATGATTCTCCGAGCTGCTGGTCCGGATGCCCTGACTTCCACGGGCCATTTGCTGGGGCCGGGTGGAAATGCTTGACACCTACTCAGGTTCAAGAGTACTTTGAATCGTACCAATGAAACGATTCAAATATCCGCGAGTTCAGGAGAGTTCCAGATGAGGGTGTGCTTCCGGTCCTCGATCCAGCCGGCGCTGATCGACGAGTACAAGCGGCGCCATGCCGCGGTGTGGCCGGAGATGCTTCTTGCCTTGAAGGAAGCGGGCTGGAACAACTACTCCCTGTTCCTGGCGGACGACGGGCTCCTGGTGGGCTACGTCGAGTGCGACGACTTCGATGCCGTGCGAGCCCGCATGGCCCTGACCGAGGTCAATGCGCGCTGGCAGGCCGAGATGGCCTCTCTGTTCGAGAACACCGGCCAGGCACCCGACGAGGGATTCCAGGTCCTGGAGGAAGTGTTCAACCTTGACGGCCAGCTTGCGGCCGCAGGCTCCACAACCCAGTAGTTCCGTACCCCAGTAACTACAGCCAAACCCAGCTCCTGCAGCGGGGCAGAACCCAACAGACCACAGCAGCACAAGACACCGGAAAGAACCATCATGAATGACGTAGCAAAGGCGCTGGGCAGGCTCGGAGAGCTTGCCATCGAGGTCCCTTCGTGGGCCTATGGAAATTCAGGCACGCGGTTCAAGGTGTTCGGCACGCCTGGCACGCCGCGCACGGTCCAGGAAAAGCTGGCCGACGCCGCCAAAGTCCATGAGCTGACCGGCCTGGCACCCACCGTGGCGCTGCATATCCCGTGGGACAAGGTGGATGACTACTCCGCCCTGAAGGAGTACGCCGCCGGCCTGGGCGTGGGCCTGGGCACCATCAACTCCAATACCTTCCAGGATGACGAGTACAAGTTCGGCTCCCTGACGTCCTCCAACGAGGGCGTGCGCCGCCGAGCCATCGAGCACCACCTGGACTGCATCGGCATCATGCACGCTACGGGCTCCCGCGACCTGAAGATCTGGCTGGCGGACGGGACCAACTACCCGGGCCAGGATGATCTCCGCGGCCGCCAGGACCGGCTGGCCGAGTCCCTGCAGGAAATCTACGCCGCCCTGGGGGACGAGCAGCGCCTGGTCCTGGAGTACAAGTTCTTCGAGCCGGCTTTTTATCACACCGATGTTCCGGACTGGGGCACGTCCTACGCCCAGACCCTGGCGCTGGGCGAGAAGGCGTTCGTCTGCCTGGACACCGGCCACCACGCCCCGGGCACCAACATCGAATTCATCGTGATGCAGCTGCTGCGCCTGGGCAAGCTGGGTTCGTTCGACTTCAACTCGCGCTTCTATGCCGACGACGACCTCATTGTGGGTGCCGCCGATCCGTTCCAGCTCTTCCGCATCATGCACGAGGTGATCCGCGGCGGTGGCTTCGGCAAGGAGTCCGGTGTGGCTCTCATGCTGGACCAGTGCCACAACCTCGAAGAGAAGATCCCGGGCCAGATCCGGTCCGTGCTGAACGTCCAGGAAATGACGGCCCGCGCCCTGCTGATCGACACCGCTGCCCTCACCGAGGCCCAGCGCGCAGGGGACGTCCTGGCCGCCAACGGCATCTTCAACGATGCCTTCTACACGGACGTCCGCCCCGCCCTCGCCGAGTGGCGTGAATCCCGCGGCCTGCCCGCGGACCCGATGGCCGCCTACAAGGCCAGCGGCTACCAGAAACAGATCAACGAGGACCGCGCAGGCGGCCAGCAAGCCGGATGGGGCGCTTAATTCCTATGAGCAACAAGACTGTTGAAGACCTGATTTCGCGTTCCAACCGCCTGGGTGCGGACAAGCGGAACACCAACTTCGCCGGCGGCAACACCTCGGCCAAGGGCACCGAAAAGGACCCGGTCACCGGGGAAGACGTCGAACTCCTGTGGGTGAAGGGTTCCGGCGGTGACCTGGGCACGCTGAAGGCCCAGAACCTTGCCGTGCTGCGGCTGGACCGGCTGAACGCGCTGAAGAACGTCTACCCGGGCGTTGACCGTGAAGACGAGATGGTGGCCGCGTTCGATTACTGCCTGCACGGCAAGGGCGGCGCTGCGCCGTCGATCGACACTGCCATGCATGGCCTGGTGGACGCCGCGCACGTGGACCACCTGCACCCGGATTCCGGCATCGCGATCGCCACGGCCGTGGACGGCGAAGCGCTCACCACCAAGATTTTCGGTGACAAGGTGGTCTGGGTTCCCTGGCGCCGCCCCGGTTTCCAGCTGGGCCTGGACATCGCCGCGATCAAGGATGCCAACCCGCAGGCCATCGGCACCATCCTCGGCGGCCACGGCATCACCGCCTGGGGCGCCACCAGCGAAGAAGCCGAGGCCAACTCGCTGTGGATCATCGACCAGGCGGAGCAGTACATCGCCGAGAACGGCACGGCCGAACCCTTGGGCGCCAGGCTCCCGGGCTACGCAGCCCTGCCCGAGGCAGAGCGCCGCGCGAAGGCCGCCGCCCTGGCACCGGTGATCCGCGGCCTGGCCTCCACGGACAAACCGCAGCTGGGGCACTTCAGCGATGACGCCGTCGTCCTCGACTTCCTCGAAGCCGCCGAGCACCCGCGCCTGGGCGCGCTGGGCACCTCCTGCCCGGACCACTTCCTGCGCACCAAGGTCAAGCCGCTGATCCTGGACCTGCCCTCCGACGCCTCCATCGAGGACTCGGTGGCCCGGCTGCAGGAGCTCCACACGGCCTACCGCGAGGACTACCAGGCTTACTACGACCGCCATGCTGACGACACCAGCCCGGCGCTGCGCGGCGCCGACCCGGCCATCGTGCTGGTCCCCGGCGTGGGCATGTTCTCCTTCGGTGCGAACAAGCAGACCGCCCGCGTGGCCGGTGAGTTCTACATCAACGCGATCAACGTGATGCGCGGTGCCGAGGCGATCTCCACCTACGCCCCCATTGAGGAGTCCGAGAAGTTCCGGATCGAGTACTGGGCCCTGGAGGAAGCCAAGCTGGCGCGCCTGCCCAAGCCGAAGTCGCATGCCACCCGCATCGCCCTGGTGACCGGTGCGGCGTCAGGCATCGGCAAGGCCATCGCCACCCGCCTCGCCGCGGAAGGTGCCTGCGTGGTCATCGCGGACCTGAACCTCGAGAACGCCGAAAAGGTGGCTGAGGAACTCGGCGGACCGGACGTCGCGATCGGCGTCCAGGCGGATGTCACCAACGAAGCCCAGGTGGCGGCGGCAATCGACGCCGCAGTCCTGGCGTTCGGCGGCGTGGACCTGGTGGTCAACAACGCCGGCCTGTCCATCTCCAAGCCGCTGCTGGAAACCACGGAAAAGGATTGGGACCTGCAGCACAACGTGATGGCCAAGGGCTCCTTCCTGGTGGCCAAGGCCGCTGCGAAGGTGATGATTGCCCAGGGCCTGGGCGGGGACATCATCTACATCTCCTCCAAGAACTCCGTCTTCGCGGGCCCCAACAACATCGCCTACTCCGCCACCAAGGCCGACCAGGCCCACCAGGTGCGCCTGCTCGCAGCCGAACTGGGCGAGCACGGCATCCGCGTCAACGGCATCAACCCCGACGGCGTGGTCCGCGGCTCCGGGATCTTCGCCGGCGGCTGGGGCGCCAAGCGCGCCGCGGTCTACGGCGTGGACGAGGAGAAACTGGGCGAGTACTACGCCCAGCGCACCCTGCTCAAGCGCGAAGTCCTGCCCGAGCACGTGGCCAACGCCGCCGCCGTCCTCACCAGCAACGAACTGTCCCACACCACCGGCCTGCACATCCCCGTGGACGCCGGAGTGGCCGCAGCATTCCTCCGGTGAGCACGTTGTCACACGATGTCCACTGCGGTGTGTTCGCCGCCATCGATATCGGCGCCTCGTCCGGCCGCGTCATGCTCGGCCGGGTTTCACCGGAGTCCGGTGTGTCGCTGGAAACCGTCCACCGCTTCCCCAACGGTGTGGTGGAGATCGACGGCGGCCTCCGCTGGAACTTTGACGCCCTCTTCGCGGAGGTGCTCGCAGGCCTCCGCACGGCCGCCACGGTGGCCGCCGGGCAGGGCGAAAGAATTGCCAGCATCGGCATCGACACCTGGGCCGTGGACTACGGCCTGGTGGACGCTGACGGGAACCTCGTGGCCCAGCCGTTCAGCTACCGCGATGACCGCAGCCGGGCCGCCGTGGAGCCTGTCCACCGGAAACTGGACCCGGAGCGGCTCTACGCCACCACCGGCCTGCAGTTCCTGCAGTTCAACACGATCTACCAGTTGGCCACCGAGAAAGACCTCGACGGGCTGCAGGCCCTCCTGATCCCGGACCTCATCGCCTTCCTGCTCACAGGCGCCCGCCGGACCGAGGCCACCAACGCCTCCACCACCGGCTTGTTCGATGCCGTGGCGGGGGAGTGGGCCACGGAATTCCTGCCGGCCCTGGGACTGCGGAAGGACCTGTTCCCGCCGCTGATCCAGCCAGGCGAGGCGTTCGGCACCCTCCTCCCGGCCATTGCCGAAGAGGTGGGCCTACCCTCCGGCACCCCCGTGGTGGCCGTGGGCTCGCACGACACCGCGTCCGCCGTCGCCGCAGTCCCGGCTGCTACGGACGCCGACGGCGGGGACTTCGCCTACGTTTCCTCCGGCACCTGGTCCCTGGTGGGCCTGGAGCTGCTTCACCCGGTCCTCACCGACGCCAGCCGGGAGGCGAACTTCACCAACGAACGCGGCGTGGACGGCACCATCCGCTACCTCCGCAACATCGGTGGGCTCTGGCTGCTCAGCGAATGCCAGCGCGCCTGGGCATCGGAAGGCTTCCAGCCGGACCTGACGGCCCTGCTGGCCGCAGCCGCCGCGCTGCCCGCCGGCGGACCGCAGATCAACGCGGATGATCCGTACTTCATCGCTCCGGACAACATGCCTGAACGCATCCGGGCGGCAGTCCGGCGCACCGGCGAGCTGCTGCCGGACGATCCCGCGGCCATCACCCGCTGCATCATGGACAGCCTCGCTGCCGGATACGCCCGGACCCTGGCCGACGCCGAACGCCTGGCGGACCGCTCGGTGGGCGTGGTGCACGTGGTGGGCGGCGGCTCGCAGAATACCCTCCTCTGCCAGCTGACGGCCGATGCCACCCGGCGCCCGGTCGTCGCGGGGCCGGTAGAAGCCACGGCCCTGGGCAACGTGCTCGTGCAGGCCCGTGCGGCCCGTGTTGTGTCTGGCGGGTTGCCTGAGCTGCGCCGGATCATCGCCGCCGGAGCCAGCCTGCACCGCTACGAACCCGCCGGCCTTCCCGTTACCGCCTCGCAGAATTGAACCCATGAAAATCGCACTATTCGCCACCTGCATCGTGGACGGCATGTATCCGCGGGCTGCCCAGGCCACGGTGGCGGTCCTGGAACGGCTCGGCCACGAGGTGGTCTTTCCCAAGGGCCAGGCCTGCTGCGGCCAGATGCACGTCAACAGCGGCTACTTCAAGGAAGCCGTGCCCGTGGTGGCCAACCACGTCCGGGCTTTCGAATCGGAGGACTACGACGTCGCGGTGGCGCCGTCCGGGTCCTGCGTGGCGTCGGTGAAGCACCAGCACCCCATGGTGGCCCGCCGGGCCGGGGATGCCGGGCTCGAGGAGCGGGCAACCGCCGTGGGGAAGAAAACCTACGAACTGTCCGAACTGCTGGTGGACGTCCTGGGTGTCACCAACCCTGCCGAACAATTGGGCTCCTACTTCCCCCATACGGTGACCTACCACCCCTCCTGCCACGGCATGCGCCTGCTCAAGCTCGGCGACCGGCAGGCCGGCCTGCTCCGCGGCGTGAAGGACCTGGAGCTGCGGGACCTGCCCGAGGCGGACCAGTGCTGCGGGTTCGGCGGCACGTTCTCCGTGAAGAACGCCGACGTTTCCTCGGCGATGCTGGCGGACAAGACGGCGAACATCCGCAGCACCGGGGCGTCCGTGTGCGCCGGCGGGGACTACTCCTGCCTCATGCACATCGGCGGCGGCCTCTCCCGGGAGGACTCAGGCGTGGCTACCCTGCACCTGGCCGAGATCCTCGCCAGCACCGAAGCCGAACCCGTCACCGTTCCAGGACCCGCCGGACAAACCGTGAAAGTGGTGGTCAAATAATGTCCCGCACCGCACTGGGAATGCCCGGCCTGCGGCCCGGCTCCGGGAACCTCTTCGCTGAGGAAAAGTTCCCCTCGGCGGCCCGAAGGGAGCTCGGCAACAGCCAGCTCCGCCGCAACCTGAAGCACGCCACCTCCACCATCCGCACCAAGCGCCTCAACGTCACCGGGGAACTGCCGGACTGGGAGGAACTGCGCGAGGCCGGCCGCGCCCTGAAAACCTCGGTCATGGCGCGCCTGCCCGAACTCCTGGAAGCCTTCGAAACCAACGTCACCGCCCGCGGCGGCACGGTGCACTGGGCCCGGGACGCCGATGAGGCCAACCGCATCATCCATCGCCTGGTGAAAGCCGAGGGAGTGGACGAAGTAGTCAAGGTCAAGTCGATGGCCACCCAGGAAATCGGCATGAACGAATACCTCGAAGAACACGGCATTGCCGCTTACGAGACGGACCTGGCCGAACTGATCGTCCAGCTGGACCACGACAAACCCAGCCACATCCTGGTCCCGGCGATCCACAAGAACCGCACCGAGGTCCGGGATATCTTCCTGAAGGAAATGCCCGGCGTCGATCCGGACCTCACGGACGAACCGCGCCGTCTCGCCATGGCCGCCCGCGCCCACCTGCGCGCCAAGTTCCTCACCGCTAAAGTGGCGATCTCCGGTGCGAACTTCGGCATCGCGGACTCCGGGACCCTCAGTGTGGTGGAGTCCGAAGGCAATGGCCGCATGTGCCTCACGCTGCCCGAAACCCTCATCACGGTCATGGGCATCGAGAAACTGCTCCCCACCTTTTCCGACCTTGAGGTGTTCCTGCAGCTCCTTCCGCGGTCCTCCACCGGCGAGCGGATGAACCCCTACACGTCCCTCTGGACCGGGGTCACCGAAGGGGACGGGCCTTCCACCTTCCACGTCATCCTGCTGGACAACGGACGGACCAACGCCCTGGCCGATGAAATTGGCCGTTCGGCCCTGCACTGCATCCGCTGCAGCGCCTGCATCAACGTCTGCCCCGTCTACGAACGTACCGGCGGCCACGCCTACGGCTCAACGTACCCGGGCCCCATTGGTGCCATCCTCTCGCCGCTGATGACCGGCGTCGAAGCGGAGGAAAACGGTTCGCTGCCGTACGCGTCCTCGCTCTGCGGGGCCTGCTACGACGCCTGCCCGGTCAAGATCAACATCCCGGACATCCTGGTCCACCTCCGCGGCAAGGACGTGGACGCACACCGCGGCGGACTCCCGTCCCAGCTGGACGTCGGGCTCAAGGCAGCTTCCTGGGCGCTGTCCGACGGACGCCGGCTGGGCGCCGTCGAAAAGCTCCTGCCCCTGGGCCGCGCCGCCGCCGGCAAGGACAAGAAGATCAAGAAACTGCCGGGCATCGCCGCCGGCTGGACCCAGAGCCGCGACATCCCCGCGCCCCCGTCCCAGTCCTTCCGTGACTGGTGGGCCAAGGAGCACAAGGAATCATGAGCACGCGCGAACACATCCTCGCCGCCGTCCGCACCGCGCTGCAGGACGCCCCCGCTGTCCCGGACATTCCGCGGGCCTACCGGTTGGAGGGAGACCTCACCGCGCAGGGACGCATTGATGTGCTGGTGGACCGGCTGGAGGACTACAAAGCCGGCGTGACGGTGGTGGACGAAGCCGCCGTTCCGGCCACCATCCAGGGCCTCCTCGCCGGGGCGGGCTCCTACGTGGTGCCCGCGGGGCTGGACCCGGCCTGGCTCGCCTTGGAGACCGAACCTTCGCGGGTGAAGCACGACGGCGGCGAGCACGGCGCGCGGTCCGTCACCGAACTCGACGCAACCGACGCCGTCGTGACCTCCAGCGCGGTGACCGTCGCCGAATCCGGGACCATCATCCTGGACGGCAGCCCCGACCAGGGCCGCCGCGCCATCTCGCTCATCCCGGACCACCACATCTGCGTGGTCCACGGCCGCGACATCACCCAGATCCTCCCCGAAGCCCTCCGCCGCCTGGACGGCACCCGCCCGCTCACCATGATCAGCGGCCCCAGCGCTACTTCGGACATCGAACTCGAGCGCGTCGAAGGTGTCCACGGGCCACGCCGGCTGGATGTCATCATCATCAAGCAGTCCGGAAACCTTCCCGCGTCATAGGATCTTGCCATGCCCCTCTTTGACCTTCCCCTGGCCCAGCTCCGCGGCTACACCTCCGACGTGACAGCGCCCAACGACCTTGCGGCGTTTTGGGACACCACCATCGAAGAGGCGCGGGCCTTTCCGCTGGAGGCCACCTTCGAACCCGTCGAGAACTACCTCACCCTCATCGACACGTTCGACGCCACGTTTGCCGGGTACGGCGGGGCGCCCATCAAAGGCTGGCTGCACCTGCCAGCAAACCGCGAACCGGGTGCACGCCTGCCCGTGGTGGTCCAGTACGCCGGCTACTCCGGCGGCCGCGGCCTGGTCAACCAGGACACCCGCTGGGCCCAAGCAGGGTATGCGCACTTCATCATGGATACCCGCGGGCAGGGTTACGGGGGCCTCCTTGGCGATACGCCGGACCCGCACCCCTCCGCTGGGGACGTAGCCCACGCTGGCCTCATGACGCGGGGAGTCGGAAGCAAGGAAAACTACTACTACCGGCGCGTCTACGTGGACGCCTTCCGCGCCGTGGAAGCTGCGCAGTCCCACCCCGCCGTCGACCCCACCAAAGTGGTGCTGGCCGGCGTCAGCCAGGGCGGCGGCATCGTTGTGGCCACCGCGGGCCTCGCCGCCGGAAGGCTCGACGGCGTCATCGCCGCACTGCCCGACGTCCCCTTCCTGCAGGACTTCCCACGCGCCATCGACATCGCCCCGCGCGGCCCTTACCCGGAGATCGCCCAGTTCCTTGGCCGCCACCGCGACCGCTATGACGCCATCCTCGAAGTCCTGCGGTACTTCGACGGGGTCAACCTGGCCCGCTGGGCAACCGTGCCGGCGCTCTACTCCGTGGCGCAAATGGATGACGTCTGCCCGCCGTCCACGGTCTTCGCCAGCTACAACGCCTACGGCGCCGGGGACGCCGGTTCTTCCGGAACCGGAGCGGCCAAGGAGATCGAGGTCTACCGGTTCAACAACCACGAAGGTGGCCAGGAACACCAGTGGATCAGGCAGCTGCAGTACCTCCGCAAGGTGTTGGGGTAGGAGTCCCAGGCAAGCCCGGGACTCCATATGACGGGACTGATTTGGCGGTTCGGCCGGCGCGAGCCTATGGTCTTTCCATGACTAACCGTTGGTATGCGTATTTTTCGTTGGCTCTGGAGGGGCCCGCGTCTAACTGACACGCATCCAACTTTCCTTCAGAGCCAACAGGGCAGAGATCATTTCTCTGCCCTCCGCCGTTTCTCCGGCGGGTTCTGAAATCCGGGCCCGCTTCCCATCTGGAACAGGACCCGAACATGAGTACCGCAACAGCCGCAGCAGCACAATCCACCTCGAACCTGCGCGTCAGCGAATTCACCCCGCTGCCCACCCCTTCCGAACTGATAGCGGACCTGCCCCTCGACGCGCAGGCAGCGGCCGTCGTCGAACGCGGCCGCGATGAAGTCCGCGCCATCATGGACGGCGTGGATGACCGCCTGCTGGTGATCGTGGGCCCGTGCTCCATCCACGACCCCAAGGCCGGGCTGGAATACGCCCGCCGGCTGGTCAGCCAGGCCGAGAAGCACAAGGAAGACCTGCTGATCGTCATGCGGACCTACTTCGAGAAGCCCCGCACCACCGTGGGCTGGAAGGGCCTGATCAACGATCCGCGGCTGGACGGCAGCCACGACATGGTAACCGGACTGCGGACCGCCCGGCACTTCCTGCAGCAGGTCACCGCCCTGGGCCTGCCCACCGCCACCGAGTTCCTTGAACCGATCAGCCCGCAGTACATGGCAGACCTCATCTCCTGGGGCGCCATTGGGGCCCGCACCACGGAGAGCCAGATCCACCGCCAGCTGGCGTCCGGCCTCTCCATGCCCATCGGCTTCAAGAACGGGACCGACGGCGGCCTGCAGGTTGCCATCGACGCCTGCGGTGCCGCTGCGGCAGCACAGGCGTTCCTGGGGATCGACGGTGACGGCCGGGCGGCGCTGGTGGCCACCGCCGGCAACCCGGACACGCACGTCATCCTCCGCGGCGGACGCAAGGGCCCCAACTACTCGACGGCCGACGTCGAAGCCGCCTCCGCCACCCTGGCCGGCAAGGGACTGAACCCGCGCCTCATCGTGGACGCCAGCCACGCCAACAGCGGCAAGAGCCACCACCGCCAGGCGGAAGTGGCCCTGGAAATCGGTGCGCAGCTCGAAGAGGGTGGCCCCGCCGCGCAGGCGATCGCCGGCGTCATGCTCGAAAGCTTCCTGGTGGGAGGCGCCCAGAACCTGGATGTCGTGGAGCACGCTGCGGGCCGGGATGAGCTGGTGTACGGGCAGAGCGTCACTGATGCGTGCATGGAGTGGGACGTCTCGGCGTCGGTGCTGGAACAGCTGGCCGCCTCAGCCCGCAAGCGCCGCGGCTGAGGAGGCCCAAGGGAGGGGTGGGGCGCCGGGCAAATAGGGGGACCCTACTACTTTCACTTCTGCCACAGGAACATCTAGAGTATCTGGATAGGTGGTTGGTGGATGGCTCAGCATCGGAACACCGCATTTGGTACGAACCTGGGGTCAATGTTGTCCATCCGTCAGCAAAGGAAAATAGGGAAATGTCCGCAGAACAGAACTTCTCGAACGCGAAGTTCCTGACCGTGGCAGAAGTTGCCGAGGTCATGCGCGTCTCCAAAATGACCGTCTACCGCCTGGTCCACTCCGGTGAAATGCCGGCAGTCCGCTTTGGCCGCTCCTACCGCGTGCCCGAGACTGCTGTGGACCAGTACCTCAGGGGAGCCGTGGTGGACGGGCACGCAGGCACCGGCTGACCCGGTCCCGCCGCAAATCCGGTATTCGTGCCGGTTGAGTGCGGTGGCGGTTAGAAGCCGCGCCCCGGAAGCGGTACCCTGTTAAGGAACGTTTTACGTCATTGTAAGAATCTGTCAGTTGTTCTGTTCGTAGCTTTGTCCGCGGACCTTTTCCATCAGACAGGTACTGCATCTAGTTTGTAAGGAACTTTCGTGGGTTCAGTTATCAAGAAGCGTCGCAAGCGTATGGCCAAGAAGAAGCACCGCAAGCTGCTTCGCAAGACTCGTCACCAGCGCCGCAATAAGAAGTAGAAATACTTCGAACAGCGTGGAAATGCCCGCCGCCTTCCGAGGTGGCGGGCATTTCTTTTGCCCGCAGAAGTGCCGGGTCAGGCCCGGGGGCCGCGGATCCTCGCGAAGCCCTTCCAGAGGCCGTACACGGCGCCGCCCATGGTCGCGGCCTTGAGGCCGAACGTTGCCGCCCGGCGGCCGGCGCGGAAGTCGTACACCGGCCAGTTGTTGTCGCGCGCGTGGCGGCGCAGCTTGGCGTCCGGATTGATGGCCACCGGATGGCCCACCAGGGACAGCAGCGGAATGTCGTTATAGGAGTCGGAGTAGGCCCAGCAGCGCTTGAGGTCCAGGTCCTCTTCGTCAGCAATGCCTTGAACCGCCACCGCTTTGGCAGAGCCGTGCAGGATATCTCCCACCAGCCTGCCGGTATACATCCCGTCCGAGACCTCGCCCACCGTCCCCAGCGCGCCGGTCAGGCCCAGCCGGGTGGAGATGACAGTGGCAACTTCAATCGGCGTGGCGGTGACCAGCCAGACGCGGCGGCCCACCCTGAGGTGCTGTTCTGCCAGTGCCTTGGCCCCGGGCCAGATCCGCGAGGCGATCATCTCGTCGTAGACCTCTTCGCCCAGCGCCTTGATGTCGTCCACGGCGATGCCCGCCGCGAGGGTGAGCGCCGAATCGCGGACAGCGTGGACGTCGTCGATATTCTCGCCGCGGGCCACGAACTTGAATTGCTTCCACGCGAAACCGGCCGCCTCGGCCAGCGTGAACGCCCCGCGCTGGTGCATCTTCCTGGCAACGTGGAACAGGCTGGCGCCGCGCATGAGGGTGTTGTCCACATCGAAAAACGCCGCTTCGCCCGGCTGCGGCGCAGCGACCGGCCGGGTCACAACGGCGACGTATTTCTCCTCGGGCATGGACTTGAGTCTAGTCAATCCACCGGGCGGCCGCGGTCGGCATGCCGGGCGTGGTGTGGGCGCGCTTCAACGGCGCTACCGTTAAAGCATGCCCACACCCCATGTTGTCCTGGTCACCAAAGCGAACTGCCACCTGTGCGAGGACGCGCGCGACGCCGTCGGCCGGGTCACTGCCGCACTGGGCCTTACGTGGAGCGAAGAGTTGGTGGACAACCAGCCGGAACTGCGAGAACGCTATGCAGAGGAAATCCCCGTGGTCCTCGTGGACGGTGTGCAGCGCGACTTCTGGAAGATCGACGAAGCCCGGCTGGAACGCGTCCTGCAGCGGGCCATGGCGCAGTAGGGGAACGGTCCGACGTGACGGTACCTGCTTTGTTGGCACCGGCGAAGGGGCTCTAGAGTGGAGGCACAACGCGATGCAAGGGAGGGGCTGGTGACTTCGCTGGACTCAACTCCCCAGGCTGTCCCGGACCTGCCGGACGCCACGGGTACGCCAGCCAAGCAGATTCCGCCCGCAGCGGTGGCACGGCTGACGATCTATCTCCGCGCCCTCAACACCCTGCTGGCCGACGGGATTGAGCGGGTGTCCTCCGAATCTTTGGCTGAAGCCTCCGGAGTGAGCTCTTCCACCCTTCGCAAGGACCTCTCCCACGTAGGCTCCTACGGCACCCGCGGTGTGGGCTACGAAGTCCAGTACCTGAGCCGCCACATCGCTGCCGCACTCGGCCTGACGCACGACTGGAAGGTGGCCATTGTGGGCGCCGGCAACCTGGGCAAGGCCCTGGCCCGGTATGGCGGCTTCGAGTCCAGGGGATTCGACGTGGTGGCCATCTTCGACGCCGACCAGATGGTGGTGGGAAACGAAGTGGGATGGCTGCGGGTCAGCGATGTCGCGGACCTGGAGGCGGTACTGCACCGGACCGGAGCCAATATGGTGGTGCTGGCGCTGCCGGCATCCGTAGCCCAGGGTGTCTGCGACCGCGTGGTGGCGGCCGGCGTGCGGAGTGTCCTGAGCTTCGCCCCGGTGATGCTGCAGGTGCCCGAGGGGGTCAACCTGCGCAAGGTGGATATGGCCACCGAACTGCAGATCCTTGCCTACCACGCACAACGGGCGCAGGCCCCGGAGCAGACTGCCTAGAAAACGGCAGGTCCGGAACCCGCGCCCGCGGGAGTGGAACTAAAGGGTCAGCGGCCGTACGGGCCGCTGAAGCCGCCACCATAAGGGTTGGCGAAGGGCTGCTGCTTCCGGAAATACGGGGCAGAGGCCGGCAGGTACAGCAGTACGATGGCCGCGATGCCCAGGACGGTGCCCAGGGTGCCGAACGTGGGGATGCCGAACAGCCCGAAGACCGACAGGCCCGCGAAGACCGTTCCCAGGATGCGTGCCCAGTTCTTGCCCTTGCGGACAAAGAAAGCCACCAGGAAGTACAGGCCGGCGCCGAGGATGGCGAACACCACAAGGGTTCCGCCAATGAAGCCCTGGACGTCGTCGTACGTCACGCCCGCGGCGCCGCTCGACTCCATCTGGTCTTCGAACGTTTGGCGGAATGCGGGGTCGTTCAGCTGGCCGAGGCCCGTCAGCATGGAGATCACGAAAATGGCTGCCGCCGCGAGCAGGAGCCAGAAGGAGATGTTGACCAGCTGGGGAACGCCGTTGCTGCCGGCTGCCTGCGGCTGCTCGGACGGGTAGGGGGACTGTCCGTACGGCGACTGGCCGAACTGCTGTCCGTTACCTGGAGGGTTCTGGCCGAACTGCTGCCCGTAGCCCTGGCCGTACTGTTGGCCCTGTTGCGGCGCGTTCTGCCCGTACTGCGGTGCGTTCTGGCCGTATTGCGGAGTGGCCGGCGGCTGTGAACCGAACTGCTGGCCCTGCTGGGGTGCGTTCTGCCCGTACTGGGGCGCGTTCTGCCCGTACTGCGGCTGGCCCTGGCCCTGCTGCGGCGCATTCTGGCCATACTGCGGGGCGTTTTCGCCAAAGCGCGGCGGCTGGTTGCCGGCATCGCCGTTGGTGTCCGGGTTGCCGGTGTTTGAACTGCCGGAGTGGGGATCGTTGGATCCCGGCGGCGGGACAGGGGGAGTGCTCATGAGCGGTCCTCTATTCATGTCGGGTTACAGGTGGGTTGCCGAGGATCGGTCCAGTGCCCCTACCCCCAGCATGACTTAAGACCACCGTACCCCCGGCCGCCGCCCTTGGGGATCATTCGGAAGAGGTATTCCGGCGCGGACTTCCGCGGAACCAGGCCTGCGCCCCGGGCAACCACATCAGGACGGTGGCAGCCAGCGCCACCACGAACGCCACCCAGTTCCCGGCCTGGCCGGTGCCGGCGGAGCCGTTCACCACCGCGAGGCCAAGGGTGATGGCCGCCAGCACAGTGAGGGCCACCCGCGCCCAGGACCGCCCTGCCTTCATCTTGAGCGCGAACACCATCTGGGCCGCCCCCACCGAGGCGGCCAGCAGCATCAGCACCACCACGCCCATGGCGGCCGCCGGTGCGGCGGCGAACAGGACCAGCGAAGCCAGCATGCCCAGCAGGCCGCCCAGCATGGACAGGACACCGCCCACAAACCAGATCCAGAAGGAGACTTTCAGTTCAAGGGGCAGCCCGGCGAGGGAAAACATCGCGGCAGCCCCGCTGCGGGGAGCGCTGGGGGAGTTGCTCATGGCGTTCACTGTAGCGCCGTCGTCGTACGTGGCCCGGCCTCGCGCTCCCGCGCCGCATGTGCCGGGCCGGGCGCCGCGTGAGGGAGGCTGCTTAAACGGGAAACCCCGGCCCGCCCTGAGGGCGGCGCCGGGGTTTCACCCGAAGGATCCGCTGCTTATGCGGCGGGGGCGATGAACGCCAGTTCCAGGTTGATGGCAACCTTGTCGCTGACCAGCACGCCACCGGTCTCCAGGACGGCGTTCCAGGTCAGGCCGAAGTCCTTGCGGCTGATGGTGGTCTCTGCAGAGACGCCGGCGCGGGTGTTGCCGAAGGGGTCAACGGCCACGCCGTTGAATTCGGTTTCGAGGGTGACGGGACGGGTGACGCCCTTGATGGTGAGGTCGCCGGTCAGTTCGTAGCTGTTGCCCTTGGCCACCAGGCCGTTGGACACGAAGGACATCTCCGGGAACTTCTCCACGTCGAAGAAGTCCTCGCCCTTGACGTGGCCGTCGCGGTTGGCGTCGCCGGAGTCGAAGCTGGCGGTGTTGATGGTGGCGGCGATCTTGGACTGGGCTACATCCTCGGCGAGCTCGAGCGTGGCGGTGGCGTCGGTGAACTGCCCGCGCACCTTGCTGATGCCGGCGTGCCGGACGGTGAAGCCGATTTCGCTGTGGGAGTTGTCGAGGGTCCAGGTGCCGGTGGTGACGTCTGCGGGAAGTGCCATGGTGATGCTCCTTGTGTCTGCGTGCCTGCGGGGTTCTGCTGTTGAAGCTTCATCGGTTGAAGTCTCAACTAACTTGCTGCATCCAGTATAAACATGCATTTGCATCTTTTGTTCCCGCCTTCGGAACATTTCTTCAAAAACTTCAGTTCTACTCTTTGTAGAAGATTTCGGATCGCAGGCCATCTTTGAGAAACTGGTAAACATGCCCCAAGCCACTGTCCATCTGCTCCGCCACGGCGAGGTCCATAATCCCGACGGCGTTCTGTACGGACGGCTGCCCGAATTCCACCTCTCCGAACTGGGGCGGGAGATGGCCCGCATGCTTGCCGGGCACTTCCGGGAACGGGTGGAAGCCGGCGCCAGGATCACCTATCTTGCTGCCTCTCCGCTGGACCGGGCCCAGGAAACGGCGGCCCCCACGGCGGAAGCACTGCGCCTGCAGATCCACACCGACGCACGCATCATCGAAGCCGAAAACTACTTCGAGGGCATGAAGGTCACCAAGGCCGAACTCCGCCGGCCGAAGCACTGGCCGCGGCTGGTCAACCCGCTGCGGCCGTCCTGGGGCGAGCCGTACAAGCAGCAGGCGGCCCGTGTCATGGAAGCGGTCCAGGATGCACGCCTGCGCGCCATAGATTTCGCCGGCAGCGACTACGGCACCAACGGCCCCGAAGCCATCATGGTCAGCCACCAGCTCCCCATCTGGGCCACCCGCCTCAGCGCGGAGGGCAAACCACTCTGGCATGACCCGCGGAAACGCGAATGCACCCTCACCTCCATCACGTCCCTGGTGTTCAACGACGACGGCAGCCTCCTGCGCGTCCAGTACAGCGAACCGGCGGCGTCCCTTCTTCCCGGTGCCGCCAGCACCCCTGGAGCCTAAGCAGTGACCCACAACAACCTGACCTCGCGCCGCAGCGTGCTGGCTGCCGGCGGCCTCGCCCTGACCGCGCTCACCATGGGCCTTTCGGGCTGCGCCCAGGAAGACGCCCTGGCGAAGCAGGCCAGGGCCGGAGACAACAAGAACTATGTGGCCGGCGACGGGTCCGTCACCGAGTTCGCCGCCGCGGACCGTAAGGACGCCATCCAGGTCAACGGCACCCTCTTCAACGGCACCACGGTGACCCCGGCAGACTTCCAGGGCAAGGTGACCATCCTGAACTTCTGGTTCGCCGCGTGCGCCCCGTGCCGGGTGGAAGCCCCCATCCTCGAGGAGCTCCACCAGGAGTTCAAGGACCAGGGCGTGCAGTTCTACGGCGTCAACCTCCGCGACGAGAAGGCAACCGCGGAAGCGTTCGACAAGACGTTCAACCTCACCTACCCCAGCTTCGACGACAAGGACGGCGGCGTGCTGCTGTCCGTATCCGGGCTGGTTCCTCCGGGCGCGGTACCCACCACCCTGGTCCTGGATAAGCAGGGCCGCGTGGCTTCCCGGGTCCTCGGGGAAATCCAGAAGGGCACCCTGAAAGCCCTGATCACCGCCGCCGTGGCTGAGTAGCGGCGGCGCGTTCCCGTGAACAGCCCCTTCGCCGAAACCATCCTGAACGGATCGATCCTGCTCGCCATCCCCGTGGCGCTGCTGGCCGGCCTGGTCTCCTTCCTCTCTCCCTGCGTCCTGCCCCTCGTCCCGGGTTACCTGGGCTACGTCACCGGGCTCAGCGGCGTGGACCTGCAGAAGCAGCGGCGGGGCCGGATGTTCCTGGGCATCGGGCTGTTCGTGCTGGGTTTCTCCGTGATCTTCGTCCTGCTGGGCGGGGCCTTCGGGCAGCTGGGCACCCTGATCACCGGCTCCCAGAACGCCTGGATCACCCAGGTGCTCGGCGTGCTGGTCATCATCATGGGAGTGGTCTTCATGGGTGGCCTGGGCTGGCTGCAGCGTGACGCCAAGATCCACGCCAAGCCGCCCGCCGGCCTGTGGGGTGCGCCGCTGCTGGGCCTGACCTTCGGCCTGGGCTGGGCACCGTGCATCGGACCCACCTACTCCGCTGTCCAGCTGCTCAGCCTTTCCGGCGGCTCGTCAGCAGCGAAGGGCGCCTTCCTGGCGTTCGTCTACAGCCTTGGTCTGGGCATCCCGTTCCTGCTGATCGCGCTTGCCGTGCGCCGCGGCATGGGTGTCATGGCATTTTTCCGCAAGCACCGGCTCGCCATCCAGCGGACCGGCGGAGGCATCCTGGTGGTGTTGGGTGTGCTGATGGCCACCGGCGTCTGGGGGACCTGGGTGACCGAGCTGCAGTACTGGTTCCAAACCGATGTGAAGTTGCCGATCTGATGAGCGAGCGTGTGAACGTAAAGAAGAAGTCCCCCGCCCCGGACGCGGACAAGGTGTCAGCGGCAAAGGCCGACGCCGCGCTGCCCGCGTTGGGCGCCAAGGAGATGCTGCGGTTCGCCTGGACCCAGCTGACCAGCATGCGCACCGCGCTGTTCCTGCTGCTGCTCCTGGCCGTGGCCGCGGTTCCGGGATCGCTGTTTCCGCAGCGGCCGGCCAACCCCTCCGTTGTCACGCAGTACATCAAGGACCACCCGGACTACGGCAAGCTGCTGGACAGCCTGCAGCTCTACGACGTCTACTCCTCGGTGTGGTTCTCCGCCATTTACCTGCTGCTGTTCATCTCCCTGATCGGCTGCGTGGTGCCCCGCGCCATCGCCCACTACAAGGCCATGCGCTCCCAGCCGCCGCGGACGCCCAAGCGGCTCTCCCGCCTCCCCGAATACGGCACGCTGGTCATTCCCGCCGACGCCGGGATCCCGGCGTCGGACGCCATCCACGGCGCCGCGGGGCTGCTTCGGAAGCGCGGCTACCGCGTTGAGGTGAGGGACGACGACGGCGCGCGGCCGTCTTTGGGCGCAGAACGCGGCCTCTCCAAGGAAGTGGGGAACCTGATTTTCCACACCTCCCTGATCGGAGTCCTGGTGTCCGTGGCCATCGGCGGCCTCTTCGGCTACAGCGGCCAGCGGATCCTGGTGGAGGGCGACACCTTCGTGAACACCCTGGTGGGCTATGACCAGTTCACGCCGGGCACCAACTTCCAGTCCAGCCAGCTGCAGCCCTACTCGGTGCAGCTGGACAAGTTCGACATCACTTTTGACCGTGAATCGCAGGGCAAGATCGGCCAGCCCATCGACTTCTCGGCAGCCGTCACCACTAAGGAAAACCCTGACGCGCCCGCCAAGAAGGAGACGCTGAAGGTCAACGACCCCATCACCCTGGGCGGCACCAGCATCTACCTGACCGGCAACGGCTACGCCCCGGTGGTGACCATCCGCGACGGCGACGGCAACGTGGCCATGCAGGGCCCGGTGGTGGCCAAGCTGCAGGGTGACAACTACTACTCCTCGGTGGTCATCAAGGTCCCCGACGCCAAGCCGGACCAGCTCGGATTCCAGGGCTTCTTCCTGCCGACGGCCTTCGTTACGGAGCAGGGCGTGTCCTTCAGCGGTGATCCTGATCTCTTCAACCCGCAGCTGTCACTGAACTCCTACTACGGCGACCTTGGACTGGATACCGGCTCGCCGCAGAACGTCTTCGAGATCGACGTCAAGGACCTCACTCCGCTGAACGCCCGCAACCTCGACGCCGGCGGCATCACCCTGTCACCCGGCTCCACCTACACGCTGCCGGACGGCAAGGGCTCCATCAGCTTCGACGGCGTCAAGCGCTACGTCGGTGTGGACATCCACCACAACCCCGGCCAGCTGTACGCCCTGATCTTCGCACTCCTGGCGGTGGCCGGCCTGATCCTGTCCCTGTACGTCAACCGCCGCCGCGCCTGGGTCCGCACCGGCACGCACGACGACGGCCGGACCATGGTGGAGTACGGCCTCCTGGCCCGCGGCGAGGACCACCGCCTGGCCGGGGAAGCTGCCGCGATACGCACCCTGCTGGCCCAGGAATGGGGCCTGGCAGCCGATCCGCAGCAGGACAGCCAGCGGCAGGAAGATTCCACGCAGTCCCAGCAAACTCCCAGCAGCCTCGGCGATAATGGCGCAGGCACCCCCACCCCAGCTAGCCCCGCAGGGCCCGAAAAGGACCAGTAATGCCGTTTGGAATCAACGAAACCATGGGCCAGTACAGCGAGCTCTTCATGCTGCTGGCGGCGGGCACGTACACCGTAGCCTTTATTGCCTTCGCCTGGGACCTGGCCAAGAGCAGCCGCGCACTCCAGGCCATCGACCTCAGGGCCGCACAGGCCGTTGAACCGGCCAAGGTTCCCGCCGCAGTGGGTGCGGGCAACCGCGCCGAATCCAGCGTCGGCGGGCCGGCCGGCCGGGCCGAGCGTCCGTCGTCGTCCGCGGCCTCAGGCACCCCGGCGGGCGGCGGGATTATCACCGCCGGCGCCGACATGAAATACTCCGCCGCGCGGCGCGCCCCCGCCCGCGTTGCTGTGGCCCTCACCGTCCTGGGCGCCGTGATCCACGGCGCCGGCGTGGTCACCCGGGCGCTCGGAGCCGGCCGCGTGCCGTGGGGCAACATGTACGAATTCCTCACCACGGGTGCCTTTGTTGCCGTTGCCGTGTTCCTGCTGGTCCTGATCCGCCGCGACCTCCGCTTCCTGGGCACCTTCGTGGTGGGCCTGGCCATCATCATGCTGGTGGCCGCTTCGGTGGCGTACTGGACCCCGGTGGGCCACCTGGTCCCCGCACTGCAGAGCTACTGGCTGATCATCCACGTCTCCATCGCAGTGCTGTCCTCGGCCCTGTTCACCCTCACCTTCGCCATGTCGGCGCTGCAGCTGGTCCAGTCTCACCGGCAGAAGACCGTGGCCGCCGGCGGCGAGGACAAGCTGGGCTTCATGCGCCTGGTCCCGTCAGCCCTGAGCCTGGAAAACCTGTCCTACCGGATCAACGCCATCGCCTTCATCGGCTGGACCTTCACGCTCATGTTCGGTGCCATCTGGGCCGAGAAGGCGTGGGGCCGGTTCTGGGGCTGGGACACCAAGGAAGTCTGGACCTTCGTGATCTGGGTGGTGTACGCCGGCTACCTGCACGCCCGCGCCACCAGGGGCTGGACCGGAACCCGGGCGGCCTGGCTGTCGATCGTGGGCTACCTGTGCGTGGTCTTCAACTTCACCATCGTGAACCAGTTCTTCAACGGCCTGCACTCCTACTCGGGCCTCTGACACCCATGGGAGCCCTGCCGGGCTCCTACGGCCCTGAACAGGGCTTTTGTGCGGGGCACTGCTAAAACTCCGGAGGCAGCCCCGGTAAATAGCCATTCGATGTACCAACAGGGCTGTTCCGGGTCCTGTTGGTGATGCTACGTTGGTGACGTTCGCCTGTGATGAAGCTTGCTGGCGAAACACCAGTTGTCCGAGGTAGCAATGACCTACGTTCTCGCCGTAGACGTCGGGACCAGTTTCACCGCAGCCGCGGTTGTCCGTTTCAACCAGGGAGTTCCACCCGTTCCGGAGTGCCTGCCGCTGGGCCTTCGGGGCACCGCAGTGCCCTCCGTGGTCTACTACCCCGAACAGGGTCCCGTCCTGGTGGGGGAGGCGGCAGAACGCCGCGGGCTCGCAACCCCGGAACGCGTTGTGCGGGAGTTCAAGCGCCGCATCGGCGATGCCGTGCCCATTGCCCTGGGCACCCTGTCCGTCCGCCCCGAAGAGGTCTTCGCCACCGTTGCCCGCTGGGTGGCGGACCGGGCGGCCGAGCGCGAGGGGGCAGCGCCGTCGGACATCATCCTCACCCACCCGGCAGCGTGGGGCAGCCACCGCACCTCCGCGGTCCGTGAAGCGCTGGCGGCCAAGGGCCTGCATGACGTGACGCTCCTGGCCGAACCGGAAGCCGCGGCACTGCACTACGCGTCGCAGGTGCGGGTTGAGGAAGGCAGCACCGTCGCCGTCTACGACCTCGGCGGCGGCACGTTCGATACCGCCGTTCTGACGAAGGCGGGCGATGACCGGTTTGAAGCGGTGGGGCGCCCGGAGGGCATTGACCACCTCGGCGGAGCGGACTTCGACGCCGCCGTGTTCCGCTACGTCGCCGAACACACCGGGGGAGCCCTGGCGGACCTTGACCCTGCGGACCCCGATGTCCTGGCCGCCCTGTCCAGGCTGCGGCGCGAATGCGTGGAGGCCAAGGAAGCACTGTCATCGGACAGCGAGACCACCATTCCGGTACTGCTGCCGGGCTACCAGCAACAGATACGCCTGGTCCGGTCCGAGTTCGAAGCCCTGATCGAGGAACCCGTCCGGGAAACAGTGGATGCGCTGGAGGAATCGCTCGCGCAGCTCAAGCTGGCTCCGGCTGACCTCACTGCCGTCCTGCTGATCGGCGGGTCATCACGGATACCCCTCGTGGCGGAGCTGATCTCAGAGCAGCTGGACCGCCCCATCGCCGTGGACGCCGATCCCAAATCGTCCATCTGCCTCGGCGCGGCGGTATCCGCCGTGCTTTCCCGTGCGGCCGCCGGGCGTGCCGCTTTGTCGGAGGCCCCGCAGCTGCCGGCACCGGCGTCCGGCGAAGAGCCGCTCGACACCGGCGGACACATTCCCGCGCGGATGGCCAGCTGGTCCCGGAAGGGTACGACGGCGTCCGGCGCCTTTGCAGCGCTGGGTCACGGCCCGGGCCACAGCCACGGCGGGGCGCACGCGCCGAAGCCGACGGTGCGGCTCACCGCCATCGCAGCTGCGGCCGCCCTGTTCACCGTGCTGTCCGCCACCGCTGCCCAGAGCCCGGGCGGCCTGAGCGACCTCACCTCGGTGTTCGTTCCCCAAGCCGGCGCCGACAGCGGTCCTCCAGCCCAGGCGGGCGGGACCGGATCGGTGACCGGTGGCGGAGGTGCCGCAGCCGCGGGCGCTGCCGGTGACGCCCAGCCGCTGGCAGGCATCGACGCCGGCGTGCAGAAAAAGAAGTCCGACGCCGGTCCCGGGCTGAACGTCGAGGCCTCGCCAACCAGCAAACCCTCCGCAGCGGCTACCAAGGCTCCGGACGGCTCGCCTGCTCCTGCAGCGGGCGGACCTGCTCCGGCTGCGGGAACAGGCACCGTTCCCGGGACCGCCGGAGGAGGCGCCGGATCCGGAACCGGGGCTGTTCCTGCCGTGACGCCCACCACCGGAGCGGGGACGGTGGATCCGGCCCCGGGTACGCCGGCACCTGTTCCCACCGACCCCGCCACCGTGGTGCCCGTACCTGACCCGACCACCAACCCGCCGGCTCCGGATCCGACCACCAACCCGCCGGTTCCGGACCCGACCACGAATCCGCCGGTTCCGGATCCGACCACGAATCCGCCGGTTCCCGAAACACCGGCACCGAGCAGCGCTCCAGCGCCGGACCCCACGCCAGCTCCGGACCCAACACCGGTCCCGGACCCCACCCCAGTCCCGGCAGCCGGCTCCGACGCTCCCACCACGGAACCGGCGGCCTAGGGTGGCCAGCTTCCAGCCGCGGCCCCAGGATGCGGCAGAACTCCTGGGCTCCCGGCTCAACCATTCAGGAATGAATCACAGCGAACCCCCGCCCCACGCTGCCGAGGCCATGTCAATGCAGCTCAAAGGTGAAAATGCCGCTGTCCGGGAACTGCTCCTTGCCTTGTCCGTGGGGTTCGTCCTTCCCGGGCCGCTGCCTGCGGACCTGGAGCGCAGGATCGACGCCGGCGAGGTGGAAAGCCTGGATGTGCTGATCGGCCAGGCGGAGCAGGCAGGATTACTCACGGACGGAACAGTCGTGGGGCCCGCCCGCAACGCCTTGCTGACGGCAGCGCCCACGTCCAAGGTCCACGCACTTCAGCGTGAGCTGGTCACCCTCTACGCCACGGACGGCCAACCGATGGGCGACTTCGCCCGGGAGCTTGCCCGCGGCGGACTGGCGGACCAGCGCGTGGCCGCGGAACTTGAACATACCGCGGACAAGGCCCTCGAACACGATCCGGCCCTGGCGTGCCGCCTCTACGAGGAAGCCCTGCTGGCCGGGGCGGACGAAACCGGCACCGCAGCGCGCCGTGCCCAGGCGGCTGCCGCCAACGGCGACCTGGACTCAGCCACCCGGATCATCGACACCCTCCTGGTGAGCGTCGATCCGCCTGACGTCCGCCGTGGTGTGGACGTGGCCGCAGCAGTCTGGGCGCACAGGGGAATGCTGGCGCGCAGTGCCGACGCCTACAGCTGGCTGGGTGCCCACCGGTTGGGGTCCTCGGCGCCGCTCGCCGCCGTCGCGATGGTGGGTTGCGGGAACCGTTCCGGAGCGGATGCGCTGTTCCGTGCCGACGCTCCACCGGAATCGCCCACGCTGCTGGCTGCCGCGCTGGCCGGAACGGGCAAGGGGATCCTGGAATCCCTCGCCGAGGATCCGCAGCAGGCCCTTCCCATCCTGATCCACGCCTCAGACATGCTGAACGCGGCCGGCTCTGCCCTGCCGCTCCCGGACACTCCCGCCGCCCTCGCCGCACTCCTGGCGCTCCACAGCGGGGAACCCTACCTGGCGGAGACCGTGTGCCGGGCAGCCGCCGCTGCGGGCCAGGGCGGTAACGCGGCGAAACCGAGGCTTTTCCTGCTCCAGGCGTGGACTGCCATGCAGCAGGACAAACTCGAGGACGCGCGGCTCTCCATCAATGAAGCGTCCAAGGCCAACCATTGGCCCCTCGTTCCGCGCGATGAATTCCTGCGCGCCGCCCTGGAGGTGGGACTGGCCAGGCGCAACGGCGAAATCGCCGAGCTGGTGCTGGCGTGGGAACGTGCCCGTGAGGCGATGCTGCACATCTCGGTTGACCTCTACAGCCTGCTGCCGTGGGGTGAACTGGTGATCACCGCCGCCCGTCTCCGGGAGACGAGGCGGATTGCCCACTACTTCGAGGAGGCCAACCAGTTGCTCGAACGGCTGGGAAGCCCGCCGCTGTGGGCCGTGCCGTTCCACTGGGCCGCAGTGCAGGCAGCACTCCTAAGCGAAAACCCCGCCGCGCTGGCGCCGCATGCCACAGCCCTGGCCCGGGCTGCCAAAAACAGCCACCTTGCCGCCGTACTGGCCGGTGCCGGCAAGGCCTGGGTTTCCGTCCTTGCCGGCGCTTTCCAGCCCGCCGATGTGGAAGCGGCCGCACGGGGACTGGGCCGGATGGGCATGCCCTGGGAGGGTGCCCGGCTCGCCGGACACGCGGCAGCGCGCGCTGGGGAACGCAAGGACATGGTGCGCCTGCTGTCCTGTGCCAGGGACCTCCACCCGCAGGGAAACGCAACCGGCAACGGGAGCTCCGGAACGGGCGAACCGCGGGCTGCGGCCACGGCGGAGACCGGCAACGGCATGCACCCGGACGGCTCGGGCCTGAGCGAGCGGGAAAAAGAGGTGGCACGGCTGGTCCTCGAGGGCAAGACCTACCGCGAGATCGGCGAGGCCATCTACATTTCTCCGCGCACGGCCGAGCACCACATTGCCAGGATGCGGCGCCGGCTGGGGGCGGAGAACCGTTCGGACCTCCTGGCCCGGTTGCGGCTCGCCCTGGCCGCCGAAATTCCCCCGCAGGAGTAAACCCCTAATGCCCCTAACGGATGGTGGCGCTGTTCCCCGGCGGGACACCGGCCGGTAGGGGGAACCGGCCCGATGCCCGGGCCGGTACGGGGCCCGTACGTTGGTTTCAACCCGGCAACGATGCCCGGTGATCCGCAATACAGAGAAGATTGAGGACCACGAAATGACACTCGCAAATGATCTCGTCCAGTTCCTGATGAGCCTCTTCGGCGACCGCCAGGCGGCCCAGGAATTCCTGGATGATCCGGAGCGCGTCCTGGAAGACCACGGCCTGGGCGGCGTATGCTCCGCAGACGTGGATGCCGCAATGCCCGTAGTGCTGGACTACGCCCCCATCACGGTCAACGCTTCCCGCTTCGACCGCGAGTACAGCACCGGCGGCAACCGCGCCGATACAGGCCAGAACGGTGGCGGCACCGGCGCAGTGACCCCGCCCCCCGCCGGCGGCGGTAACGGCGGACACCACGATCACGACCACGATGACCATGGCCACGCGATCCAGCAGCTGCACCACATCGTGAACAACTACTCCTACACCTCCACGGTGGATGACCGGGACAACATTGTTGACCAGTCCGTGAACCAGAACATCTGGGCCGACGGCGACGTCAAGCAGTGGTTCGACAACGATTCCGTGATCGCCTCCGGCGACCGCTCCATCGCTGCCGGTGACGACGCCGACGTCGATGACTCCAACAACATCGAAGACTCCTACAACGACAACTCGGACAACTCGACGGATAACTCCACCGACAACTCCATCCGTGCCGGCGGCGACGTCAATATCGGCAACGAAGAGACGGACATCGACGACTCCTTCAACACCGACGTGGACCTCGACGTGGACGACTCGTTCAACGACAACTCGGATAATTCCGACAACTCTGACAACTCCACCAACGGCTCGTACAACGACAATTCGGACAACTCGGATAACTCCACCGACATCGACGTCGACCTGGACAACGTGGGGAACACCACCAGCACCGACAATTCGGACAACTCCATCAACACGGACGTGGACATCGAGGACTCCTTCCAGGACAACTCGGACAACTCCACCAACACGGATATCGACGTCGCCCTGGACAACGTCGCCAACACCACGGACAACTCCGACAACTCGACCAGCACCACCGACAACTCGGACAACTCCATCAACACCGACGTCGAGATCGAGGACTCCTTCCAGGACAACTCGGTGGAGGTGGAGGATTCCTTCCAGGACAACTCGCTGCAGGTGGAAGACTCCTTCCAGGACAACTCCGAGACCGACATCGAAGTCGAGGACAACACCGTGATCCTCTGATCCCGGTCCGGCCAGAAAGCCCGGCAGGAGGGGTAACCCTCCTGCCGGGCTATCCCCGGCTTAGCCCGCCTTTCACCCCGGAGCCCGACGCAAAGGACACACTGTGGCAGAAGCAGGACCGGCAAAACCAACACCGATGACAGCGGGACAGCTGATCAAGCTGGTGGAGCACGGCCTCCAGCTGGCCCAGACGGCAGACCGCGCCGACCTCCGCAAACGCCTGGAGCAGGCCGCGGGACGGCTGCGGGACCCGAGCGTCCGCGTCATTGTGGTGGGGGAGTTCAAGCAGGGCAAGAGCAAGCTGATCAACGCCCTGGTGAACGCGCCGGTCTGCCCGGTGGACGACGACATTGCCACCTCGGTGCCCACAGTGGTCCGCCACGGCGAACCGGCCTCGGCAGCCATCCTTGTTCCCAAGGCAGATTCCGACGGCGGCGAGGAGGGAAGCGTTGAACGCCAGCCCATCCCCATCGAGGACATCGCCGCGTACGTTTCCGAGCAGGGCAATCCAGGCAACAGCAAGAAACTGGTGGCCGCCGAGGTGTACCTGCCGCGGAAGATCCTCACCGGCGGGCTGACGGTCATCGACTCACCGGGCGTGGGCGGCATGGGCTCCTCCCACACGCTCACCACCCTCACGGCCCTCCCTACGGCCGATGCCATGCTGTTGGTCTCCGACGCCTCCCAGGAATACACCGAACCCGAGCTTCGCTTCCTCCGCCAGGCAATGCGGATCACCCCCAGCGTGGTGGGTGTGCTGTCCAAGACGGACCTCTATCCGGAGTGGCGGCGTGTGGCGGACATGGACCGGTCCCGCCTGGACACCGTTGCACCGGACATCCCGCTCTTCCCGGTGTCCTCGGACCTCCGTCTCGAGGCCAGCCGGCTGCAGGACGCCGAGCTGAACGGCGAGTCCGGGTTCCCGGCGCTGGTCCGGCACCTGCGCAACGAAATCGTGGGCAAATCGGAGCGGCTACAGCGCAGGCACCTCAGCCAGGACCTGCTCTCGGTCACCGAAAACCTGCGGCTGTCCCTGCAGTCCGAACTTGATGCCCTCGAGAATCCCGCCGGCACGCCCCAAATGATCGCGGGACTTGAACTGGCCAAAACCGAAGCCGACGATCTCCGGAAGCGTTCGGCCCGCTGGCAGATCACCCTCAGCGACGGCATCAGCGACCTCATCGCGGACATGGAGTACGACCTCCGTGACAGGCTCCGCCGGATCCAGAGGGAGGCCGAGGCTGCCATTGACCAGGGCGACCCCGGGCCCACGTGGAACGAGTTCTCCAAGTGGCTGGAGGAATGCTCCGCCGCAGCCATCTCAGACACCTTCGTGTGGACCAGCGAGCGGGCCCACTGGCTGGCCTCGCAGGTGGCCGAGCACTTTGCTGCCGACGAGGTAAGGATCCCGGCGCTGCGGGTTTCGGACACCGGCGATGCCCTGGACCCCGTGGAGGAGATGCCGGCGCTCGACCCCGGCCGCATCAACCCCATGCAGAAGGTCCTGATCGGCATGCGCGGTTCCTACGGCGGTGTGCTGATGTTCGGCCTGCTGACCGGGATCTTCGGCATGGCGCTGATCAACCCGCTGTCCGTGGGCGCCGGCCTGCTGCTGGGACGCAAGGCCTACCGGGAGGACCGGGATGCCCGGCTCAAGCGGCGGCAGGGCGAGGCCAAGGCACTGGTCAGGCGCCAAATCGATGATGTGACGTTCCAGGTGGGCAAGCAGCTCAAGGACCGCCTGCGGCTGGTGCAGCGGTCCATCCGGGACCATTTCACCGAAATCGCCGAGGAACACCACAGGTCGCTGTCCGACTCCGTGGCCGTGGCCCAGAAGGCAGCCACCACGTTCACCCTGCAAAAGGACGTACGGATCAGGGACATCAAGGCAGAACTCAAGAAAGTGGACGCCCTGCACGCGGCAGCGGCCGCGGTGGCGGCCGAAGTGGCAGCGTCCCGGCCCCTGGCGCCGGCGGCGGCCGGATGACTGCGGATACCGTTGCCGGGGCCGCGGGCCTGGTCCGGGACGCCCTGGACGTCTACGCTGACGACTCCGCTGCAGTGGCACTGCTGGAGGGGTACGGGCAGCGGCTGGCAGAGCCCCTCCGGATTGCCATCGCCGGCATGGTCAAGGCCGGCAAGTCAACACTGCTGAACGCCATCATCGGCGAAGAAATCGCGCCCACGGACACCGGCGAGTGCACCCGGATCGTCACGTGGTACCGGTACGGCCGCACACCCCGCATCATGCTTCACCCGCGCGACGGCGAACCGCGGCCGTTGCCGCTGAAACGGGTGGACGGTCGGCTGGTGTTTGTCCTGGGTAACGTCCGCGCCGAAGACACCGAGCGGTTGGAGGTCGAGTGGCCCTCGCCAACGCTGCGGACCATGACGCTGATCGATACCCCTGGCATCGCGTCGCTCTCCGAGGATGTGTCAGCCCTCGCCACCGGCTTCCTCACTCCGGCGGACGCACCGTCCCAGGCTGACGCGATCGTATACCTAATGCGGCATATGCACGCTTCGGACCTGCGGTTCCTGGAATCGTTCAAAGACACCGAATCGGGCAGGTCCGGTACCGTCAACGCGCTGGCCGTGCTGTCCCGGGCCGATGAGGTGGGCGCCGGCCGCATTGACTCCCTGCTCTCCGCCGGCGACATCGCCGAACGGTACCGGCGGGACCACAATCTCCGGAAGCTCGCGCTGGGGGTGGTGCCGGTGGCGGGCCTGCTCGCCCAGACCGCCCGAAGCCTCCGGCAACAGGACTTTGCCTCGCTTCAGCTGCTGGCCGGCCTGGACCGTGCGGCCCGGGAAAAAATGATGCTCTCGGCGGACCGGTTCCTCCGCGGCTCCGAACCCGAACGGCTGACCCCGGAGGCCCGGGCTTCGCTGCTTGCCAGGTTCGGACTGTTCGGCATCCGGCTGGCCGTGGTCCTTATCCGCAACGGCTTCAATGAACCCACCCCGCTGGCCCACGAACTTGCCCGGCGCAGCGGCCTGGATCCGTTGCTGGAACTGCTGGAGCGGCAGTTCCAGGCCCGGGCCGGGGCCCTCAAGGCGCGTACGGCGCTGGTGGGGGTCGAGGCGCTCCTGCGGTCCAGTCCGCATGAAGGGACGGAAGAACTCTCCGGCTCCCTTGAACGGCTGCAGGCCAATGCGCATGAATTCCGCGAACTGCGGCTGCTGGCAATTCTGCGCACCACGGGTGTCCCACTGAAACCCGATCTTGCGGCCGACGCGGAACGGCTCGTCGGCGGACTGGGTGCCGCCACCCACGTGAGGCTGGGCCTGGAGGCGGCCGCCACGCCGGATGAGCTTTCCGACGAGGCCCGGCGCTGCCTGCTGCGGTGGCGGGCCCTTGCCGAGAATCCGCTCACGGAACGTTCGGCCATCGATGCCTGCCGTGTGGTGATCCGCAGCTGTGAGGGCGTTCTGGCGGAGTCATCCGCTCTGCAGCGGCAGCGCAGCGCCTAACGGCGGGCTGTGCGGCGGCTCTTGAGCCAGGCGCTGGAGGCCGGGAGGAACAACAGGACCAGTCCCACCAGGGCGAGGAGCAGCTGGGCTCCCCAGAGCACCATGACGTAGTTGGCGCTCTCGCCTTCCGGCATCAGGAACGCCGTGGCGAGCAGCGTCACCACGGCATGCACCGCCAGCAGCGGGACCAGCGCCCATCGTGCCCAGCCGTGCCGCGCCAGGATTGCGCCGAGGAGGGCGGCCTCAAGGAGGATCACCAGCAGGAGTGCCCCCACGCTGCCCCAGAACACGATACCGCTGGCGGTGCTGACGGCCTCCGCATCACCGCCGGGGGCCATCCCGTCCACCACCGTGCGCAGGCGCTCAAGATGCCCGTCGCGGCTGAGGAAGGACCCCACCAGGACGGCCAGTCCCGCTACGAAACTGAGGACCCACATCGTCCGGGCAAGCCGCACGGTACCGGGGACGGGAGGGACGACGGCGATGGGCGCCGGAGCCGCGTAGGACAGCCCCGGGCGGGGAGGCGGCGAGGGTTGGGCGTCTGGCCCTGACGGCGGGGCTGTTCCGGTGGGCGTGGTGCGCAGCCGTTCTTCTCCGTCAGGGTCGTAAGCCATGGGCCCTACTTCAGTCCGTCGGTATCGTGGTCGTTTTCGTGCTTGCCCTTGTTACCGTCGGCGTCCTTGGCCTTGGCCTCGAGATCGTCCTTGAGTTTTTTCAGCCGCGCGGCTTCTGCCTCGTTGCGGCGGCGGACCTCGAGATTGCGGAGGAACTCCGGATCATCGTCCGGGGCGGTGGGGTGGCGGTAACTTGGCTGCTGCGGTGCTGCTTCACGGGGACGGCCAATGAGGAGCCAAAGAATCGCGCCCAGCACCGGCAGGATGATCATGACTACGATCCAGGCGGGTTTGGAAATTCCGCGGGTCAGACGGCCATCGGTTCGGATCACGTCCACGAGGCCATACACAAAGATGACGAGGACTGCCACGGCCAAAGCCACACGGAGAAGCATGCCACTAAGTCTATCGTCCGCAGGCGCAGGGGGTTGCGGGCGGGAGGCGGCTAAACTTGAATGTGGCCTTTTTGAAATATTCCCTGATCCGCCTGGCGCTCTTCGTGCCGTTGTTCGTCGTTTTCATGCTCATGCAGCTGGGCGCACTGATGTCCGTGGTCTTTGCCGGCGTAATCGCCTTCGCCGTGAGCTACCTCTTCTTCCAGAAGCAGCGGGACGCTGCAACGGCAAACCTGCACCACCGTTTCTCCGGCAAGGCCAAGCCGCTGCGCTCCGCTGGCGAGGTCCAGGATGCAAACGCCGAGGACGCCCTGCTGGATGCCAATCCGGACGTCGCCATCAACAATGACGCCAGGAACCCCAAGCCCCGCAACTGACCCGGCCAGCCGGCCACGGCGGGTTATCCCTGGCCGGTACAAGTCGGCTCAGAAGCCGTGGCTGAGCACCAGTCCCAGTGAGAACAGGACGCTGTAGCCAAGGTTGATCAACCCGGTCTGCTTGAGCACCGGGATCAGGCTCTTGCGCTTGCGGCCGTTGATCATGAGCCAGGCCGGCATGAGGCAGGCCGGGATCAGCAGCAGGACAATGAGCATCCACGGCCGCCCCGGAGCCAGGATGACCACCAGCAGGATGGCGACGGCAAGCATCAGAACGTAGCTTTCGCGGGCGTGCTTGTCTCCCAGCCGTACGGCGAGGGTCTTCTTGCCCGCCTGCATGTCCGTGGGGATGTCCCGGACGTTGTTGGCCATGAGCAGGGCGGTGGCGATCAGCCCGGTACCGATGGCGCCGATGACGGCTGGCAGGCTGACCTGCCCGGCCTGGGTGTAGGTGGTTCCCAGGGTGGCCACCAGGCCGAAGAACACGAACACGAAGACGTCGCCCAGGCCCATGTAGCCGTAGGGGTTTTTGCCGCCGGTGTAGCCCCAGGCGGCCATGACGCAGCCGAGGCCCACCAGGATGAGCCACCAGCTTTGGGTGATGACCACCAGTGCCAGCCCGAACACCATGGCGCCGGCGAACGTGGCGAACGCAGCCCGCTTGACGTGTTCCGGCTTGGCGGCCCCCGAACCCACCAGGCGCAGCGGACCCACGCGGTCGTCGTCCGTTCCGCGGATGCCGTCCGAGTAGTCGTTGGCGAAATTCACGCCCACCTGCAGCAGGAGGGCCACCAGCGCCGCCAGGATGGCGTTGGGCAGAAGGAATGAATCCATCGCATAGGCGGCGGCGGAGCCGATAAGCACCGGCGCAATCGCGGCGGGAAGCGTCCTCAGGCGTGCGCCTTGGATCCATTGGGCGGCAGTTGCCACGGTCAGTACCTCATGTTGTTTCGTGTAAGCGGCAGGATGCCAGGCAGGCAGGCGCCGCAGTAGTGCAGGTCCACTCTACTTTCCCTGGTGCAGGGCGCTGAGTTCGGCAGTCATGGCCAGCCGGTCCGGTTTTCCGTTCGGCAGCATCTTCAGGGCAGGCGCGGTGAGGACGGTTTTCGGCGCAGCAAAGCCCAGTTCCCGGTGCCAGGAGTCCCGGAGGCCGTCGACGTCGGCGGCAGGACCCGCGTGATCGTCGCCCGTGGCGCCTCCCGCGGCGAGCGCCACGTAGGCGGCCACGGCCTGGCCCCATTCCTCGGACGGAACGCCGGCCACGAAAGCCGCCGCAACGCCGTCGGACTTTTCCAGCTTTTCCTGGACGTCCGCGGCGGAAACCTTCATGCCGCCGGTGATGATCATGTCGTCGGCGCGTCCCAGCACGGTGAGGCGGCCGTCGTCGTCGATCCTGCCGATATCGCTGGTGCGGTACCAGCGGACGCCGTCCTCTTCGAAGAAGGTGCCCGTTTCCTCGTCCGGGGCCTCGATATACCCGGCTGCAATGGTGTCGCCGCCCAGGTGGATGCGGCCGTCCGGGGCCACCCGGACGGACACGCCTTCCAGCGGGTAGCCGTCATAGACGCAGCCCCCGGAGGTTTCCGCCGAGCCGTACGTGGTGATCACGCGGACACCGGCCTCGCGGGCCGCGTCGAGCAGCGCGGGCGGGGTGGGGGCGCCGCCCAGCAGGATGGCGTTGAAACGGCGGAGCACGGCGAGCGTGTCAGGGGAAGGATCGTCAAGGAGCCGCTGCAGCTGGGTGGGGACCAGGGACGTGTACCGGATCTTGTCCGTGAGCTCCAGGGCTGCGGCTGTGAAGGCCTCGGGCGTGAAGCCGCCGGACATGTCCATCACCCACGGCCGGGTCCCGGCGAACAGTGAGCGCACCAGGACCTGGATGCCGGCGACGTACTGCACGGGGAGGGCCAGCAGCCACTGGCCTTCGCCCTTGAGCGCCAGCGCCGTGGCCATCGAGGAGGCCGCCAAGGACTCCACGGTCAGGACCGTGGCCTTGGGCGCACCGGTGGAACCGGAGGTGCGGACCACTGCCACCGCGTCGTCGCAGCCAGGTGTTTCGATGTGGCCCACCACGAGGGCGCCGTCCGCACCGATGGAAAGTTCGACGGCGGGACCCTCGCCGTGGAGCGCGGCAGCCAGGGCCTTGAGCACGGGCTCAATGTTGAGGTGGCTGGTGTTGGGGGAGGTGCTGTTCATGTACCGCTCCTGCCTTAGAAGTAGTGCGGGAAGCCGGACCAGTCGGGGTCCCGTTTTTGCAGGAAGGCTTCCTTGCCCTCCACCGCCTCGTCCGTCATGTAGGCCAGCCGGGTGGCTTCGCCGGCGAAGACCTGCTGGCCCGCCAGGCCGTCATCGGCCAGGTTGAATGCGAACTTCAGCATCCGGATGGCCTGCGGTGACTGCCGTGCAATGTCCGCGGCGTATTCCAGGGCCACGTCCTCGAGGCGGTCGTGGTCCACGGCCTCGTTGACGGCACCCATCCGGACCATGTCCTCCGCGGAATATTCGCGTGCCAGGAAGAAGATTTCGCGGGCAGCCTTCTGTCCGATCTGCCGGGCCAGCAGTGCCGAGCCGTAGCCGGCGTCGAAGCTGCCCACCGTGGCGTCGGTCTGCTTGAACTTGCCGTGCTGCCGGGAGGCGATGGTCAGGTCCGCCACCACATGCAGCGAGTGCCCGCCGCCGGCCGCCCAGCCGTTGACCACCGCGATGACCACCTTGGGCATGGTGCGCATGAGCCGCTGGACTTCCAGGATGTGGAGCCGGCCGGCGCGGGCGGGGTCGATGGTCTCCTGCGTCTCTCCGTCGGCATATCTGTACCCGTCCCTGCCCCGGATCCGCTGGTCACCGCCGGAACAGAACGAGTGGCCGCCGTCCTTGGGCGAGGGGCCGTTGCCGGTGAGCAGGACGGTGGCCACATCCGGGGTCATCCGGGCGTGGTCCAGTGAACGGTAGAGCTCGTCCACGGTGCCGGGGCGGAAGGCGTTGCGTACCTCGGGACGGTTGAAGGCAATCCGGACGGTGGGCAGGTCACGCACCCAGCCGCCGTCGGCGTCCCGCTCCACCTGGCGGTGGTAGGTCATGTCCTGGAAGTCCTCGAAACCGGCTACCACCCGCCAGCGGGTGGGATCGAAGACATCGGACACCGGGGCGGGAATTTGGTTGCTCACCGTCCAAGTCTAGTAATCGTGCTTAGGAGATGCAGAACTCGTTCCCCTCGGGGTCCGCCATGGTGTGCCAGGAATGCGGTCCCTGGCGCGCCGTCCACAGGAACGTGGCGCCCCGTGCTTCCAGCTCGCTCCGGACATCGTCCTTGTCCCGGCCGGCGAGGTTGACGTCCCAGTGCACCCGGTTCTTGACCACCTTCTCCTCCTCACCGGTCTGGAACAGGAGTCGGCGGCTGGGTGCCTTGGTGTCGATTTCCTCCGGTGGCCGGATGGCGGCCCCGTCCTTCCACACCACGTTTCCATGGTGGGTAGTGGTCTGGTCCTCTGTAGCGAAGCCCTGCTCGATCATGGAGCGGATGAACCCGGCGTCCTGCGGCTCAACCGACCACTCGAGGGTTTCGGCCCACCAGTCCGCGAGCTGGTGCGGCCGGCGGCAGTCGATGACAATTTGGATATTCAGTCCCATCCCACCACGGTAAAGGCGCATGCGCCCCAGCGGTAGGGGCACGTCTACCCACGATGGAGAAGCATCTACAACGCTGAAAAGTGCTCTTGACAATATGTCATGACATAGGTCACAGTTGGGTCCGGAAAGGCTTTTCCTTGCCGGCAGGGCTGCCGGAATGGGCTTAGCTTTCACCATCGGCAAAGGCCTTGCTGCAAGGCCAGGAGCACTGAGAGACAGGACAGACCATTGTCAGAGAAGACAAGAATCTCAAGCATCACCCGCCGCCAGTTCGGCCTGACCGCATTCGGACTGTCAGTCCTTGCTGCCGGACTGACGGCCTGCGGCGGCGGGGGCGGCTCCTCGGACTCCGGGTCCAAGACGCTCCAGCTGGTCCTCTCCGGTGACACGAACCAGGGCGGCGCGTTCGCGGCGGCGGCCAAGAAGTACAAGGAAGCCACGGGAATCACCATCGAGGTGGTGGACGTGCCCACCGCGGACATCACCACCAAGCTCAAGAACGCCGCCACCGCCAACGACCTTCCGGCGCTGGCCCGCGTCACCGGCCTCGACCCGCTGTGGGCCAACCAGCTGCAGGACCTCTCCGATATCGCCAAGTCCCACGGCATCGACGAAAAGTACCTGCAGGAATCCCCGGACGGCATCATCCCCGCCATCCCCTCGGACCTCACCGCGGTGGGCCTGTTCGTCAACAAGAGCCTGTTCGATAAGGCGGGGGTCACGTACCCCACCGCCATCGATGGCACCTGGACCTGGGACGAATTCATTGCCGCCGTCAACGAGGTCCGGGAAAAGGCCGGCGCCAAGTACGGCTTTGTCATGGACCGCTCCGGTCACCGCCTTCGCGCCATGATGTATGAGTTCGGCAGTTCCGCCTTCGCCAAGGAGAACGGCAAGTACGCCGGCGACAGCAAGGCCGTGGAAACCCTGGAGTATTTCCAGAAGATCAACGACGACAAGACCATGCCCAAGTCCGTCTGGCTCAGCGGCGAGGACGGCAACGCCATGTTCAAGAGCGGCCAGGTGGCCGCGTACTACTCCGGCAGCTGGCAGGTGGCCGACTTCAATAAGAACATCAAGGACTTCGAGTGGCTCTCGGTGCCGCTGCCCAAGAAGGAAGTCAACGCCACCAACCTTGGCGGCGGCTTCATGGTGGCCTTCAAGGACACCGGCGCGGACGAGGAAGCCAAGAAGTTCATCGACTGGTTCTACGAGGACGCCAACTACACCGAGTTCGCACAGCTGGGCGGCTACCTGCCGGCCAAGGACCTCAAGGTGGAGTACAAGTTCCAGCAGCCGTCCTTTGAGCTGTACCAGAAGCAGATCGCCGCGAACGACGCCAAGGGCGACAACGCCATCAAGCGCGTGGTGGCCGAGGCGTACTCCGAAACCCCGTTCTCGGGAGACCCGCTGCGCGAAGAGACAGTGAAGATGCTCTCCGGCAGCCAGGATGCCAAAACCACGGTGGACAACATCGTGAAGCTCTACAACGGCGCCTAAGCCAGTGGCAAACCCAACCATCAGCACTACTGCGGCTCCCGGGAAGCCCCCCGCAGGGGCTTTCCGGAGCAAGTCGCAGCAGAAACGCCGCAACCGCTACGTCATCGCCCCGCTGGTCCTGGTGGGCGTCAACGTGGTGCTCTTCCTGGTCTTCTTTGTCTGGCCGGGTGCCCTGGGAATGCTGTACTCGTTCACCGACTACCGCGGGGTGGGCAAGCTTCACTTCATCGGCCTGGCCAATTTCCAGAAGCTCCTCGCGGACAGCACGTTCTATGCGGCGTTGAGCAGGACTTTCGTCTACACCGTCCTGTCAGTGCCGCTGGTGTACGTGTGCTCGCTGGGGGTGGCCTCGCTGCTGGTCAGCAAGGCCGTCCGCGGCCGCACCGCGGCGAAGATGGTGATCTTCCTGCCCTGGCTGATCTCGCCCATCGTGGTGGGCGTGATCTGGAAGTGGCTGTTCGGCCAGGACTTCGGCTTCGTCAACTTCGTCATCTCCCTCCTGGGCGGCAGCCCCGTTCCGTGGTCCAGCAACGGCAACCTGGCCCTCGCGGTGGTCATCTTCGCCTCGGCCTGGGGTGGTACCGCGTTCAACATGCTCCTCTTCATCGCCGCGCTGAAGAACATTCCCGAGGCCCTGCTGGAGGCAGCCGAGCTGGACGGGGCGAACGCGTGGCAGCGCTTCCGCCACGTCATACTCCCGGGCATCGCGCCGACGTCGTTCATGGTCATCCTGCTCTCCACCATCCATGCGATGAAGGAGTTCGCCATGATCCAGGCACTTACCAACGGCGGCCCGGGCACGGAGAACACCCTGATTGTGCAGTACATCTACAAGACCGGCTTCGAACAGTCCAAGGTGGGCTACGCCAGTGCCGCCTCCATGGTGCTGATGCTGGTCCTGCTGGCCATCGCACTGATCCAGCTGCGGTTCAACCGGAAGAAGGGCTGACCCATGGCAACAGCTGCCAACCTGCCTCCCGCCGTCGCCGAGGAAGCGGCCATCGGGGCGGGAAACACCCCTGCTTCGCCGCCCGCCAACACTCGGAGGAAACCGCGGGGAAACCGGGAGGCCCGGGCCAAGGCTTCCGTCCCGCTCACCGTGGTGACGTGGCTGATCGCCGCCATCTATGCGTTCCCGCTGCTCTGGTTCCTGCTCAGCTCCTTCAAGCCAGGCAGCGAACTCTTCAGCTACCCGCTGTCCATGATTCCGCGCGAATGGACCTTCCAGGGGTTCGTGGACGCCTGGGAAAGGGTGGACTTCGCCCAGTACTTCCTGAACACGGCGACGGTTTCCATCGTCACCACGGTCCTCACGGTCTTCTTCAGCGCCTGCACGGGATATGCCCTGGCCAAGTACAACAACAAGGGCACCCGGCTGTTCTTCGTGTGCATCCTCGCCACCACCATGCTGCCCACCGAGGTCATCCTGAATCCCACGTTCTCGGTCATCCGGGACCTGGGGCTGTACAACTCGCTGGCAGGCATCATCGTGCCCTCCGTGCTGACGGCCACCGGCGTCTTCATGTTCCGGCAGTTCTTCCTGACGGTCCCCGACGACCTGCTGCACTCCGCCCGAATCGACGGCGCCAGTGAGCTGGCCATCTTCTTCCGGATCATGCTCCCGCTGTCCAAGCCCATCCTGTTCACGCTGGCCATCTTCTCCTTCCAATGGCGCTGGAACGACTACATCTGGCCGCTGATCGTGCTCAACGACCCCAAGTGGTACACGCTGCAGGTGGCGCTGCGCAGCATCGTTGGCGCGGAGAACATCGACTGGCCGGTGCTGCTGGGTGCCTCGGTAATTTCCCTCCTGCCGCTGGTGTTCGTGTTCTTCGTGTTCCAGAAGTACGTGCTCAACGCCGATGTCAGCGCCGGACTGAAGGACTAGGGCCGTGGAAACAACAACAACTGACACGGCTTTCCGCGCCCGGGTACTGGAGGCGGCAGACAGGAGCGTGGCAGCGTTCCTGGCCACGCACGACGACGCCGCAGGCCTTCCACACCGCGCCGCCATGGGCAGGCTGCTGGCTTTGGCAGCGGTCACCATGGAGCCCGGCTCCGCCTTCTACTGCGCCGGTGGGGATGTTGCCACCGGAGACGGCTCCGGCGGGGACGGCGGTGTCGTCTCCGGCGGGGGCGTTGCCGGGGGAACGTCCCCCGCAACAGGCACCGGTGATGCGATGCGCCGGTGCCTGGACCGGCTCGAACAGCTGCAGGGCCCCACCGGCCTGTTCGACGGCACCAACCTCTGTTCGCCACCGGATTCCGCCTTCACCCTCAACGATGCGTGCATCGCACTGGGCATCATCCGCGACCTGGAGACGCCCGGGCAGGCGCTCGCAGACGCGGAGGCCAGGCTGGCCGGCATCATCTCCCGCGCCACCGGCGCACTGGTGTCCGGGGGAGTCCACACCCCCAACCACCGCTGGGAACTGAGCGCCGCCCTGGCCAGGATCAACGCGCTGCAGCCGCGGCAGGACATCGCGGACAGGATCACCGAATGGCTGGCCGAAGGCATCGACCAGCTGCCGGACGGCATGTACTCCGAACGCAGCGCACTGTACGCCTCGGCCGTGACCAACCCGTCCATGCTGGCCATCGCTGACCATGCGGGCCGCCCTGAACTGCTGGACCATGTCCGCCGGAACCTCACGGCGTTCCTGCCCTGGTTCAACCCGGACGGAACTTTGGAGTCCGTGTTCTCCCGCCGGCAGGACCAGTGGATGGACTTCGACGCCGCCCCCTTCCTTCCGCTCTACCGGCGCCTGGCCAACCAGGATGCCAACCCGGACTTTGCCGCGGCGGCCGCGTGGCTGGGGACGCTCCCGCTGCACGAACCCGGCAAACTGCTGGCGCTGCTGCGGCTGGACCCCTGGCTGCACGCCGCCCTCCCGGAAGGGACGGCAGCAGCGGCGGCACCGGACAGCACCCTGCCCGTTCCCCTCACTCCGGCCGACGCCGCACTGGAAGCCTGCGGCGCCTACCGTTTCCGGGCCGGGGGCGCGGTGACCACCGTGTACGGCGGCTGCGACAACCTGGTCCCGGGCGTGGTGTCCGGGCTGGCCAGCAACCCCACGTTCCTGCGGTTCGCACAGGGAGCAGCAGTCCTCTCCGGGGTGCGGCTGTCCCGCAGCTTCTTCGACCTGGGCCCGTTCCGCAGCCAGCACACGGTACGGAACGGCGCCGCGGTCCGGCTGTCCGAGGAACTTTCAGCGAACTTCTACCTGCCGCTGCCCGCCGCCCGCAGGCGGGAGGACGGCGTTTACGCGCTGGGCCACGAGGGCCGGTTCAGCGCCAGCATGGACTTTCCCGGCAGGCCCACGGTGGTCCACCGGCTGGGCACGGACATAACCGTCCGGACCGGGCCGGGGCAGACCGTCCTGGAGCTGGATTTCGACGGTGCGGACACCGCCTTTGCACTGGAACTGACGTTCCGGCCCGGGGGAGTACTCGACGGCGTGGTCCCGGCGTCAGGCACGCCGGAAGCCTTCCAGCTCGTGGAGGGGACCGGCAGTTACCGGGTGGGCGCTGACACCATCGAGTTCGGGCCGGGCCTGCCGGCTGATCCCGACACTCCGCCCGCGTACAACCCGGGCGAAAACTACCGCTACCTGGCGGGGACCAACGCCTCGGAGGGGGTCAAGGTGTTCATCACGGGACGGACCGCCGGCAGCCACCGCCTGGTCCTGCGGGGGAGCGCCGGAGCGCCCTAGGAATCAGGCCTGCGCCTGCTGGAGCTGTTCAAACAGCTCCGGCGGGATGGCATAGATAAAGACCACCGCCAGCAGGTTCTTGGCAGCGTGGACGAAATAGGAGAACATCACGTTCCGGCCGGTCCAGACGTAGACGAACACCAGGGTGGCGCCCATGGCCAGGTAGGGCAGCAGCGCCGTCAGGGTGATGGCCTCCTGGCCGGCGATGTGGATGCCGGCGAATACCACCACGGACAGGGCACAGCACAGCCAGATGTTCAGCCGCCTGCTGAGCTTGCCGATCAGGAGGTGCCGGAAGATGTACTCCTCCACGAACGGGCCCACCACCACCAGCACAGGCACAATCAGCCAGGCCGGGACCTGCTGCATCAGCGACTGCAGGCCGGCCTGGTTGGCGGAGGTCTGAGCCTCCCCGCCGGCAGCCACCACCACGGCCGTGAGGATCATCATCACGATCACCGCGGCCGGGACCATCAGCAGTGTGAACCACGGGCGGGTGGCCAGGACCTTCAGATCCCTTACGACTACCCGCCGGGCGGCCAGGAACGCCAGGACTGCCACGGATCCGTAGAAGATCAGGTTGACCAGGTAGGACGCCGCCGCCGGGGAGGGCGCCAGTTGCTGAAGCGCCGGTGCCAGGAGCTCGCCGGCCACGGTGAAGATGCCGGCAATGGCCACATAGGTGGCCAGCGCGGCGAAGTCCAGGGGAGCGAACCGGTACAGCTCCGGCTGTGGTGCGGGCGGGCGGCGGTGCGTGGTGGCCATGGTTTCAGCCTAGCTTCCGGACGCCCCCGGGAGCGTTTTCGGGATCAGGCTTCAGGATTGCCCGGCGATGGTCAGGGCGATCAGTACGCAGTTCAGTCCCACGATCAGCGTGGCGCTGGTCCAGCCGGCGATCTTCAGTGCCCGGGAGTCTACGTGGATGCCCATGATCTCGCGTTTGCCGGTGAGCCGGATCAGCGGGATCAGTGCAAACGGAATGCCGAAGCTGAGCAGCACCTGGCTGAGGACCAGGGCGAGTGTCGGCTCGATTCCTGCCCCGAGGATTACCAGGGCGGGGATGAGGGTGATGACCCGGCGGACCAGCAGCGGAATCCGGACTTTCAGCAGGCCGCCCATGATGGTTGCGCCGGCGTAGCAGCCCACCGAGGTGGAGGCCAGGCCGGACGCCAGGAGCCCCACAGCGAACACAACGCCGATGGCTGGTCCCAAAGCAGCGGAGACGGCGGCGTGGGCCCCGGCAATGGTGTCCGTTCCCTCGATGCCGCGCAGGCTGGATGCAGCCAGCAGCAGCATCGAGATGTTCACTACGCCGGCCAGCAGCAGCGCACCCAGCACATCGAACCGGGTGGCTCGGATCAGGCGGGTCCGCACGGCCGGGTCCGGGGAAAAGCCGAACCGGTCACGTGCCAGCGCGGAGTGGAGGTAGATGGCGTGCGGCATCACCGTGGCGCCGAGCATGCTGGCGGCGAGCAGGACGGTGTCCGTTCCCTCGAAACGCGGAACCAGTCCGCCCAGGGCGCTGCCGGCGTCGGGCGGGTTGACGAACAGGCCGGACATGAAGCCGACGGCGATCACTCCAAGGAGCACCAGGACGGCGTACTCGAAGGACCGTTGTCCGCGGGCCGTCTGCAGCGCCAGCAGCAGCATGGAGGCGATGCCGATAATGACCCCGCCCAGCAGCAGCGGCAGCCCGAACAACAGGTTCAGGGCCACGGCACCGCCAATGACTTCGGCCATGTCGGTGGCCCCGGCGACCACCTCGGCCTGCACCCAGTAGAGGCGCCGGGAGCGGGTTCCCAGCCGCTTGCCAAGGATTTCCGGCAGGCTCAGGCCGGTGGCAAGGCCCAGTTTCGCGGATTGGTACTGCACCAGGACCGCCATGGCGTTGGCCATTACCAGCACCCAGACCAGCAGGTAGCCGTAGTTTGCGCCGGCGGTGAGGTTGGCGGCGACATTTCCGGGATCCACGTAGGCGATGGCGGCGACGAACGCCGGGCCCAGCAGCAGGAGCCGTGACCACAGCTTGCCTGCGGCCGGGCGTACTTGCAGGGTGGGTGCTGCCATGATCATCTCCTCGCCGTTGCGGTACTGACACGAGAATACAGCAAATTTAGGCATACCGAAAAGTATCTTTACGGGATGCCGTAGCAAAGCTGGTGTAGTGCGCGTCACGTGGCACCCGAATGGATCTTGTACGATGGATAGGCCGCGCGAAGCTTCGGCAAGACGAAGACTTACGCTCACAAACGGCCGCCCCAACGGCTGAAGGCCGAATTATGTGAGCTGGATCATTCGCTTCCGGATGCGGCCAACCCCCAACCCACAAGGAACCGTTGTGCCTCAAAGTACCCCGCCCGAAATCAAGAACAGCACGGCAGCATCCACCGCCGTCGACCCGTCCCTCAGCGCCGAGGGCTACAGCAAAACGCTGGGCAGGCGCCACGTCACCATGATCGCCATGGGCGGCGCCATCGGCGTCGGCCTCTTCATGGGAGCCGGCGGCCGCCTCGCCTCCACCGGCCCGGCCCTTATCTTCTCTTACGCCATTGCCGGCGTCATCGCCTACCTGCTGATGCGGGCCTTGGGCGAACTCATCATGTACCGCCAAACCTCGGGCTCGTTCGTCAGCTACGCCGGTGAAATGTTCGGCCGCAAGGGCGCCTACCTGTCCGGCTGGATGTACTTCATCAACTGGGCCATGACCGGCATCGCCGAACTCATTGCGATCGGCCTCTACTTCCAGTTCTTCTTCCCCAACGTCCCCGTTGAACTCTCCGCCATCGCCGCGCTGGTGCTGCTGGTGGCTGTGAACCTCTTCAGCGTTAAGGCCTTCGGGGAGTTCGAATTCTGGGCCTCCTGCCTCAAGGTGGCCGCGATTGTCATCTTCCTGGCCGTGGGCACCTTCATGGTGGTCACCAACGCCAAGGTGGGCGATGGACACGCCTCCGTGGCCAACCTGTTCCACGATGAAGGCGGCATGTTCCCCAAGGGCGCGCTGGTCATGATCCTCGTGCTGAACGCCGTCATCTTCGCCTACAACGCCATCGAACTGGTGGGCATCACCGCCGGCGAGATGCAGAACCCGGAACGCGAAGTTCCCAAGGCGATCCGCGCCGTCGTATTCCGCATCGTCGTCTTCTACGTCGGTTCCGTCTCCCTGCTGGCCATGCTGCTGCCCTCGGACCAGTACAAGGCCGGGACATCCCCGTTCGTCACAGTCTTCGGCCAGATGGGCCTGGGCTGGATGGGTGACGTCATGAACATGATCGTCATTACCGCCGCCCTGTCCTCCTGCAATTCGGGCCTTTACTCGATCGGCCGAATCTTCCGCACCATGGCCAACAACGGCCATGCACCGCAATGGCTGACCCGCATGTCCACCCGACGGGTCCCGTACATGGCCATTCTCGCCATCGGTACCGTCTACCTGGTGGGCATCCTGCTGAACATCTGGCTGGGCGGTTCGCACGCGTTCGACCTCGCCCTGAACACCGCCTCCATCGGCGTGATCTTCACCTGGGGCTCCATTTTCGCCAGCCAGATCGCGCTGCGGAAGAAGAAGGGGAGCGTCTCCACCCTCCCCATGCCCGGCTCGCCGTGGACCAGCTGGGCCGGACTCATCGCCCTGCTCGTCATCACGGTCCTCATCGGCTTCGACACCATGACCAGCAAGGACGGCGAGGTGTTCTACCTGGGGCTGTGGACCCTGGCCACCATTCCGTTCTTCGCCGTGGTCCTCTGGCTGGGCTGGCAGAAGGTCAAGAACAACGCACCCAAGAGCGAGCTCTTCAGCTGATCTTGCCCACGTTGTGAGCAGCGTTCGACGGCGGCCCGTCCCTCGCTGGGATGGGCCGCCGCCGCCGGTTAACTCGATGGGGTGGCGGGGCCCTCTTCCTTCAAGTACTGCGCGAAGTAGTCCTCAATCCGCCGCCATGCCTCCGGGGCGGAGTCCGGGTCCGGGCCCACGCCCATGACGCGCATCAGTGGCCGCAGGAGTGCCGGGCCCATCTCTTCATCATTGAGGAAGCTGTGGCCGGCGCCGGGAAACTCCTGCACGCTGTGCTCGATGCCCAGCTGGTCGAGGGCTGAATCGAGCCGCCCTGCCGCTCCTCTCAGGGACCTGTCCGCACCGCCGTAGTTTGCCACGACGGGGCAGGCGCCGCGCAGGGCATCCACAAGGTCCTCCTGCTCCTTGGGGAGCCGTCCGTAGTTGACTGCCGCGGCCTGGAACCCGTCCTTGGCGGCCAACAGAGCGAAGCCGCCGCCCATGCAGAAGCCGATCACCCCGGTCCTGCCGTTGCTGAGGTGTGATTCCGCAAGCCAGGTGCGGGCCGTGGAGATGTCGGTGAAGGGCCGGCCCGTGCGGGCTGCCATGGCGCGCATGGTTCCCACAAGGCACCGCCGTGCCCCGCCGTCGCTGTACAGGTCCAGCGCCAGGGCAAGATAGCCGGCCCGCGCCAGCCGGTCCGCGTGCCGGCGGGTCTGGTCATCCAGGCCGAAGGCTTCATGGATCACGACGACGGCGGGAAAGGGGCCCTCGCCCTCGGGTACAGCCAGGTAGCCACCCAGCGAGGGCGATCCGCCGGCGGCCATGCTCTCGGTGCTCAGGTCCACGTTCGTCATGGCCCAAGGCTAGCCGCACGCGGGGAATGCTGGTGCCGGGCGCCGGCGCGGGGCAGACTGGGGCATGTGGGCGAACCCTGGGTGCTGCATGTGGATCTGGACCAGTTCATCGCTGCCGTGGAAGTGCTCCGCCGCCCTGAGCTTGCCGGCAAGCCCGTGATCGTGGGCGGCCGTGGCGATCCCACCGAACGGGCCGTCGTCTCCACCGCCTCCTACGAAGCCCGGGCCTATGGCGTCGGATCCGGGATGCCGCTGCGCATCGCTGCACGGAAAGTTCCTGACGCAGTCATCCTGCCCGTGGACCAGGAAGCCTACCTCCAGGCCTCGGCGGAAGTGATGGGCGTGCTGCGCTCCCGGCCCGGCGCCGTCGTCCAGGTGCTCGGCTGGGACGAAGCGTTCGTCGGCGTAAAGTCCAGTGATCCCGAGGCCTACGCCCGTCAACTCCAGGACGCGGTACTTGAGGCCACCAGGCTGCACTGCAGCGTGGGCATCGGCGACACCCTGGTCCGCGCCAAGGTGGCGACAACATTCGGCAAACCGGCCGGTGTTTTCCGGCTCACGGCGGAGAACTGGCTGGACGTTATGGGAAACCGTCCCACCATCGACCTGTGGGGAGTGGGAACCAAGGTATCGCGCCGGCTGGCGACGCTGGGGATCACCTCGGTTTCCCAGCTGGCTGCGGTGGACCCTGAGTTTCTGGTCCCCGAGTTCGGCCCCAAAATGGGGCTTTGGTACGCGCAGCTTGGGCGGGGTGACGGTTCCTCGGTGGTGGATGACACGCCGTGGGTGGCGCGCGGCCACAGCCGGGAGACCACGTTCCAGCGCGACCTCTCAGAACCGGCGCAGGTGGATGACGCTGTCCGGGAACTGGTGGCGGCTGTGCTGGAGGATGTTTCCGCTGAAGGGCGGCCGGTGGTGGGGCTGACGCTCAAGGTCCGGTACGCCCCGTTCACCACCAAGACCTATGCCCGCAAGATTCCCGAAACGGCGGACCCCGGGGAGGTGCTGGCCCGAGCCCTCGACCTCAGGGGCAAGATTGAACCGGACCGGCCCATCCGGCTGCTGGGGCTGCGGGCTGAAATGACCATGCCGGACGGCTCGAGGCAGGGGCATACGCCAACCCGCAGTGGCTGGTAAACAACGAGGTGTCGATGTGGACGGGGCAGCAAAATGGCGGCGAATCCGGGGGATCCGCCGCCATTGTCTACCGGTTCAGCACGCCGTTCGCTGCGGCCGCCCCGGTAAAGGACTAGTTGCGCTTGAATTCGTCCTTGACATTTTCGCCGACCTTCTTTGCATCAGCCTTGACCTGGTCGGTCTGGCCTTCTGCCTTCAGGCGGTCGTTGTCGGTTGCGTTGCCAGCAGCTTCCTTGGCCTTACCGCCCATATCTTCTGCTGCGTTACTGATCTTGTCTCCGAGGCCCATGGTGTGGCCTCCTTTCGTTTCCGTCGACCAAACAATGCCCTTTCACACTAACACGAAGCATGCTTACTAGTTCAAGCCCGGCAGGCCGCGTGAACGCCGCGGGCGGTCGGCCGCCCTGCCTTTGTCCGCCCGCGGCGATAGGCTCGACGTCATGGACCAAAGCCTCAGCCTGACCCAGCACATCCATGCTTCACCGGAAACGGTGTGGGCCGTGATCACGGATATCCGGAACGCACCCGGGACGCTGTCCGGGGTGGAGGCGGTGCAGCTCCTGACGAACGGTACCTACGCCGAGGGCACCCGCTGGAAGGAGACACGGAAGATGTTCGGCAGGTCTGAAACCGTGGAGATGTGGGTAGACAACGCGGAACCGCCCCGCACCACCACAATTAAGGCCGCCCAGGGCGGGGCGGATTACACCACCAGGTTCAGCCTGGCCCACCGCGACGGCGGAACGGACCTGACACTGACCTTTGGTGCCAAAATGTCCAAACCCACGGCAGTCAGCCGGGTCCTCGCCGCGGTGTTCGGCAGGCTGGGGATGGCGGCAAGCCGCAAAGCACTCGCCAAGGACCTGGCGGACATCGCCGCCAAAGCGGAATCCGCCCAGTGACCGGGTCCGGAACCAGGCGGCCCAAGGCTGCCGTCACCGCCCCGCGGCTTTCGCCGGTCCGGCTTGAGGACCTCGAGGAACGCACCCTGGACTTCCGCCGTGGCGGGCGCCACGAGGGTGCCCGCTACAACCGCCTGGACGCCGACGGGCTGGAGCTCTCCGGCGCCGACTTCTCAGAGTGCGAACTCCAGGGCGTTTCCTTCAACGAAGCCCAACTCCGCGGCGCCGGATTCCGCGACACTGTCATCAGCGAGCTGTACGCTCCCGTTTTCCGGGCCGCCCGCAGCACGTGGCGGGACGTTGAGATCAGCAACCCCCGGCTCGGTTCGGCCGAACTCTACGAATCAGGGTGGCAGTCCGTCCGGATCGAAGGCGGCAAGCTGGACTACCTGAACCTGCGCGGGGCGAAGCTGACGGACGTGCTCATCACCGACTGCATCATCAACGAACTGGACCTTGGCTCGGCAGCGGCAACGAGGGTGGCGCTGAAGGGCTGCACCATCGGAGCCCTGGACCTTACCGGCGCCAGGCTCAAGGACTTCGACCTCCGCGGCGCAGACTTCCGCAGCGTCAGCGGCATCGGCAACATGGCCGGCGTCGTCATGGACGAATACCAGCTGGGACTGCTCGCGCCGCTCCTGGCCGCACACCTGGGCATCACCGTCCTCTGAGTGGGGCTACGCGTGGCCGGGCCTGCCGTGTACTATTTACAGAACGAACGGTCGGTAAGTAGCGCAGGTCGCCACGCCGGCCGCCGGTGACAGTGCTGTTAATCGCGTGAAGGGTGTTTCCATGGCTGCAAGCGCAGGTCCCCAGGCTTTCCTGGTAGGCGGAGTCCGGACTCCGGTGGGCAGGTACGGAGGTGCGCTCTCGGCGGTCCGGCCCGATGACCTGGCCGCGCTGGTGGTCCGTGAAGCTGTGCAACGCGCCGGCCTGGATCCGGACAGCATCGACGAGGTGATCCTTGGCAACGCGAACGGCGCGGGTGAAGAGAACCGCAACGTCGCGCGGATGGCCGTCCTCCTGGCCGGGTTGCCGATGCACATCCCGGGAATTACCGTCAACAGGCTCTGCGCGTCCGGGTTGAGCGCCATCATCCAGGCCAGCCACATGATCAAAGCCGGCGCCGCGGACATAGTGATCGCAGGCGGCGTCGAGTCGATGAGCCGGGCGCCGTGGGTGCAGGAGAAGCCGAGCGCCGCCTTCGCCAAGCCCGGGCAGATCTTCGACACCTCCATCGGGTGGCGCTTCACCAACCCCCGGTTCCAGCACGGCGCATTGTCCCGGGACGGCAAGATGACCTATGCCATGCCTGAAACCGCCGAGGAAGTGGCGCGGGTGGACGGCATCTCCCGCGAGGACGCCGACGCCTTTGCCGTCCGCTCGCACGAACGTGCGCTCGCCGCCATCGGCGCCGGCCGGTTCAGGGACGAGATCGTCCCGGTCACCGTCAAGACCCGCAAGGCCGAAACCGTGGTGGACACCGATGAGGGTCCCCGCGCCGGCACCACCACCGAGGTGCTGGCGAAGCTCAAGCCCGTGGCGCATGGCGGGTCGGTGGTCACCGCCGGGAACTCCTCGTCGCTGAACGACGGCGCCTCCGCGATCATCATCGCGTCCGAAGCGGCCATCGAGCGGCTCGGCCTGACACCGCGTGCCCGGATTATCGACGGCGCGTCAGCCGGATGCGAGCCCGAGATCATGGGCATCGGCCCGGTCCCGGCCACGCAGAAGATCCTGAAGCGGTCCGGCCTGAGCATCGGTGACCTGTCCGCCGTCGAACTTAACGAAGCCTTCGCCACGCAGTCCCTTGCCTGCATCCGCCGGCTGGGCCTGGACCCGGACATTGTGAATAACGACGGCGGCGCCATCGCTTTGGGCCACCCGCTCGGTTCCAGCGGCTCACGGATTGCCATCACCTTGCTCGGCCGCATGGAACGCGAGGACGCCAAGATGGGCCTTGCCACCATGTGCGTGGGCGTCGGCCAGGGCACGGCCATGCTGCTGGAGAAGATCTGATGCCGGGCGCAGTGGATCTGGCGGCCGGGAAGTTCTCCGCGCTCCTGGTGGAGGAACAGGGTGACCGTGTGGTGGTCCAGTTGAACCGCCCCGAGGTGCGCAACGCCATCGACCAGCAGATGGTGGATGAGCTGCACAACGTCTGTGCTGCGCTGGAACAGAATCCCAAAATCCTGATCATCGCCGGCGTGGACGGGGTGTTCGCTTCCGGCGCCGACATCGCCCAGCTCCGTGAGCGGCGGCGGGACGATGCCCTGCAGGGGATCAACTCCACCATTTTCGTACGGATCGCCAAACTGCCCATGCCCGTCATCGCAGCCGTGGACGGGTACTGCCTGGGCGGCGGCGCCGAGTTGGCCTACGCGGCCGACTTCCGGATCGGGACCCCGGACGTGAAGATCGGCAACCCGGAGACCGGGCTGGGGATCCTGGCCGCCGCCGGGGCAAGCTGGCGGCTCAAGGAGCTGGTGGGGGAGCCGGTGGCCAAGCAGATCCTCCTTGCGGGCAAAGTGCTGGGCGCCGACGAGGCATTGGCCGTCAGCCTCATCACCGAGATTCACAGCTCCGCGGAGCTCCTGGGTGCGGCCCACAGCCTTGCGGACCGCATCGCCCGGCAGGACCCACTCGCTGTCCGGATCACCAAGTCCGTGTTCCATGCCCCGGCTGAAGCGCACCCGCTGATCGACCAGCTGGCCCAGGGCATCCTCTTCGAATCGCAGGCCAAGTTCGACCGCATGCAGAAATTCCTGGACCGCAACGCGGCCAAGAAGGCTGCATCCTCCGACACCGCAGACGGAAAGTAGAAACCCATGAGCAACACTGCAATTCCTTCTGGCCTTCCCGCAGACCTATCCACTGACCTGCCGCATTTCGTGGGCGTCCTGGGTGGTGGCCGGATGGGTGCGGGCATCGCGCATGCGTTCCTGATCAAGGGCGCGGACGTGCTGGTGGTGGAGCGTGACGAGCAGTCCGCCGAGGCTGCCCGCGAACGCGTGGAGTCAGCGGCGGCCAAGAGCATCGAGCGCGGTGTGGTGGACGCGAACCTGGATGAGATGGCGTCCAGGCTGACCGTGGACGTGGACTACGACGCGTTCAAGGACCGGCAGCTGGTGGTCGAAGCCGTACCCGAGGACTGGGATTTGAAAGTGGCTTCGCTGCGCGGGATCGAGGAACGGCTGGAGCCGGAGGCGTATCTGGCGTCCAACACGTCATCGCTGTCCGTGAACGGGCTGGCGAAGGAGCTGCAGCGGCCCGGTAATTTCCTGGGGCTGCATTTCTTCAACCCCGTCCCCGCATCCACCCTGATCGAAGTGGTGCTCGGCGAACACACCGCACCCGGACTCGCCGACGCGGCGAAAAGGTGGGTGGCGGCACTCGGAAAGACCGCCGTCGTCGTCAACGATGCACCGGGCTTTGCGTCCTCCCGGCTGGGCGTGGCAATCGCGCTGGAGGCGATGCGGATGGTCGAAGAAGGCGTTGCCTCGGCGGAGGACATCGATAACGCCATGGTCCTGGGCTACAAGCACCCCACCGGCCCGCTGCGGACCACGGACATCGTGGGCCTGGATGTGCGGCTGGGTATCGCCGAATACCTGCAGTCCACGCTCGGTGACCGGTTCGCCCCGCCGCAGATCCTCCGCGACAAGGTGGCCCGCGGCGAACTCGGCCGCAAAACCGGCAAGGGTTTCTTCGACTGGCCCAACTAGAACAGCCCTGGAGCGGTGCGGCGCCTAGTCGAAGAACCCGACGATGTACCCGATGAAATACAGCAGGAACAGCAGGACGCCTGCGCCGATGGCTCCAAGCCAAAAAATCTGCTGGCCCCTCCCGGAACCAGGTTGCCGGGGTTCCTGAGTGCCCGCTACCGAGCCTTCTCCGGGCGGGGTTTCGCCCGGCGGAACTCCGCCGCCGGGTTCCAGGCCTGTGATCTTGTCGTCTTCCGGGTCCGGATTGGTTCCTGACACGTTAACTCCCTTGCTCGCGGTCTGGGGCTTTCCCCAGCGTAACCGGCCCCGGTGTTTGGTCCTAGGCTGGTGCAGTGACTTTCCTTGAGCCCCTTACCCTTACCGGCCGGTACGTAATCCTCGAGCCCCTCGACCCAGCCCACCATGACGGGCTGGTGCAGGCGGCGGAGGACGGAGAGCTCTGGAAACTCTGGTACACCTCAGTACCGTCTCCCGCCGGGATGGCAGCCGAGATCCGGCGCCGCCTGGCGTTGCAGGAGCAGGGTTCCATGCTGCCGTTCACCACGCGGCTTATCGACCCGGAAACCGGCGGTCCGGGCCGGGTCATCGGGATGACCACCTATATGAATGTCGACGCCGGCACTCCCCGCGTGGAGATCGGTTCTACATGGAACGCGGCGTCAGTACAGGGCAGCGGAACCAATCCGGATTCCAAGCTCCTGCTGCTGCAGCACGCGTTCGAGACGCTGGGCTGCCCGGCCGTGGAGTTCCGCACGCACTGGCTGAACCACCAGTCCCGCGAGGCAATCGCCCGGCTGGGAGCCAAGCAGGACGGCGTCCTCCGCAGCCACTCCCGGACCAGCGACGGCCTGCTGCGTGACACCGTGGTGTTCTCCATCCTGGAACACGAATGGCCCATGGTCCGCGCCGGCCTGGAATACCGCCTGGACCGGCGCGGGTAGGCGCCAGATTACGGCCGAGGTGGCGGCTAAGGCCGTGCCAGCTTGTTAAGGTTGACAGCTTCTTGAAGGGTATCCGCGTAGGCCTGATGCCCGGCCCCGCTAGGGTGGAAATTCTGCAGGGCGAAGGGGTCTCTCGGATCGAAATTGATCCACGGATATGGGGAGTTCACGGCGTGCCCCGCGAACGCGTCCGTGACGTCGACGTACACAGCCTTGGCCTTCACCCTCGGGGAATTCGCGGCTTGGGCAATGGCGCCATTGAGGGCTTGAGTGCCCGCGTTGACCAGCCTTTGGGCGTCCCTGCCCAGCAGCGTCGGCAGGCCGTCAGGGTCGAAGAGAAGCGGATAGCCGAAGACCGCTATGGTGGCGTGCGGCGCTGCCTTACGAATGGCAGTCAGGGCTTCCACCAGGTCGGCCCGCATGGCAGGAAACTTGGCTTGCACTGCTTGTACTGCCTGCGCACAGACGTCGGGCGTTGATCCTGCGCAGGCCTTCAACGGCATGGTGAAGTCGATGTCGTTAGCGCCCGCGGTCACGGTGACCAGTTCGGTCCGGACGGAAAGTGTTCCGGAGGCCGCCAGACTCCCAATTTGCTCTGTGACGCTGGGTGCAATGTCGGACGCCCTGTCCACGATCACCGCCCCGGCGCATGCGGCGTTCGTGCTGTTGCCGTCCACGATCGGCAGGGCCCTGAGCAGGTTTACGTACCCGCCGTTGGTCTGGGTGCAAGACGAGAGTGTTGTGGTCCCGGCCCCTATCCCCGCGGTGTAGGAGTCACCGACCGCCACAAGGTCAACGTCTTTGATCGGCGGCGCCGCTCCGGCGGGAAGGGCCGTGGAGCCGAGTGCCATCGCCAGGGTGGCGAGGCCTGCCGCGAAAGCCGCGCGCCGCCGTCGTAATGCTGTAGTACCCATCGCTGATCTCCCTTGAACATGGCCCCGGACCGGGGACAGACACCTGTGAGGGTACGCCACGCGGCGGCCCGTTTCACCGGTGCCCGGTACCCGGCTTTCGCCGTCCCTCTACCCGTCTGTGACATGCGGGGTTCACGTGCTTGTGGTTAGCTGTGCGGATGGAGAAAGCGGGCGGGTCCATAGACTGGGATGGTGCTGTCAATGCCTGGCATGTTGCCGGCGGCGTGTACCGAATGGGCCGGCGGGAATGGCTCACGGAAGCCGGCTGGCGGCAGGCCTACGACGACGGCGTCCGCACGGTAGTGGATCTCCGCAACGCCGCGGAAGCCCGGCGCCGGGACACCGATCCGGTAGTGCCTGCGGCCGCGCTGCACGGCTTGGCCGTGGTGTCGGCTCCCACGGAGGAAGCCAACCACAAGCAGTTCGCCGCGCTGACCGGGCCCTACCTGAACGATCCTGCCTACTACGCGGATAACGCCCGCCTGTTCCCGGACAGGATCGTGGCAGTCTTTCGCGCCCTTGCAACGGCCGCAGACCGGGGAGCGGTGGTGCTGCACTGCGCCGCGGGACGCGACCGCAGCGGCCTGGTGGCGGCCATGGTGCAGGACCTCGCGGGGGACTCGGACCACCAGATCGCCGAGGGCTACCGGCGGGCAGCGCGCGGCATCAATGAGCGGTACCGGACCCATGGGCCGCCGCATGACAGGGAACGCTACCTGGCCGACGACGAACTGGCGCCGCTGCTGGACCAGCGCGGGAAAGCCGTGGTGGACTTCGTACGGACCCTGGACAGCCGTGGCTACCTCCTGAAGAACGGACTCAGCGGCGCCGAACTCGACGCAGTGCTGTCCCTGTGTGGAGCGGGTGTGGCCCGATGACCCCGGCGTCAGTGCTCAGGTACCTCTCCCTGGGTGCCATTGCAGGCATCCTGGCGTCGTCGGCTTACGTGGCTGCACCGGCCTGGGCGGCCGATGGCCAGGCCGCAGCCACGGCGTCCCCCGAAGCACCCGCCGCTGGAACACCGGCAGCTGGAACACCTGGGGCCGGAACCCCCGCCGCCGGGCCGCAGGGCTCCGGGCTGTCGGAGGCTGCCCTCGATGATGCTGTCGAGCGGGACCTCGGGCTCACCCGGGAGCAGTTCGCCGCGGCCGGTGAGCTTGGCGCCCAGGCAGCAGCCGCGGCCGCCCAGTTGCGCGACGTCCCCGGTTACGCCGGGATCCGGCTGGCCGACGGCCACGTAGTGGTCACCGGATCCGGTCCGGAATTCCTTGCCAAAGTGGCAGCGCTGGCCGGGACCCTTCCGGACCTCGCCGTGGAGGCCTCTCAGGCCCGGCGTGCCGACGGCGGTGCAGCACCGTCCGGCGGGGGAACAACAGATGGCTCACAGCTGGCGGTCAGCACAGAGCAGCTCTTCCAGGCATACGTGCGCGACGTCGGCCCCGAAGGCCTGCAGGCAGTCATGGCCGCGGACGGGAAGTTCGTCATCCGCACCGGGGCGCTGAACTCGCCCGAGTCGGCCAAGCCGTCCGGTGCGGTGGCGGCTGACGCAACAACTGCTGCCGGAACGACGGCGGCCGGCGGCTCCGGCAAGGTCTCGCCAGCCGACTTCGTGGCCCGGTACGCCAACGTGGAGCTCGACGGCGGCGCCCCCCTCAGGCCCGAGGCTGATGTTCCCGGCGGCGTCGGCTACATCGCCGATACCGGCTGGATCTGCTCCACCGGGTTCTCCGCCTTCGACCCCGCAGGACTGCCTGCCGTCCTCAGCGCAGGGCACTGCGCCTCGGACGGGCAGGCGGCAACGGCAACCTTGGAGTTCCAGTTCGTCCGGAAGGACCAGCTGGGCGAGTTCGGGTTCAGTCAGTTCGGCGGCCCCGGCAACTCCCGCATCATCGAGAACCCCGTGGATCCCGAGAACCCCGGAAACGTGGGCACCGACATATCGGTGATCCACAACATTCCAGAGGGCCTGGATCCGCTGCCCGCCGCCAGCACCTGGGGTGATCCTTCCCAGCCCGGCCCGGATGTGAAGATCATCGGCACCTCCGATCCGGTCCTGGGCATGCCCATCTGCCGCTCCGGCCGGACTTCGGCCTGGTCCTGCGGAACAGTGGACGCCGTGGGAATCTACGTGGTGCCTGGCCCAGACTTTGCCGCAGACCCCACCGACCTCCGCGCCTTCCACGGATTCCTGTCCTATGGCGTTCAGTCCAGCGGCGGTGACTCCGGAGGCCCCTACGTCAGCGGCAACTACGCCGTGGGAACGCACGCCGCCGGTGACGCGCCGCCCGCGCCAGGCGAGCCGGTGCCCGCAAACTTCGCCGTCGGCGCCACCCTCTCGGAAAGCCTGGCTGTCCTTCCCGGTTACCAGCTGGAACTGTTCCTTAACAAGCCGGCGGTCAGCTCGCCCGTCCCCGGCGGAACCTATGAATCGGGGCAGGCCATCAGCGGAAACGTCCCGGCAGCCCCCGCCTCCGCTGTCGCCGCGGGCTCCACGGTCAAGGTCACGGTGGAGGGCAAGGACCCGGTGGAGGTCCCTGTCGACGCCGCGGGCAACTGGAGCTTTACCGCACCGGAAGGCAGCGGTCCCCTCCGCTTTACGGCCGAGACGGTCAACGGCTTCAGTACCTCGGGCGCCGTCGATTTTGAGTTTGCCCGGGCAGCTGCGGAGCCCCCCGCGCCGGAGCAGCCTTCCCCGGGCAACCCGGTTCCCGGTGTTCCTGCCCTCGAGCCGCCCGCGGAACCGCCAGCACCGGAACAGCCCCAGCCCGTCGTTCCCGCGGACCCGGCACCCGTACCAGCCGTCCCTGCTGACCCGGCCCCGGCTGTGCCCGCCCCCGCGGCACCGCAACCGCCAGCGGACGCCGGTCTCGTCGTCGTACCTTTTGATGCCGGTACGTCCCCCGCCAACCTGGCGAACACCGGACCGTCGGGGCTGGTGCCCGCGGCCCTCGCAGCGGCCGCCGCGCTCGCCGTCGGAATCATCCTGACAGTTCTGGTGCGGCGCAGGGGCCAGCGTTCCCCCAAATAGCAGCGGAAGGGCGGGACGCGTGAAGCGTCCCGCCCCTCCGGCGTCAAAGCGGGTTTGGCTGGCGGTCAGTGGTGGCCGTGCCACCTGTTCGTGCCGTCAACCACCTGCACTGCCACGCCCAGGGTGCCGTCAGACAGGCTGCCCCACGCGTAAACGATGGTGTTCTTCCCGCCCTCGACGGTGACGTCCGCCGGGCCGATCACCGGATCGGTGGTGCCGGCTGCAGCCACCGACGCCGAGTAGGTGCCGGCCTTGAGCTTCAGCGTGGCCTCGTCCGGGTTGCTCAGGCCTTCGATGATCGCTTTTCCGCCGGCCAGCACGTCGACGGCGGGAGCGGCCGCTACGTGCCGGACCGTCAGCTTGCCCTTGCGGTCGTTGCGGGGAGCCTTGGTGTCGTTGGTGAAGAGCGTGGCGGTGGGGGCCCCGTCGGCATTGAGGTGGGCCACGGCGGTGTAGTTGCCGCCTTCTTCGAGCTCCACGTCCACGGGTCCGATGACAGGATTGTCGGCGCTGGTGGCGTCGGCGGCGGTGATGGCGATCTGGTAGTCGCCGGCGGCCAGTTCCAGCGGCCCTGCCAGGGTGCCGGGCTTGAAGTCATCCAGCGTGAGGGCGCCGTTGACCCACACATCCACGGTCAGGCCGGGAACGCCATGAAGTACGGACAGCAGCGCGGGGTCGTCATCATGGTGCCATCCTCCGGCCTGGGCGGGAGCGGCGAACGCCAGTGAGGCGGCGAGTGAAAGTGCTCCGGCGGCGTAGCTGATTTTGCGCATATCAAACTCCTTGAAGGATGCCCGGTGGCCGGGCTGTTTGTGCTTACGCGCTTAATACCGCGGGAACTGGGTCCACGGATGCAGGTCCGGGGAACATTTTATTTATGCCTGGTGTTTGTGCTTCCTGATCAGGTTGGTGATACGCAGGGTGCAGAGCCGCTGGCCGGCCTCGTTGGTGATGAGCACTTCATGCGTGGTCAGCGTTCCGCCCAGGTGGATGGGTGTGGCCGTGATGGTGATCTGGCCTTCCCTGGCGGAGCGGTGGTGTGTCGCGGAGACGTCGATACCCACCGCCGTCTTGCCCATGGTGCTCGCGTGGATGACCGCCGCCCAGGACCCCACGGCCTCACCCACCGCCAGCGAAGCACCGCCGTGCAGCAGGCCGAACGACTGCCGGTTTCCCTCCACGGGCATGGTGGCGACCACCCGCTCCACGGACTCCTCCAGGATCTTCACCCCCATCTTCTCGTCGAGCTCACCGAGGGTGATCTTCCACAGTTCATGCTCTGTGGGGGAGTGGTGCGGGGCGGCGTCGCTCATGTGCTCTCCTAGTGCGCTGCGGGGACATTCCTGTATGGTACTTATATTACCGAACGGACGGTCAGTAATGATTCACCGTTTGTCTGCCCCTTTTGTTGGAAGGACCCGTCAACGATGACCACCACTGCCACAGCGCCCCACGCCACGCTCGATACCGTGGAGACGGTGCCCAGCTTCATTATGGACTCCTGGTGGACGCCCGAAACCGGCTCCGCCGCTGGCACCCCGGTCCGCGACGCCAGCACGGGCGAGCTCCTGGCCAAGGTGAGCACCGAGGGGTTGGACCTTGCGGCGGCCGTGGAATTCGGCCGGACCACCGGCCAGGCCGAGCTGGGCAGGCTGACCTTCCACCAGCGCGCCCTCAAGCTCAAGGAGCTGGCGCAGTACCTGAACGCCCGCCGTGAACACTTCTACGGCTTCTCCTACCAGACCGGCGCCACCAAGATCGATTCCATGGTGGACATCGACGGCGGCATCGGCGTGCTCTTCACTTTCGGTTCCAAGGGCCGGCGCGAACTGCCCAACTCGCAGGTGGTGGTGGACGGGCCCATGGAGGTGCTGTCCAAGGACGGATCCTTCGCAGGCGAACACATCTACACCCGCATCCCCGGCGTCGCAGTGCAAATCAACGCCTTCAACTTCCCGGTGTGGGGCATGCTGGAAAAGTTCGCCCCCGCGTTCATCGCCGGCGTGCCCACCATCGTCAAGCCCGCCACCCCCACCGGCTACGTTGCCGCCGCCGTGGTGAAGGCCATTGTGGAGTCCAACATCCTGCCCAAGGGGTCGCTGCAGCTGGTCTCCGGCTCCGTCCGCGGGCTGCTGGACGTGCTCGACTACCGGGACCTGGTGTCCTTCACCGGGTCCGCCGCCACCGCCAAGTCCCTGAAGGCGCACCCGAACGTAGTGGAGGGCGGCGTCCGGTTCACCTCCGAAACCGACTCCCTCAACGCCGCCATCCTCGGCCCCGACGCGGTGGAGGGCACCCCGGAATTCGAAGCCTTCGTCAAATCCGTGGTCACCGAGATGACCGTCAAAGCCGGCCAGAAGTGCACCGCCATCCGTCGCGCCATCGTGCCGCAGGAGCTGGTGGCTGCGGTTTCCGCCGCCATCGGCAAGCGCATCCAGGAGCGCGTGGTGGTGGGCGATCCGCGCGCCGAGGGCGTCACCATGGGTGCGCTGGCGTCCGTGGAACAGCTTGAGGACGTCCGGGCAGCCGTGCAGTCCATGCTCGACGCCGGCGGTGAGCTCGCGTACGGAACCCTTGATTCGCCGTCGGTCACCTCCGCCGACGGAACCACCGGCGTGGTGGACGCCGGCGCCTTCATGGCCCCCGTGGTCCTCAACTGGGACAACCCCGAAGCCGAGGCGCTGCACTCGCTGGAAGCCTTCGGCCCCGTCTCCTCCGTGGTGGGCTACACGGACCTCGCCGACGCCGTCCGGCTGGCAGCCCGCGGCGGCGGCTCGCTGGTGGCATCCGTGTGCACCAACGATCCCGACGTGGCGCGTGAACTGGTTACCGGCATTGCCGCGCACCACGGCCGCGTCCTCATGCTGAACCGCGAAGACGCCCGCACCTCAACCGGCCACGGCTCACCCGTCCCGCACCTGGTGCACGGCGGCCCCGGCCGCGCCGGCGGCGGCGAAGAGCTCGGCGGCATCCGCTCCGTCCTGCACCATATGCAGCGCACCGCCATCCAGGGTTCGCCCAACATGCTCACGGCCGTCACAGGCGTTTGGCACACCGGGGCGGACCGCAACTTCACGGTGGATACCGAGGGGACGCACCCGTTCCGCAAGCACCTGGCGACCCTGCACATCGGCGATGCAGTCCGCTCGGACCTGCGGCAGGTCACCCTGGAGGACATCACGGCCTTCGCCAACACCACCGGGGACACCTTCTACGCCCACACCAACCAGGAAGCCGCCGAGGCCAACCCGTTCTTCCCCGGCATCGTGGCGCACGGCTACCTCCTGCTGGCCTGGGGCGCCGGACTGTTCGTGGAGCCTGCGCCGGGCCCCGTCCTGGCCAACTACGGGCTGGAGAACCTGCGCTTCATCACCCCTGTTGCCGCCGGCGACTCCATCCGGGTGACCCTCACCGCGAAGAAGATCACGCCGCGGGAAACGGACGAATACGGAGAGGTGGCCTGGGACGCCGTCCTCACCAACCAGGACGACGAGATCGTGGCCACCTACGACGTCCTTACCCTCGTCGAAAAGTAGCCCCCCTCCCCGACGCGCGCTCACTTGTGGTCGCTTTCGTTCCGACGCGGGCTCACTTGTGGTGTCTTACCGCCGGACGCCAGCTCACCCAGGTGAGCTGGCGTTTGGTTTTTAGGCGCCAGAAGTGAGCTGGCGTTTGGTTCTTAAGCGCCAGAAGTGAGCTGGCGTTTGGTTTTTGGGCGCCACGAGTGAGCGGGGGTTTGGGCGGGGTGCGGGGGTGCTGGGCAAAAAGGGGGAGGGTGTTTCGCAGCTCCCCGGCGTAAGATTCTGCCTCGTAGGAGGTGGCCACATGACCCTTAAAATGAGCACAGCCACAACCATCCTGCCTGTCGATGACGCAGCCCGCGCCCGCAGTTTCTACACCGGGAAACTCGGACTCCCGCACCGCGGAATGACAGACGATGGGAGCGAATTACTCGGCACCGACGGCGGCCCGATGCTGCAGCTGATGCCCGTCTCGGACGGCAAGCACTCCGAGCACACGGCCCTCAGCTTCGAAGTGACGGACATCGAACGGACCGTCCGGGAGATGGAAGCCATGGGCGTGCGGTTCCAGGATTACGACCTGCCCAACCTTCGGACCGAAAACCACATCTGCACCACCGACTCGGAGAAGTGCGCGTGGTTCATGGACACCGAGCACAACATCCTCTGCGTCCACGAGCGGCTGAACGGGCAGCCGGACTACCAGGTCTAGGAAGCATAAACAGCAGCAGGGGCGCTCCGGTCGGATCGGGGCGCCCCTGCGTCGGTTTACGGCCCGGCCTGCTGGTGGCCGGGCCGCTCCCTACTTGGACCAGACGATCGGGTTTTTGCGGTACGGGTTGTCGCTGGAGCTTGCGTAGCTGAAGCCGGAATCGGCGTAGTCCGCCGAGACGATCTCGTCGCCAGCGGGTGCGAGGAAGACCTGGCACGAGGTCATGGTGCTGCCCACCTTGTAGCTCAGGGTGTCACTCGAACCGGTGGTCTCAAACCTCTTGGTGGGGCACTGGTCCAGGGAGCCGAGGATGATCAGCTTTTGCGCATCCGTCCCGTCCTTCAGCTGGGCGTTCAAGCGGGGTTCGCTGATGCCGGCGGAGGGCTTGCTCAGGCTGTCCAGGGTGTGTTCGGTGAACACGTAGTACGGCGTCTGCCCGGCGAACTTCGCCGCATCCTTCAGGGCGGCGAGATCGGCCTCGGCACCAGCGGTGATCTTGGTGACGCTGGTGGTGTAGGTGGCCTCCGTGTACTTGGCGTCAGCCTTGTCCTTGCCCGTGTTGGTGTGGGTGACTGCCTTTTCGCCCAGGCCGAGCTTTGTCCCGGGAGCCGTAAGGTCCTTCGCGGTTCCGGAAGCACCGGCCGGGGCGGCAGCAGAAGCGCTGGCTGACGCGCTGGCGGAGCTGCTGGGTGACGCCGACGCTGCAGTAGTCGCTTCGGTTGAGGGCTGGGTTTCGGAGGCGGCAGGCGCCTCAGCTGCGCAAGCGGACAGGCCCAGCCCCAGGACGGCGGCAACGCCCAAGACGGTAAATGGGCGCGAAAAAGTGCGGTTCCTGATCATGATTCCCCCTGATGATGTGATGCGAACACGAGTAACTATAACGTATGGATTTATTAGGCCGCAGAGATGCCAAGGCCTTTTCCGTGGTTGGTGTTCCAAGTTTACGGCGCAAAAACAGGCCCGGCGATGGGCAGGGCTGCCCATCGCCGGGCCTGGAAGTTAGTGCGCCCGGGCTGACTGCCGCCCGGGGTTTAGTGCGGGAGTGTCAGGATTCCGCGCCGCCGTGCAGCCCGTCGTCGCTGCTGTCATCCTCGCGGCCGGTGCCCTTGCCGGACTCGCTCTGGTCGGAGAGGTCCATGTTGCCGCGGGCCTCTTCCATGGTGGGGCCGCCGGCGGGGACGCTGTAGGTGTCCGGCCGGATGCCGTGCGACTGCTCCTCGATCAGGGCCTGCTCCTCGCTGAAGCGGATGACGTTTGCTTCGTCGGCGGCATCCCCGGGGATGTCCTCCCGGATCTTGGACGGATCCGGAATGATGAATCCTGCCTCGGGCTCTTCTTTGTGGGTGCTCATCTTCCCTACCTCCCTGTAATCAGTGGCTTTCTACCACCGTAGCCTCGAAGCAGGGAAAATACCAAGCACCCTTATTACTTGCGGAGTGCCCGGTGATAGTGAAGGCCCGGCGAGGTCAGGTGGTGGGGGTCGCGTGCCCGTGCAGGCCGTCGAAGGCCATGGTGATGACGTCGTCCGCGAGCTTCTCCGGGCTCAGGGAACCGCCGGGCTTGTACCACTCCACGATGGAGTTGATCATGCCGAACAGGAGGCGGGTAACCGTGCGCGGATCGATGTCCTGGCGCAGCGAACCCTCATCCCGGGCGGCGGAAATCAGTGCCGCCACCTTGTGGTCGAACGTGCGTCGGCGTTCCAGCGCGTCCCGCTCGATCTCGGTGTTGCCCCGCAACCGCAGCAGCAGGGTGACGAACGGCAGGCGCTCCACAAGGACCGCCACGGTGCGGCGCAGCACGAATTCCAGCCGGGCATCGGCGGCACCTGCGGTGGCCTCGGGCTGTTCCAGGATGGACTCCAGCCCGCCCAGCGCATGGTCAAGGGCAAGCTTCAGCAGATCGCCCTTGGACGGCACGTGGTGGTAAATGGCCGACTTGGAGATGCCGAGGTTGTCCGCGAGGATCCCCATGGACGTCGCGTCGTAGCCATGGCGGTTGAAGACGTCGACGGCGATGCGCAGCACCGATTGCTGGTCGTAGCCGGGGCGGCCGCGCTTGGCTGATCCGTTGGCGGCTGCGCCGTTGGTGCTGGTGGTCTGGCTGGGCATAGTGGCTAGTTTCTCATGAACGGTCGGTCGGCCCGGACCGGGGCCCGGGCCTGCCGGCTCCGTTTATCCCTTGGGCCGCATGTCGTAGATGCGGCGGAGCTTGCCGTTGGAGCGCTCAAGCGATCCGGGATCCACCACGTCCACCGTGCACGAAGAACCCACGTGGATCTTGATCTGCTCTTTCAAGGCGCGTGCCGCCGTCGTGCTCTGCTCAATGGTGACGGCGTCCCGCCGTTCGATCCGGACGGTCAGCTGGTCCATCCGCTGCCCTTCCGGGCGGGTGAGCTCGAGCTGGAAGTGCGGGCTGAGCTCGGGGATGCGGAGGGCAATTTCCTCGATCTGGGACGGGAAGAGGTTCACGCCGCGCAGGATGATCATGTCGTCGCTGCGGCCGGTGATGCGGCCCATCCGGCGGTGAGCCGGGCGGGCGGTGCCGGGCAGGAGCCGGGTGAGGTCCTTGGTGCGGTAGCGGATGATCGGCAGGGCTTCCTTGGTGAGTGAGGTGAAGACGAGTTCGCCGTGTTCACCGTCGCGCAGGACGTTATCCTTGCCCGCCAGGGGGTTGAAGGGATCGATGATTTCGGGGCGGAAGTGGTCCTCCCAGATGTGGCTGCCGTCCTGCGTCTCTACTGCCTCGCCGGCAACACCCGGGCCCATCACCTCGGACAGGCCGTAGATGTCGCACGCCTTGATGTTCATCATGACCTCGAGCTCGTGCCGCATCTCCTGCGTCCACGGCTCGGCGCCCAAAACGGCGAACTTCAAAGAGGTGGAGGCGGGGTCGATGCCCATGTGCGCCATGGCATCGGCGATGGTGAGCAGGTAGGTGGGCGTGGCCAGGATGGCGTCCGGCTTGAAGTCCTGGATCAGCTGGATCTGCCGTTCGGTCTGGCCGCCGGACATCGGGATCACGGTGCAGCCCAGGGCCTCGGCGCCGGCGTGCGCGCCCAGGCCGCCGGTGAACAGGCCGTAGCCGTAGGCGTTGTGGACCTTCATGCCCGGGCGGATGCCGGCGGCACGGAAGCTGCGGGCCACCAGCTTGGCCCAGTCGGCCAGGTCCTGCTTGGTGTAGCCGACGACGGTGGGCCGGCCGGTGGTGCCCGAGCTGGCGTGGATGCGGGCTACTTCGTTCTGCGGCACGGCGAACATGCCAAACGGGTATTCGGCGCGCAGGTCGTCCTTGGTGGTGAAGGGGAAGTTGCCGAGGTCGGCCAGTTCGCGGAGGTCGTTCGGGTGGATGCCGGCTTCGTCGAACTTGCGCTTGTACAGCGGCACGCGCTCGTAGGCGTAGGAGACGGTGTGCTGGAGGCGGCTGAGCTGGAGCGCCTCGAGTTCGTCGCGGGAGATGGTCTCCTCCCGGTCCAGGACGGCGTCGGTGCCGGTGGCGGCGGTGTCCACGGACGCGGCGGCAGGGGTTTCGGGGGCATGCAGGGTCATGGTTTTCCTACTTCTTGGGGATGGTGCGGCTGCGTCCGCGGAACTCGGCGATGAGCTCGCCCGGGGTGCTGGTGCCGGGGTCCGCGCCGGGGGTGTGGGCATCGGTGGCGAAGATCTGGATGTCGTAGAGGCCGCTGCGGCCGGCGCTGGACCGGCGGTCTGCCACGGCGGTGAGGACCTGGCCGCGGAACGCCGGCTTGAGGAAATTGATGTCGACGCCGGAGGCAACGGTGATGGTGTTTCCCTCTCCGGGTGCGGGGCTGATCGGGTTGCACGCGAGGGCGAAGGCGGTGTCGCCGAAGGCGAAGATCATTCCGCCGTGGGCCATGCCGAAGCCGTTGAGCATTTCCTGCCGGAGGGTCATCCGGATGGTGGCGTGGCCGTCGCTGAGCGCCAGGACCTCGATGCCCATCCACTCGGAGGCGTAGTCATTTTCCAGGATGGGGTGGGTGGCCCCGGAGAGTGTTGCTTCAGCCATGCGTCATTGCCTCCAGCTTTATTTACCGAATGTTCATTAGGTAATCCCATGAGGGGGTCCGGTGTCAAGGGTGGCGCCGCCGGGCACGGCCTTCCTGCCCACTTACTGAGCCGCTCCAGGCGCCAAAGCGGGGGACACGCCGTCGTCCGCGGCGCGCCGCACGGTGGGAAGGAAAGCAGCCGGGCAGGAACGCACGACGGCGGCGCGCATCTTTGTTCGTTGGGGCGCCGGAGGTGCAAGGATGGGAGGACCGGCACCAGCAAGAACAGCAAAGGGCGGACCATGGCCAAAGGCATCTACGTCAGCGCAACCACCCCGGGCTCGGGCAAGTCACTTGTGGCTCTCGGCCTGGCGGACACCCTGCACCGGCACGCGGACCGGATCGGCTTCTTCAAGCCCGTGGTCCAGGGCCCTGTGGCCAGCGAGGACCCCATGGTCACCCTGATGAAATCCCGGTTCGCCCTGGAGGATGAACGCTGCCGCGGCGGCCTCACCTTCGAGGAGGTCCGGACGCTGCTGGCCGAGGGGCAGCGCGAAGAGATCGACGCCCGCTGCGTGGAAATCTTCGCCGACATTGCCCGGCACTGCGACGTGGTGATCGTGGAGGGAACGGACCTCACGGGCCAGGACGCCGCCGTCGAGTTCGACCTCAATGCGCGCCTGGCCAACAACCTCGCTGCCCCCATCGTGGCCGTGGTGGGCGCCAAGGGGCGGACCGTCGCGGAGGCCGCCGCCGCCGTCGAGGTTGCCCGCAAGGAACTCGCCGCCGAAAAATGCTCGCTGCTGGCCATCCTGGTCAACCGGGCGGACCCGGACGACGTCGAGGCCATCGCCGCCGCCATCAAGCCCGGCGCCTCCAAGCGTCCCGTCTACGTCCTGCCCGAGCTGGAAGAGATCGCCCGCCCCACCACCGGTGAAGTGGCCGCCGCACTGGGCGTCCGGCAGATCGCCGGCCGGGCCGACATGGAGCGCGACGTGAAGGACATCAAGGTGGCCGCCATGAACGTGGGCAACTTCCTCAACGTCCTGGACGAGGGAGCCCTGGTGATCGTGCCGGGGGACCGGGCCGATGTAATGGTGGCCTGCCTGGCCTCGTCGTTCTCGCCGGAATTCCCAGTGGCTTCCGCCCTCATCCTCACCGGCGGGCTCGCCCCGGACGCCAACATCTACCCGCTCCTGGCCCAGGCACCCTTCCCGGTCTTCGCCGCCAGCGCGGACACTTACACCACCGCCCGGCGCGTGTCCGAGGTCCGCAGCGAGATCTGGTCCGGGCACCGCCGCAAGGTGGCCTCCGCGCTTGGCCTGTGGTCGAGGCGCGTGGACGAGGCCGAGCTGATGGAGCGGCTGCACCTGCCCCGGCCGGAACGCATGACTCCGCTGCGGTTCCTGCACGACCTGATCGAACGTGCCCGCGCCCAGCGCCGCCACGTGGTGTTGCCGGAGGGAACCGACGTTCGCATCCTGCGCGCCGCCGAGATCCTGCACCGCCGCGACGTCTGCGACCTCACGGTCCTCGGCCCCGAAACGGACGTGCGCGAGCTGGCGGCCTCCCGCGGCATCGACCTCACCGGAATCAACATCGTGGACCCGGCAACCTCTGAGCTGCGGCAGCAGTTCGCCGAAAAGTACGCCGAACTCCGCGCCCACAAGGGTGTCGACCTGCCCAAGGCGCTCGAAATCATGCAGGACGTCAGCTACTTCGGCACCATGATGGTCCAGCTGGGCGTGGTGGACGGGATGGTCTCCGGCGCAGCGCACACCACCGCGCACACCATCCGGCCGGCCCTGGAGTTCGTGAAGACCCGGGAGGGCGTGAAGATCGTCTCCTCGGTGTTCCTGATGCTCATGCCGGACCGGGTGCTGGTGTACGGCGACTGCGCCGTGAACCCGGACCCCAACGTGGAGCAGCTGGCGGACATCGCGCTCGCATCAGCGGAGACGGCGGCCCAGTTCGGCGTGGAGCCCAGGGTGGCCATGCTGTCCTACTCCACCGGCGGCTCCGGCTCGGGCGAGGCCGTGGATGAGGTACGGCAGGCCACCGAGCTGGTGCGGGAGCGCCGGCCGGACCTCGCCGTCGAAGGGCCCATCCAGTATGACGCCGCCGTGGACGCGTCCATCGCGGAATCCAAGATGCCCGGTTCGTCCGTGGCAGGGCAGGCCACCGTCTTCATCTTCCCTGACCTGAACACCGGCAACAACACGTACAAGGCGGTGCAGCAGAGCTCCGGGGCCGTCGCCGTCGGGCCCGTACTGCAGGGCTTGCGGAAGCCGGTCAACGACCTCTCCCGCGGCTGCACGGTGGAGGACATCGTCAACACGGTGGCCATCACGGCCATCCAGGCCCAGGCCTAGGGAAAGTACGACGGCGGCACCCGGCTTTGGTGAAAAAGCCGGGTGCCGCCGTCGGGAGTGTTCGTTGTGCCTAGCTGTTGTCCGGCTTGGCGAGGCTGTCGTCGTCCTCTTCCTTGGCCGGCTCATCGGACAGCCCCTGCGGGGTCAGGTCCAGGCCCTCACGGTCCTCGGGCGCTTCGGGGGCATCCCCGGTTTCGGCAGCCTTGAGGTCTCCGGTATCGTCCAGCGCCGGGTTGGCGCCCTCCACGCCCGCAGGGTCCTTGGAACTCGAGCCCCCTTCGGATTCGCCCGGCTGAAGCGGCGCGGTGCTGCTGGAGCCGGTGTTGGTGGGATCGTTTTCTTCGTTGGAAGTGGGGTCGTTCGTCATTCGGAGAGTCCTCTCGACGTGGTCCAGCCTGTCCGCCGACTCTAGGCCCCCGCCGCCCCGGGTGGCAATGAGAGCCGGAGCGATCCGGGGCGGCCTTACCCCTGGCGGGCCTTCATCCGCGGGTTCTTTTTGTTAATCACAAATGTTCTGCCGCGCCGCCGGACTATCTGCGCTCCCGGGATCTTCTTCAGGGCCTTAAGGGAATTTCTTACTTTCATGGAGTACTCCTTGGGGTGTGGGTTAGCGGGTTTTCGTCCTGCTGGCCTGGCGGGTCCAGGCCCGGTTCGGGGTCGAGATGGAACGGGTCCGGGAGGTTGCCGAAGCCTGCCGCCATCTCCGCGTCGGTCAATTCGCATTTGCTCAGCAAGGCGGCGATTTCTGTGGCGTCGAGTCCGGCGCCGGTTGCGGCGATGACGGTGCATCGGTCTCCGTGGACGGGGTGCCAGTCCAGGTGCCCGTCCACATCCTCGAGTGGAGCACGGGCCTCCGGGCTCCGGTCCGCCAGCCAGGGGCCTGTGTTCTCGAGCCAGACGCGGGGGCCAATGCCCTGGATGGCGATCCGGCGCTTGGGTGCGGAGGCGATCCACAGCCTGCCGCGCAGCCAGGTGCATCCTTCCGCAAGGGACGGCAGCGCCTCCTGGAACCTGCGCGGGTGGAGTGGCCGTGCTGATCGATGGACCACGGTGGTGAAGGGTGACGCGCCGGACGACGCCGGGATGCGCACCGCGCCGGGGTTTGAGCGTCCCAGCGCTTCCCGGCAGTCATGGCTGCCCGGGTGGATGTCGCGGGGTCCGGCCGCAATGTGGGCGTGCGGTGCCAGTTCCGGGATGAGCTGGAGGCCACGGCGGCGCATCGCAGGGCTGGCGGGAACCACGTCGGGTTCGGCCAACAGGACGGTGTCGCTGAAGCACAGTTCACCCAGCAGGAACTCGCCCGGCGTGCGGTGGTCGTCCGGGGCGGCGGTGAAACCGGACTCGAACAGCGTGTGGCGGTCCCAGATGTGGTCCTCAAGTGCATCCGGGGCGCACGCCAGGACGGCATTGGCGATAGCGGCGCCGTTGGGAAGCCCGCGCTGCAATGCTCCAACGGCGGATTCCAGGGATACTCCCGGCGGGAGGCCGATGATGGCCGTCCGCTCGCCGCGTTCCAGCAGCCGTTCCACCGTGGGAACAACATCCAGCCGGACCGTGCAGCTGAGGCAGCCGTGCTCAAGGTGGGTTTCCATGCGTTCGAGGATTTCCCGGTCGCGGATCAGCCTTCGGAGCACCAGTCCGTCTTCCAGCAGGTCGTGGAGGACCATGACAGCGCCAGGGTTCTGCGCGGCTGCGGCTTCGCAGGCCTGCTGGCGGCACAGGGCGTCCAGGGAACTGATCAATGTGAGTTGCATGGTCATGACTCTAATGAGAATGGTTCTCATATACAAGTTTGTCGTCGGGTGCCCAGTACCGCCACCTATAGTGGGGGTTGAACTGCAGAAGCAAGCCCCAGGAGGCCCCGCATGCTCGTGCTCGTCATCAACTCCGGTTCGTCCTCGCTCAAATACCAGGTGCGCGATGTGGGCGCCGGGACGGTGCTGACCGAGGGGCTGGTCGAGAAGATCGGCATGGGCAACGGCGGTGACGGCGACGGCGAAATCGTGGGCCCTCGGGACCATGCGGAGGCGCTGGAGCAGGTGGAAGCCGCCATCCATGAGGAGCTGGGCGACCTGGAGCTCGGCGCCGTGGGCCACCGGGTGGTGCACGGCGGGGAGCGGTTCGCCGAGCCGGTATTGATCGACAACGAGATCACCCGCGCCATCGAGCGGCTTAACCCGCTGGCGCCCCTGCACAACCCCGCCAACGTCCTGGGCATCCGGGCCATCACCAGGAAATGGCCGGACATGCCGCAGGTGGCCGTGTTCGACACCGCCTTCCACCGGACCCTTCCCGAACACGCCTGGCGCTACGCTGTCCCGGACGAGCTCTACACCAACCACGGCATCCGCCGGTACGGCTTCCATGGCACCTCGCACGAGTATGTTGCCCGCCGTGCTGCCGCGTTGCTGGACCTGCCCGTGGAGGAGTTCGACGCCGTCATCGCCCACCTGGGCAACGGCGCCTCCGTCACGGCGATCCAGGGCGGCCACTCCGTGGATACGTCCATGGGATTCACCCCGCTTGAAGGCCTGGTGATGGGGACCCGCTCCGGCGACCTGGACCCGTCCATCATGGTGTTCCTGGGCCGCGCCGGCTGGACCCCCGAGGACCTGGACTCCATGCTCAACCGCGAGTCCGGGCTCAAGGGCCTGGCCGGCAACAATGACATGCGCTCCGTGGTGGAGGCCTCCGAGGCCGGCGACGCCAAAGCAACCATGGCGCTCGCCGTCACGTCCTACCGGCTGGCCAAGTACATCGGCGGCTACCACGTGGCCGTCGGCGGGGCCAAGGCGCTGGTGTTCACGGCGGGCATCGGCGAGAACTCCCACCAGTTCCGCGCGCTGGTCGCGGACCGCCTGGGTGCGCTGGGCATAGAGGTCGACGCCGGCCTGAATGCTGCCCGGTCCAAGGAACCGCGCGTTATTTCCACGCCGCAGTCCGCCATCCCCGTCCTGGTGGTTCCCACCGACGAGGAGCGCGCCATCGCCGAGGCGACTGCCGCCGTCGTTGGTTCCGGCCGGTAGCGCCCCGATGCCGGACATCGCACTGCCCATCCGTACCGGCCGCCTGGTCCTGCGGCGCTTCGAAGCCGGAGACCTGGAGGCCTTCCACGCCTACCACTCGCTCGCGGAGACCGCCCGGTTCCTGCCCGGGCCGGCCAAAAGCTACACCAAATCCATGGAGTACGTGGGGAAATACGCCAACTTCGTTTACGAGAAGGAAGGCGACTGGCTCTGCCTGGCCATAGAAGCCGCAGGGGAGCCGGGCCTGCTGGGGGAAGTGGTACTCAAGTGGCTCCCGGGCCGCGGCCAGGCGGAAGTGGGCTGGTCCATGGCACCGCAGGCACGCGGCAAGGGCTACGCCACCGAAGCGGCGGCAGCGGTCCTGGACTATGGTTTCGGGAAGCTTGGCCTGCGCCGGATCGAAGCGCGGCTGGACGAACTCAACACCGCCTCCGCCGCGCTCTGCCAACGCCTGGGCATGCGGCTGGAGGGCCGCCACGTGGACAAGTGGTTCTACAAGGACCAGTGGGCCACGGAGATGATCTACGCAGTCCTCGCCGACGAGTGGCGGGCCGGCGATGTGCCGGTGTCCGCCGACGGGCCGGCCGGGTAGGCCTGCCGCGTCCGCGGGGGTCCCTAGGCCCGGCCCTTGAGGATGAGGTTCCAGTAGACCTGCGGGAAGACGTCGCGGTCCACCACCCAGGACGCCTTGCTTTCGTTCCAGGTGGAGATCCGGGGGATGGTGGGCATGGGCCGGTACCTGTCGTCGAACTCGGCGAACACCACGGTGTCGCGTGAGACGGTGAACGGGCAGACCGAATAGCCGTTGTACTTCTGCGTGGGCGGCTTTCCTTTCCGGGCGGCCACCAGGTTCTTGGCCAGCACCTTGGTCTGCTTGCGCAGCGCCCCGCCGGACTTCGAGTTGGTGGTCCCGGCGGCGTCACCCAGGGACCAGATGTTGGGGTACCGCAGGTGGCGGAGGGTCTGCCGGTCCACCTCCACGAAACCGCCCTTGTCCGCGGGGGCCGGGAGGTCGGTGGCTTTCAGCCAGTCCGGCGCGGACTGCGGCGGCACCGCGTTGAGGACGTCGTACTGCAGGGTGTCCTGGCTGCCTGAGCCGAGGTTGCGGATGGTCGCCTCCCGGCGTGCTGCATTCACGGACACCAGTTCGCTGTCCGTCCGCAGCTCAATGCCGTATTCGGCGATCTTCCGGTCCAGTTCGCGGTCCACCTCCGGCACGCCGAACACGGTGGGGTAGGGCTGCACCATCACCACCCGGATCTTGTCCAGGACGCCCTGTTGCCGCCAGTAGTCGCAGGCCAGGTACATGGGCTTCTGGCTGGCTCCGCCGCACTTGATGGGCCCGGAAGGCATGGTGAACACGGCCGTGCCCGACGTAAGGCCGCTGAGGAGGGTCCAGGCCTTCGACGCCAGCTCGAACTCGTAGTGGGTGGCGCCGTGCGGTGAATGGACGGCATCAGCAAGGCCCGGCACGGCGTCCCAGTCGTACTGCAGCCCAGGGCAAACCACCAGCTGCCCGTACCCGACAGTTGAGCCGGATGCCAGCGTGACCGTGTTGGTATTCGCGTCCACGTCCACGGCGGCATCCCGGATCCATTCCACGCCGGGCGGGGTCACCGCGGCCTGGCTCCGGACGGCCTCCTTCGCCTGTGCGCGGCCGCCGGCAATGTGGGAAAACAACGGCTGGTAGAAGTGGTGGTCCTTGGGCTCGATGAGCGCCACGTCCCGGACCCCGTACCGCTCCAGCCGCGCCGCCAGCGACACTCCCGCGTTGCCGCCGCCAATGATGACCACTTCATGCAAAGCGGCCACGGCGCTACTTCTTCTCGGTCAGTGCCGACGCCTTGTGCGCTGCCCGGGCGCCGGTCTTGTCCGACTCCACCACGTACTGCGGTTCATCCTGGCTGGCACGGTGGGTGTTGCCGTCCAGTTCGAAGTCGCTGGTTTTCTTCTCCACGATCTTGCCGTGCGTCTTGCCCTGGGAGGTGTTCCACTCCACGTGCGTTCCCTTGCTGAGTGACATTGCTGCTCCTTCGGCTTCGTGCGGCGGAAAACAACTGCCCAACAATAGTAAGCATGGTGATCATTTCTGGATACCCGTGGAGGGGACGGCATCCGGGCGCGGGGACGAAAGGCGGGCGTACGACGGCGGCGCGGCACCGCCGTCGTACGCTCCACTTAAGGAGGGCCTACTTCAGCCCGGCCCCCGGCAGCAGTTCCGTGGCGCCCAGGGAGTCGGCGATGAACGCGTAATCCCACGCCCGTTCGCGCCACTGCACGTACCGGCCGGAGGCGCCGCCGTGCCCGCCGTCCATCTCGATCTTCATGAGGATCGGCTCGGATCCGGTGGTGCGGTTCCGCAGTTCCTGCACCCACTTGGCGGGCTCGACGTAGAGGACGCGGGTGTCGTTGAAGGACGTCACGGCGGCGATCTTGGGGTAGGCCACGTCGCGCACGTTTTCGTAGGGCGAGTAGGACTTCATGTACGCGTACACGTCAGCGTCGGTAATCGGGTTGCCCCATTCCTCCCACTCGAGGGCGGAGAGGGGCAGGTCCGGGTCCAGGATGCTGGTGAGCGGGTCCACGAACGGCACCTGGGCCACCACGGCCTTGTACTTTTCCGGTGCCATGTTGGCGATGGCGCCCATCAGCAGGCCGCCCGCCGAGCCGCCCAGCGCCGCGATCCGTGCAGGGTCCACCCATCCCGAACCGGCCAGCCAGTCCGTGGCATCCACGAAGTCCGTGAAGGTGTTCTTCTTGGTGAGCTTCTTGCCGTCCTCGTACCAGTGCCGGCCCAACTCACCGCCGCCGCGGATATGGGCGATCACGAACACCACGCCGCGGTCCAGCAGCGAGAGCCGCGCGATCCCGAACCCGGGGTCCATGCTCAGCTCGTAGGAGCCGTACCCGTAGACCAGGCCGGCCGCCGTCGAATCCTGCCTGATGTCCTTGTGCCGCAGGACGGACAGCGGGATGCGTGTGCCGTCCGCCGCCGTCGCCCATTCGCGGGTGGCCACGTAGTCGCTGCCGTCGTAACCGCCCAGGACGGGGCTTTCCTTGCGCAGCAGCAGCTCGCCGGCGGGCTGCTCCGCGGTGGGCAGGACGAAGTCGTAAATGCGCGACGGCGTGAAGTAGGTCGTGTAGCCCAGCCGGATGACGGGTGCCTCGTAGTCCGAGCCGCCCACCCCTGCCGTGTAGAGCTCCTCGTCAAACGCGGGTTCCACCGGGGCCTGCTGCGCCGGCGTGCCCAGCCCGGCCAGCCCCATCACCTGGACGCGCTCGATGGTGTCCTTGCGGATGGAGGCGATGAGGTGCGTGGAGGTGACGCTGGCACCGTTGACGCGGACGTCGTCGGAATGCTCGACGACGGTCTGCCAGGCCTGCTCAGCCAGCGGCTTTGCCAGCTCGGCGGGGTCCGCCAGGGACACCATGGAGTTGATGGCGCCGCGGTTGTGGGTGAGGAGGATCTTCTCGGCCTTGACGCCGTCCGGGCCTTCGAGGAGGAACGGCTCCGCCTCGTACAGGACGCGTTCGTCCCGCGAAATGACGGTGGTGATTTCCTGTGCGGGGTCGTCGAAGCGGAGCAGCCGGGTTTCGCTGTACTCGGAACATCCGATGCCCAGGACCAGGTAGCGCCGGTCCGAGGAGAGCTCGAAACCGAGCCACATGGCGGTGTCGTCCTCCTGGTAGATCACCGCGTCCTCGCTGACCGGGGTGCCCAGGACGTGCGCCTTCACCTGGTACGGGCGCCAGGAGTCATCCACCACGGTGTAGAAGAGGCGGCTGCCGTCGGGGGAGAAGGACACTCCGTAGAAGATGTTTTCAATGACGTCCGGCAGCAGTTCGCCGGTGCGGAGGTCCTTGATCCGGAGGGTGAAGCGTTCGTCGCCGGAGTTGTCCACGGCGTAGGCGTAGAGGGTGCCATCCACCGTCACGGCGGTGCCGCCCACGGAGAAGAACGGCTGGCCCTCGGCCTCGACGTTGCCGTCCAGCAGGACTTCTTCGCCGGGGATTTCGACGCCGGGCTCCACGGCCGGCGGGGTCCAGTCGGCGATCCTGTCATCGGTGTCATTGGCGCGGACACGGCACTGGATGCCGTACTCCTTGCCCTCCACCGAGCGGCTGAAGTACCACCAGCCGTCCTTGCGGTGCGGAACCGAGAGGTCGGTTTCCTGGGTGCGGCCCTTGATCTCCTGGAAGATGGCTTCGCGCAGCGGCTCCTGGTGGGCGGTGACCGCTTCCTGGTAGGCGTTCTCGGCCTTCAGGTGCTCCACCACCTCGGCGGACTCCTTGTCCCGCAGCCACTCATAGTTGTCCACATAGGTGTCCCCGTGGTGCGTTCTTTCGGTGGGCACCTTCTTGGCCACGGGCGGGGTGGCGGCGGACGCTGGCGTGCTGGCGGAGTTCTGCAGCGGAGTGGAGGTCATGGACTCAATATATAGATCGGGCACCCCGCCGTGGCCGGCGTTCGCTACCGGGGAAGAAACCCCTCTCGTTTCCACCCAGCGGGGGTTCCTGGGCGCCGGGGAATGTGGGGAGGGGGAATGTGGGGAGGGGGAACGTGGGGAGGGCGGAGAGTCAGCGCGCGTTGAGGTTTGGAACCCCCGCTCACTTGTGGTGCTTAAAACCCCAACGCCCGCTCACTTGTGGTGCTTATGACCCCAACGCCCGCTCACTCTTCTGAAGAGAGTGAGCGGGCGTTGGGGTTAGAGCCGCATGATGTGAGCGGGCGTTGGGGTTAGAGCCGCATGATGTGAGCGGGCGTTGGGGTTAGAGCCGCATGATGTGAGCGGGCGTTGCGGGGGAGCGGCCTGTCCGGCCGGAGGAGGCAGGCGTATCGTGTTCAGTCCAAGGCACCTAGCTCGGTACAGGCGCCGCCCAGCGTGAGAGGGGAAGATCCATGACCATCCCGCCAGTGCACGAACCGTCGCCGTTCCCGCCGGAGCCCGGCCCGGATCCCACATCGCCCGATCCCACGCAGCCCGGCCACCCCGGCCCGCCGGCGCCCAGCCCGTTTCCCACTCCCGAGCCACCCGGTCCGCTCCCTGTTCCCGACCCGGGGCCGGCACCTCTCCGCCCTGATCCCACACGGGATTAGGCCCCAGAACCAACCCGTCGAAGGGGCCCTCCGCAGATCTGCGGAGGGCCCCTTCGGCTTGCCCCGGAACGTGCGCTGGCCGCCAAAAAAAACTCACCGGACGGGCTTGCGTACCTGTGTCACCGGTGCTAAAAAATCTATATCAGCCACCATAGATCGGCTGAAAAACTAAACAGTGTTGGACCACCCTTATGAGGAGGAAGCCATGTTGATGCGAACCGATCCGTTCCGCGAGCTGGACAGGCTGGCCCAGCAGGTCCTCGGCACAGCCGCCCGTCCGGCAGCCATGCCGATGGACGCCTGGCGGGAGGACCATGACTTTGTGGTCGCCTTCGACCTTCCCGGAGTTTCGCCCGAATCCGTAGACCTGGACGTGGAACGCAACGTGCTGACAGTGCGCGCCGAACGCCCGGACCCCGCCGCCAACAACACCGAACTGATCGCCTCCGAACGGCCGCGCGGTGTCTTCAGCCGCCAGTTGATCCTCGGCGACACCCTGGACACGGAAAACGTGAAAGCCAGCTACGACGCCGGAGTCCTGACGTTGCGGATCCCGGTTGCCGAGAAGGCCAAGCCGCGCAAGATCGAAATCGAGATGAAGGGGGCCAAGCAGGAAATCGCAGCCTAGTTTTTCCAGGATCGGGACGTTGGGGCCTTTGTGTTGACTGCCTCTATGGGCGTTTCGCCACTCTGTGCACGCCACCGCGCCAGACAGCGCACCGGCAGCATGTGCACCGATGTCCCGAGGCGGCGGCCTCCGGCTCCGGCCGGGGGCCGTCCAAGTTACCGGCGGGGATGCCTTGTGGTGACGGGCCCGCCGGTGTAGAACGAATGGACCGGGAGGATCCGAACGCGTTGTATCTGCCAGTTTTGGGCGGTTTGCCGTTAAGGAACGCCACAGCGCCGGTAGCGCATCGGCAGTTGCGAGTGATCCCCTCCGAATACGGTGGCCCTCCGCGATAACGCGGGGGGCCATCGCTTGCCCTGGGCAGAATCTAGGTGCCCAGCTCCAGCATCAGTGCCGGGAGCTCGTCGGCGAGTTCGCGGGCCAGGAAACCGAGTGGCCCCATCCTGCTGGCCAACCGGTCGGCCGCCGCCGCGTGCAGGTGCGTGCCCCAGCAGGCCGCCTGCGCGCTGGTGGTTCCGCGGGCCCGCACACCGGCGATCGCTCCGGCCAGGACATCCCCGCTGCCCGAGGTCCCCAGCCCGCCGTACCCCGTGGTGATCTTCCACAGCCCGGGCTCCTCCGGGCCAACGCCCGGCGGCCGCGCGATCAGCCCCTGGCAGCTCACCACCGCGCCGAACCTGCGGGCGATTTCGGCCACGTCCGTTTCCAGGTCCTCAGTGTCCCGGCCCAGCAGGATGCCGGCCTCGGTGGGGTTCGGAGTCAGGATCAGCCGCCCCCGCCACGGCGCCACCCGGTCCTCCAGCTCCGCGAGCGCGGCCAGCGCAAACGCGTCAAGGACGACGGCGGGTCCTCCTTCCCGGCCCGACGCGCCGGAGCCTGCGCCGCCGTCGTCGTGCTTCCCGCCGTCTTGCCCGCCACCGGCAGCGTCCCCTGAAGAACCGGCTTCCTCTTCGCGGGACAGGAGCGCCTCAAGAAGCTCCCGTGCCAGGTCCGGATCGTCGAGCCCTGGGCCCACCAGGATGGCGTCAGCCGAGTCCAGGTTGGCCGAAATCCGGTCCACGCCCTCAGCGGTGACGGAGCCGTCAGCGGTTTCCGGCAGTCCGATGGCACCACACTCCGGCAGGGCGACACCCACGTGGACCGCCACGGATTCGGCCACGGCGAGCGTCAGCTTCCCTGCACCGGCCCGTAGTGCTGCGGTACCTGCCAGGAGCGCAGCCCCCGGGGTGTTCCGCGCACCGCCCACCACCAGTACGGAGCCGCGCGAATACTTGTCCTCGCCAGGGGCAGGCAGCCGCCAGTCCCGCAGCAGCGAGGGCGTCACCAGCTGCGGGCCGGTGTCACCGCGGGCGGACACTGGCATCCCCGGCATGTTCGGTGACTTCGACGCCCTGCTCGGCCAGGTGGTCAGCCACGTTGAAGCTCTCCAGCGTCCACGGCCCCGCACCGGACGGCCGCACATACCGGGTCATCGACGCGTTCAGCACCGACGTGCTGGCCGCGAGGTCCAGCAGCTCCTGCTCGGACATGCCCTCAAGCAGGTAGCGGAACAGCAGGATGACGGCGTCGTGGCAGACCAGCATCACCCGGTGTCCGGTGCCGAGGTTGTTCAGTTCGGCCAGCACGGAACGGAGCCGCAGCGCCACATCAGCCCATGACTCCCCGCCCGGCGGACGGTAATACAGCTTCCCCTGCCAGGACCGCCGTTCGGCCTCCTCCGGGTACCGCGTCTCCACGCCCACCCGGGTCAGCCGGTCCAGGATGCCCAGCTCACGGTCACGCAGCCGCTCGTCCACCTGCACCTGCACGGACCAGCCGGCGGTCCCGACAGCGATTTCTGCCGTCTGGTGCGCCCGCGCATAGGGGGAGGACACCACGGCGTCCGGCCGGCAGTCCTCGGCGATCCGCGCCAAGGCCGTCCCCAGTGCGGCAGCCTGTTCCTGGCCCACATCGGAGAGGTTCACATCGGCATCGCGTGCCGGCACCTCGATGATCTCCGCGCCCGCCAAGTGTGCCTCGGTGGCGGCCACGTTCCCTTCGCTTTCGCCGTGCCGGATCAGCAGCAGCTCCACCGCGCCGGCCTCCTGCACCGCTTCCGTCAGTCCGTCGTCGTTCATGAAAGTCACTCCCCGTCCGCGTCCGCGCCGAATCCGGAACACTACCAGCGGCCGTACCCACAGGGCCGGAAAGATAACGGACGACGGCGGCGGGGCACCCCGGTGCCGGAGTCGAAGGCCGGGATGCCCGCCCCGGGCACCTACCGCTCCGGCGCCAGCACCTTGGAGAACACCGTGGCGCCGTTGGCGTTCCGGAGGCTGGCGGTGAAACTGTTGTCCTCGCCCAGCTGGACGTGCCCGAAGAACTGGTTTTCGCCGTCGCGCGGTGATTCGCCCGGGAAGCGGCCCGCCTTGGCGAACACCACCTCGGGGCCGAACGTGCCGTCCATCGCGTTAGGTCCGAACGAGCCCGCGGCGATGGGCCCGGCCACGAACTCCCAGAACGGGTCGAAATCGGTGAACGCTGCGCGCTCGGGGGAGTAGTGGTGCGCCGCGCAGTAATGCACATCGGCGGTCAGCCACACCACGTTCTTCACGCGGTTCCTCTTGAAGGCGCTCAGCACTCCGGCGATCTCGAGCTCGCGGCCCAGGGGAGCGCCGTCGTCGCGGTTGGCCAGGCTCTCCTGGTTCACGGCACCGTCCGGCACGATGATGCCCAGGGGCAGGTCCGCGGCAATGACCTTCCACGTCGCCTTGGACTTCGAGACCTCCCGGATCAGCCAGTCCACCTGCTCCTGGCCCAGGATGTTGGTGGTGTACTGCTCCTTGCCGTCCGTGTTGGGGGATTTGAAGGTGCGCATGTCCAGGCAGAAGATGTCCAGCTGCGGGCCGCGGGAGATCTTCCGGTAGATGCGGGCCGGCTGGTACTGGCCGCCGTCGTCGAACGTGCCCGGCCGCCACAACGTGCTGCTGTCCGCGATGGGCATGTTTTCCTGCCAGGCCTGACGGCCGCGGGCGGCGAGGGTGTTGACGTCCCGGACGGTGTAGCGGGGGTCGTCCAGGATTTCGCCGGGGTACCAGTTGTTGGTGGTTTCGTGGTCGTCCCAGTTGGCGATCACGGGGACGTCCGCGAACATGGCCCGCATGTTGGCGTCCATCATGTTGTACCGGTGCCTGCCGCGGTACTCGGTAAGCGTCTCGGCCACCTTGGACACCTCCTCGGTGACCAGGTTCCGCCACACCTGCCCGTCCTTTTCCACCACGGTTTCGGTGAGCGGGCCGTCCGCGTACACGGTGTCTCCGGAGTGGATGAAGAAGTCCGGCCGGGTCTGGTGCATGGCCCGGTAGCCCCGCATGCCGCCGATCTCCTCGTTGATGCCCCAGCCCTGGCCCGCGGTGTCGCCGGTCCAGACGAAGCTTTGCGCGTACGACGCCGGGACGTAGCCTCCGTTGCTTGTGTCACCGGTGCGGCCCTTGCCGTTGACCGCGCCCCTGTCCGGTGCCGTGCGGAAGGTGCCGTTGACCGTCTCACCGGTGGCGCCGCCGTCGTCCTCGAAACTGATCTCCAGGGCGAAGTGGGTGTTAGAGGGGAGGTTGCCCGCGTGGATCTTCGCGGTGAAGTCGGACGCCTGGGTGGCCCGGGGCCCGCGGATGACCCGCTCGAAGGCGCCCCGCCCGCGAAGGACCGCGCCGCCGTCGTCCACTGCCCGGAGCACCGCCCTCATGCGGCCGGCCTCCGAGGAACGGGACCACAGGAGCGCCGAATCCGAGGTGACGTCCCCGGTGGCGATGCCGCTGGGAAGCGTGAGCCGGTTGCGGACTAACGCGACACCGGCCGGTGACCGGGTGGGTGTGGCCGTCGTGGCGGCGTTTGCGGCATTTGCTGCGGCCGGGGCGGAGGCAAGTGCGGCGGCGAGCACGGAGCCCTTGACGATGGTGCGGCGCGGGATGTCAGTCATGCCCTCCACCCTTCCGGCGCCGTGCACACAGGTCTTTTCCGCAAGGTGAACGGCGGGTAAGCCCGGGCTGAACAGCACCGGATCGACGCGCATCATCGCGAGCGACGCCCATATTCGACTGCGACGCGCACCCTCAGCTTCGACGCGGACCCTCAGCGTCGACGCGCAAGTCCGGTGGCGCACCCTGTATACGGGCCGCGCACTCGAATCTGCGCGTCGGTGACGGATCTGCGCAGCGCCGAAAGCTGGCCCGGCGGGAAGCGCCTGACCCTACTCCCTCGCGAGCTCGCCGATCCGGCCCTCCCGCAGGGCTGCGCCCACCGCTGCAATGCCGCCGTAATCCGGGAACAGCACCGACTGCCCGGCAACGAACCCGGACCCCGCCGTCGGAAGCGTCATGCTGCGGATCGCGCCGGCATCCAGGTTCCGCAGGCTATAGGCCAGGATGGCGGCCTGAATGGGGTCGAAGCCCTTGTCCACAGTGAGGCAGCAGGATGCGAAGTCCACGAGGGACCGCACGGCTGTGACGTCGTTCAGCGCCCCGCCCGCGGTGAGGCGGGCCAGGATGGCGCGGAGCATGATCTGCTGGTCGCGGACCCGCTGGAAGTCGCCGTCGGCGAAGGCGTACCGCTCCCGGGAGAACTCCAGCGCCGCCTGGCCGTCCAGGTGGTTCATGCCGGCGGGGAACACATGCTGGGTCTCGATGGTGGACTGGAACGCGATGGGCACATTGACGTCGACGCCGCCCAGGCCGTCCACCAAAAGCTTAAACCCGCCGAAGTCCAGCATCAGGGTGTGGTTGATGGTGATGCCCAGCAGTTCCTGGACGGCGGCGGTCTGCATGTCGATGCCGCCGTATTCCAGCCCGGCGTTGATCTTGGCGCCGCCGTAGCCGGGGATGTTCACCCACGTGTCGCGGTTGATGGAGATGAGGTAGAGCGTGCTGCGGTCGGCCGGGACGTGGACCACCATCAGGGTGTCCGCCCGGTGGTCCTGCGCTTCGCCGGTGGCTGCCGTGTGCGCGGCGGCATCTTTTGCCGGTGTGCCGCCGCGGATGTCGCTGCCGATCACCAGGACGTTCATGGCCCCGGGAGGCAGTTCCGCGATGGGCGGGGGCGGCGGAGGAGCCGCCGGTGCCGGTGGCGGGGGTGTTTCGGACGGGGTCGCCGACGGGGTGGGGGTGGTGGTTTCGGTTGGGGTGGCGGTGCCCTGGGCGGCCGGCGGCGTGACGTTGCCGGCGCGGTTGAGGCTGATAACGGCCACGACGGCGGCAGCCACCAGGACCAGGGCCAGCAGGGCGGCGATCCAGCGGCGGCGGCCGTGCGCCACCATCCAGTGGCCGTGCTGTGAGGTGCCCGGGTTCGTGGGTCCCGCGGGACCGGATGGGTCCGAACCGCCTGGTGTGCTCATAGTGCCCCCTCACCTCACCGTGACTGTGGTGGGATCAGTGTCCGCCCGCCGGTGCCCGGTTGGCTACAGCCGTGGCCAAACTGTCACCTGCACGGTGGTTACGGGCCGGACACAGCCGGGTACCGCCGTCGTGCTGGCAGCGGTCTAGCCGGAGCCTGTCAGCGCTCGCCGGGACGCTACAGCGAGTTCGGGACGTTCCCGCGGGCCGGGGAGTTGAGGCGGGCGTGCCGCAGGATGGAAACAATGGCGGGGGCCAGTTCGTCCTCCATCTGCCGGTACACCTCGGGGGAGCGCCGGTACGGGTCAATGATGTCGTTCTCCGCGGAATCCGCCGGCAGGGCCAGGTGCCGGACACCTGCGGCACGGGCCGGGAGGCTCCGCCAGTACGCGGTGTTCGCGGCCAGCGCGTCTGCGTCACCGTGATCCTCGGCGGGGGCTTCCGTGGCGCGGCCGTCCAGTACGTCGAGCATCCGGGCGAACTCGCGGATGGTGAACGTCCGCTTCAGCATCGACGCGTCCTGTTGCAGCACCTCGCCGCGGTGGCCGGAGGTCATGGTGAGCACCAGGTGCACGCCGCGAAGGATCCTGGAGTTCAGCTGCCGGGCCTCAAAACCGTCCGGATTCCCGCCGTAGGTCCGCACAATATCCGCCGAAATCGGCTGCATGGGATCGCCCACCATGGCCCGGGTTCCGGCGCTGGCCACCTCGAACCCGCCGGGCACCACCTGGTTGAGTCCTGTCTGCAGCAGCCGTTCAGCGACGGGCGAGCGGCAGATGTTGCCCGTGCAGACGGTCAGGATTCTTACTGGTGCGGGGATATCCAAGGGAAGTTACTCTTTCCAGCCGGTGCCGGGACCATACAGTCCGTGCATCTCAACTTAACACGCACACGCCCGACGGCGGCCGCCCCACCCCGCACGCCCGCTCACCTTTGGTTGCTTTGGAGCAAACGCGCGCTCACCTTTGGTTGCTTTGGAGCAAACGCGCGCTCACCTTTGGTTGCTTTGGAGCAAACGCGCGCTCACCTCCCGTTGGAATGGTGAGCGGGCGTTTCGGTGGGAGCCGCCAGAAGTGAGCGGGCGTTTCGGTGGGTCGGGGTCAGAGGCCGGCCAGAAGCTCCTTCATCTCGGTGATCTCGGCTTCCTGGGCTTTGATGATGTCGCGGGCCAGCTGGATGGTCTGCGGGTATTTGCCGGAGCCGATCTCCTGCCGGGCCATGACGATGGCGCCCTCGTGGTGCCCGGTCATCTGTTCAAGGAAGAGCTGGGCTGCTTCGGTGCCTTGGGCGGCCTTGAGTTTGGCGATGCCGTCGTCGTCCACCATGCCGCCCATCCCGTGGCCGGAGTGGTCGTCCATCATGGTGGGCACGTTCCAGCCCTCCAGCCAGACGGTCATCTGCTTGATCTCCGGCGACTGCGCGTCCCTGATGCGGGTAGCCAGGGAGGCCACCGGCGCCGGAATGCCAGGCTTGGCCAGCATGATGCCGCTCATCTCCACGGCCTGCTGGTGGTGCGGGATCATCATCTGGTTGAACATGATGTCCGCCTGGTTATGGTCCGAGTTGGCGTCCGGCATCATGCTGGACATAGGAGCCGAGCTGCCGTGGTTCATGGGCATGGTGTTTCCGCCGGAGCTTCCGGAACCGGCGGCGCAGCCTGCCAGGCCCAGGGAAGCTGCGAGGGCTGCGGCGAGCATCAGGGTTTTGGTTTTCGTAGTCATGGTTGAACGTCCTTCAGGAAAGTCAGTGAACGGGAGTGTTTGTGGAGGTGGCGGCGTCAGCGCACCTCGGCGGGGTTGAGCTTGAGCCGCCGCAGCAGCTGGGCGTTCAGCGCCACCACGATCGTGGAGGCGCTCATCAGCACGGCGCCGGCGGCCGGCGAGAGGACCACACCGGCGAAGGCGAGCACACCGGCGGCCAGCGGAACGGACAGGACGTTGTAGCCGGTGGCCCACACCAGGTTCTGCCACATCTTGCGGTAGCTTGCCCGGGAGAGGTCCACCATCGACAGCACCGCACGGGGATCGTTGCCCGCCAGCACCACGCCCGCCGATTCCATCGCCACATCCGTCCCGGCGCCGATGGCGATGCCCACCTCGGCCCGGGCCAGCGCTGGGGAGTCGTTCACGCCGTCGCCCACCATGGCCACCTTCAGCCCGCGGGCCTGCAGCTGCGCCACCTTCTTGTCCTTGTCCGCCGGCAGCACCTCGGCAAACACCTCGTCGATGTTCAGGTCCGCGGCCACAGCCTGCGCCACCTGGCGCGCATCACCGGTGATCATGGCAACCTTGACGCCGCGGTTTTGCAGGGCCGCCACCGCCTGCCGGGACTCCGGCCGCACCGCATCCTCCAGGCTCACGGCACCCAGGACACGTCCGCCGTCGAGCACGTGCAGCACGGATGCGCCACGCTCCCGCCAGCTGCGCGTGGCCTCAGCCAGGCCGGAAGGTTCGACGGCGCCAAGCTCGCGCAGGAGCGCGGGTCCGCCCACGTGCAGCGTGCGGCCGTCCACGGTTGCCTGCACCCCGCGGCCCGCCAGCGCCGAAAATCCGGACGCGGCAGGGACTGTGATGCCACGGCTCCGCGCAGCACGGACAATGGCCCGGGCGGCGGGATGCTCGCTGTCGGATTCCACCGCGGCGGCCAGGGACAGCAGGCCGTCGGCATCCAGGGCCCCTGTTGTGGCGGTGTCCCGGAGCTCGGGTTCGCCCCTGGTGAGGGTGCCGGTCTTGTCGAAGAGGACCACATCGATGGTCCGCATGCGCTCCAGCGCCATCCTGCTCTTGATCAGCACCCCCGCGCGGGCGGCCTGTTCGGTGGAGATTGCGATCACCAGCGGAATGGCCAGTCCCAGGGCGTGCGGGCAGGCAATCACCAGAACTGTCACCGTCCGGGTGACCGCTTCCGGCACGCTGCCCAGCAGGGTCCAGGCGATGAACGTGAGCACACCCGCTCCGGCGGCGAAGTAAAAAAGGAAGGCGGCGGCGCGGTCGGCCAGCGCCTGGGCGCGGGAGGATGATGCCTGAGCCTCGGCCACCAGACGCTGGATGCCGGCCAGGGCGGTATCGTCGCCCACCGCTGTGACGCGGACGCGAACACCGGAGTCCGTGGCCACGGTTCCGGCCACCACGGCGTCACCGGGTCCGCGGGGAACGGTCTTGGATTCGCCGGTGATCATGGATTCGTCGAACTCGGCGCGGCCCTCCGCAACCGTGCCGTCGGCGGGCATCCGGGCACCGGGGCGGACCAGGACCAGGTCGCCGGGCAGCAGCTCGGACACGGCCACCGTCTCGGTACCGAATGCTGTGACCCGCTCGGCGTCGTCCGGCAGCAGCGCGGCAAGGGCATCCAACGCTCCCTGCGCCGATCCGAGGGCGCGCATCTCGATCCAGTGCCCCAGCAGCATGATGGCCACCAGAAGCGCCAGCTCCCACCAGAAATCGAGGTCGAAGCCGCCCAGGCCCAGGCTGGTGACCCAGGAGGCGGCGAAAGCCACGGAGATGGCCATGGCGATCAGCAGCATCATGCCGGGCTGGCGATCCTTCAGCTCCTGCAGGCCGCCCTTGAGGAACGGCTGGCCGCCGTAGAGGAAGATAAGGGTTCCCAGGACCGGCGGAATCCAGGCCGAGCCCGGGAACATGGGCGCCATGTAGCCCAGGAGGTGGCCCACCATGGGGCTGAAGTAGACCACGGGAACCGACAGGGCCAGCGTGAGCCAGAACCTGTTCCGGAACATGGCTGTGCTGTGGCCAGCGTGCTGGCCGGACGTGTGGACGGTGTGGGCGTCATCGTGGTCTGTGTGGGTGCCGTGCTGCCTGGGTACGGCCGCGTGCGCGTGGCCGGGAGCTTGCCCGTGGCCGGGACCATGCCCGGCAGGGGCTGCGGCAGCCCGGGCGTCGGTGACCGCACCGGCGGACTGGCGGCCACCGTCGTGATGGTGATGGAAATGGTCTTGCATGTCAGGTCCGTTTCTTGGCGAAGGAAGAATCCTTGTGGACAAGCAGGCGCTGGGGTTGAACGGCTGTGAAAGCGGGGCGCTCGGGGGCGCCGGCCGGGACATACCACTTCACTGACAACAGTTCGAGGATACCCCTAGGGGGTATCTGTGTCAAAGGATCCCGAGTGCTATCACCCTGCGCTGGTATGGTGAGCGGGCTCGGTGGGAGCCGCCGCAAGTGAGCGCGCGTTGGGGTGGGAGCCGCCGGGAGTGAGCGCGCGTTGGGGTGGGAGCCGCCGGGAGTGAGCGCGCGTTGGGGTGGGAGCCGCCGGGAGTGAGCGCGCGTTGGGGTGGGAGCCGCCGCAAGTGAGCGCGCGTTGGGTCTTCCGGGCGGCTTGTGACCGAGGGAAGTACCGGCGCGGCCTATCAAGTTAATCTGGCGCCCGTCATACTGGTATAAAAGCCCACACGGGCAGAGCATGCCTGTGCAGGCGGAGCCGGATGCTACATGGAGGTGGCCCTTGTGAAGGACGTGCGCGGCCCATACACCTACTCGAGTGCGCTGGGGGACGACGACTGTGTCGCGGGAACGTACAAGGCCGTGGTGGATGGCTGGGCTATCGAATGGTCCGATGGAATGTACCAACTCCACGGATACCGCCGCGGCGACGTGGTCCCCACCCTGGATCTGCTGTTCGCGCACAAGCATCCCAAGGACCGGCAGCGCTGCGAGGCCATCGTGGCCCAGGTAGCCCAGACCGGCGGGTATTTCTGCATGTACCACCGGATCATCGACTCCAGGGGCAAAACCAAGCGGGTGCTGTCCTCCGGCGAGGGCATCGTGGGACCGGACGGCAAAGTCAGCGTGATTGAGGGCGTGATGGTGGACCTCACTTCAACCCTGCAGCGCGAAACCGAGCAGACCGCCCGTGATGCGGTGGCTGGCGCAACCGCATCCCGCACCGTGATCGACCAGGCGAGGGGAATCCTCATGGGCCTGCTCGGCATTGGCTCCGATGAAGCTTTCCAGCTGCTGGTGGCCACCAGCAGCTACCGCAACGTCAAGCTGGTGGCAGTGGCGGCGGAACTGGTGCAGCTGGCCAACTCCGAGGACGCCCGGGAGTACCTGGTCAAGGCCGTCAGGGCCATAGCGGACCGGGCGCCGGCAGCTTTGGGGGACCGGGACAAGTCCCGGGAACATCAGGCCGCCAAGGGCCGCGGGGCAGCACCCGACCACCGGGCAGCGCCCGACCACCGGGCGGCACCGGAACGCCGGGCCGCCCCCGGACCGTCCCCTGTAGTTGCCGGACGCCCCGCCGTCCCCGGACCTTCGCCGCGTCCTGTGGCGGGACGCCCTGGTCCCGGCCGCCAGGCAGGCTGATTTCAAGCGGGCCCAGACCAACAGGCTGACACCAGACGAGCCCATAACGACGAACTGCCTGGCAATCCGCCGCCGGACAGGCGTGCGTTCCCTGGCTACCCTCCGCACCCATCCAAAAGTCAGCATGCTGCCGAATGACTGGTGTCCGGGCATCAACCGAGGCCCGGAAACCGCATATCGGAAGGTCAGCCATGACCGAAGTTACTGCCCATCATGGGCTGTTCAAGGACACCAATCTGCATGTTGACGATGCCGGCGGAGCGGGCCGCCCGGTGGTCCTCATCCACGGATGGCCGCTCTCCGGGAAGTCCTTCGAGGAGCAGATCCCGGCGCTGCAGGAGGCGGGTTACCGTCCCATTACTTATGACCGCAGGGGGTTCGGCCTGAGCAGCAAGCCGCCGGCAGGCTACAACTACGATGTTTTGGCCGAGGACCTGCAGAAGGTCCTGGTGGAACTGGACCTGACGGACGTGACCCTGGTGGGGTTCTCCATGGGCGGCGGCGAGGTGGCTCGTTACCTCGGCTTGTACGGGCCGGGGAGGATCCGCAGCGTGGTCTTCGCCTCCGCCGTCACGCCCTACCTCATGCGGACGGACGACAACCCGGATGGTCCCCTGACCCCGGAGCAGGCGGACGGTATGGCCGAGGACCTCGTCAAGGACGAGGCAGCTTTCTACGATTCGTTCACCCGCGACTTCTTCTCCGTGGACGGCGTCCTCAAGGTCAGCGAGGTGCAGCGTAAGGAAGCCGGCGCCATGTGCGGGCAGGCCAACAAGAACGCGGCGCTGGCCTGCATGGCGGCCTTCGGCGGGACCGACTTCCGGGGCGATCTCGCCGAAGTCACAGTCCCGGCCTTGGTGATCCATGGCGACGGCGATGCAACGGTGCCGTTCGAGGGGTCCGGCCAGCGGACGCACGCCGCGCTGGCGGACAGCGAGGTCCACGTCATCAAGGATGCGCCGCACGGCTGCAACGTGAGCCACGCGGAGGAGTGGAACAGCGTGGTGATCCGGTTCCTGGCGAAGTAGGGCGGTTACTGGCCTAAGTACACGTTCTGGTGGATCCGCCTCAGGCCTTCAGACTCCAGCTGGACGGCGTCGGCATAGTCCGGCACCAGGACGGCGGGTCTTTTGTCGGTTCCGCTGACGGTCACGATCCTGTTGCTGGAGCTGCCGGCTGCCGCGGCGCATCCTGCGTAGTCGCTGACTTGCTGATTCACGTTGACCACGGCCAGGCAGGCCTGCGCGCCATCGGTACTCTGCACTGCATAGAACTTCCGGCCCGCATCTTCCACGAGGAAACGCAGGGTGGTGGGATCGACCTGTTCCAGGAAGTTGGCATCGTACGGGAACGCATCCTCAGGGCCGGCAGGTCTTGTCATATGGAGGCACGCGCCCCGCGTTCCGGCTGCAGCGCGGGGCCGCGTGCGTCGAAGGGGACGTTGCCGGCCGGTAGGATGGACGAAGGTGCGCCGGGAAGTCTGGTCGGCATAGTTTCGTCGACCCCCGAAAGTCAGGACCCTGCCGTGACCTCCACCCCGCAGCCGCCGCATAAGCACCAGGCCCCACCCAAGCCCCGCCGTCCCTTCCTGGCCCGCGGCTCCTACGCTGAAGCCCTGCGGATCGGCGAGATCCTCCGCAAGGAAACCGTGGGCGGCGCCCTCCTGGTGGCCGCCGCGTTGATCGCCCTCATCTGGGCCAACTCCCCGGCGTCGGACAGCTACTTCGCCCTCAGGGACATCACGGTGGGCTATGCACCTTGGCATCTCGAACTAAGCCTCGGCGCCTGGGCGGCCGACGGACTCCTCGCGGTCTTCTTCTTCCTGGTGGGACTGGAACTCAAGCGCGAATTCGTGGCCGGTGACCTGCGCCAGATCAGCACGTCCATCGTCCCGGTGCTGGCCGCCGCCGGCGGGGTGCTGGTCCCGGCGGTGATCTACGGCGTCGTGAATGCCGCCAACCCGGACACGCTCCGCGGCTGGGCCATCCCCACCGCCACGGACATCGCCTTCGCCGTGGCAGTGCTGGCAGTGATCGGGTCACACCTGCCCAGCGCCCTGCGGATCTTCCTGCTGACCCTGGCCGTGGTGGACGACCTGATCGCCATCAGCATCATCGCGTTCTTCTACTCCAGCGACCTCCAAGTGGCGCCGCTGCTCCTAGCGCTGGTCCCGCTGGGCATCTTCACGTTCCTGGTCCAGAAGTACCGCCGGTTCTTCGGCACCCACGCCGCTGCGGCCTGGCTGATCCTGCTCCCGCTGGGGTTCGCGGCCTGGGCACTGGTGCACGCTTCCGGGATCCACGCCACCGTTGCCGGCGTGCTGCTGGGCTTCGCGGTGCCGGTGCTCCGGTCGCAGGCCAGCGGCGGACCGGAGGCCGGCCCCGGGCTCGCGGAAATCTTCGAGCACCGGTTCCGGCCCATCTCCGCAGGCATTGCCGTGCCCGTGTTCGCCTTCTTCTCCGCGGGCGTCGCCATCGGCGGATGGGATGGGCTCGTTTCGGCGCTCGCTGACCCCGTGGCCCTGGGCATCATCCTGGCGCTGGTGCTGGGCAAGCCCGTCGGCATCCTGGGCACCACCTGGCTCCTGACCAAAACCACGAAGGCGAAGCTGGACGACTCCTACCGGTGGGTGGACATTTTTGGCGTGTCCCTGTTGGCCGGCATCGGGTTCACGGTGTCGCTGCTGGTGGCCGAGCTGAGCTTCGGGCAGGGCAGCCTGCACGACGACCACGCCAAGGTGGGCATCCTCACGGCATCACTGCTTGCCGCGCTGCTGGCCACCGCGGTGCTCCGGACCCGGAACCGGCAATACCGGCAGGCCGAGGACCTGGAGACGGTGGATTCTGACCACGACGGCATCCCGGACGTCTACCAGGACCGCACCTAGTCAAATCCCTCGGGGACGCACGACGCCGGCACACGAGTGAGTGCCGGCGTCGCGGTTTATCTGTGGCCGGCTAGGCCGGGGAGAGTCCCAGCAAGGGTTCCGCGGGTACCTCCAGGTGCCGGATTTCCAGGGCCTCCGGGTCCAGCAGCTTGCGCGCGCCGGTCCGTGCGTCCAGGATCCAGAACAGATCCAGGGCCGGCACGACTCCGGTCACCCGGCCGCTGTGGAACAGCTTGCCCCGGTGCCACGCCTCGATGTTGTCTCCAATGCGGAGCTGAGCGGTACTGACTCCCTGTGCCTCCATGCGGGCTGCCTCCTGTTGGTTGTGTCCCCGTAAGGACAGCTTGCCGTCGGGAGGTTGCAGGAGTGTTTCCGCGGGGTGTTATTTCTGTGTCAGTTGGGATTGGTGCGCCGGATGCTCAGCATGTGCAGAAGCAGCGCGCGCTGCGGCTGGCCCGGATTGCGGTCCACGAACAGGCCCAGGGAAGCGCGGGCGCCGGCCTCGCGCGGGTCTGTGCCGCTGAGGATTTCCTCAATGATTTCCAGTGCCTGGAGCTGGAGGTCCAGGAGCGCCACTTCCTCATTGATGGACAGTGGGGTCTTGGGATTTCCGGACATAGGGGTTTGCCGCCTCTGTAGTGGGAGCCCTCCCCGGGGAGCAGCGACCGCCTCTCCCAGGCCCATCGAATGAATGTACTAAGTGTACTTATGGATGCTGGGAAGGCAAGGAGTTCCTATTACCACTTTCCGGGCTGACCCGCCTGACCCGGGGCGGGTCAGCTGTGGGTGGGTTCCTCCACGAGGGCGGTGGCGATGCTTGAGGCGTCGTCCAGGGCGGCCAGGTACCGCTCCGCATCGAGGGCCGCGGCGCAGCCGGTGCCGGCGGCGGTGATGGCCTGGCGGTAGCGGTGGTCCACGGCGTCGCCGCAGGCGAAGACGCCGGAGAGGTTGGTGCACGTGGTGGGGGAGTCCACCTTGATGTAGCCCTCGTCATCCAGGTCCACCTGGCCGGTCAACAGCTCGGTGCGAGGCAGGTGGCCGATCGCCACGAAGATCCCCGTGGCGCCGAGTTCCCTGGTCTCGCCGGAGCGGGTGTCCGCCAGGGTGACGCCGGTGACCTTGGTGTCGCCGTGGATGGCGGTGATGGCGGAGTTCCATTCGAACCGGATCTTGGGGTTGTCCTTGGCCCGCTGCGCCATGATGCGGGAGGCGCGGAGTTCGCCTTTCCGGACGACGACGGTCACGGACTTCCCGAAGCGGGTCAGGAAGGTTGCTTCCTCCATGGCGGAGTCGCCGCCGCCCACCACGATGATGTCCTGTTCGCGGAAGAAGAACCCGTCGCACGTGGCGCACCAGGACACCCCGTGGCCGCTGAGCTTCTTTTCCTCCGGCAGGCCCAGCTCCTTGTACGCGGAGCCGGTGGCCAGGATGACCGCGGGTGCCTCGTGGGTCTCCCCGGCTCCGGTGACCACGCGCTTGACGGAACCCTTCAGGTCCACGGACGTGACGTCGTCGAACACCACCTTTGCGCCGAACTTCTCGGCCTGCTGCTGCAACCCGTCCATCAGTTCGGGGCCCTGGATGCCGCCGGGGAAGCCGGGGAAGTTTTCCACCTCGGTGGTGTTCATCAGCGCACCGCCCGCGGTGACGGAACCGGCCAGCACCAGCGGGGCCAGGCCCGCCCGGGCCGCGTAAATGGCGGCGGTGTAGCCCGCGGGGCCGGAGCCAATGATGATCAGCTGTTCGTTGCTCATGGGGGTTCTCCTTGGCAGGCGTGGGCGGCGCGGGCGTGCGCCCTTCCAGTGGAGCAATGGTCATTGGCCCCTGTCAATCCGCTGCATAATGGGCCCATGACCCCACCGCAGCTTCCCGTGGCAGCCCCATGACCGGCGAGGCGCCAGGCGGGGCGTCAACCACGGACCGCGGATCGGCCTGGGAGGTCGTCCGGGTCTTCCTCAAACTGGGTGTCACCTCGTTCGGCGGCCCCATCGCGCACCTGGGCTACTTCCGCGACGAACTGGTCCGGCGGCGCAAGTGGGTGGACGACAAGGAATATGCGGACCTGGTGGCACTATGCCAGTTCCTTCCCGGGCCCGCGTCCAGCCAGGTGGGCTTCGGCATGGGTCTGCACCGCGCCGGCCCCCTCGGCGCACTGGCCGCGTTCCTCGCCTTCACCCTCCCGTCCGCGGCATTGCTGGTCGCGTTCGCCCTGGGGGCCTCACTATTCCAGGGTGCCGTGGGATCCGGGATCCTCACCGGGCTGAAGATCGTGGCAGTGGCCATCGTGGCCCAGGCCGTGTGGGGGATGGCCAGGGCCCTCACCCCGGACCGGGAACGGGCGGCGATCGCCGTCGTCGCGGCCCTGTCCGCCACCCTGCTTGCCGGGTCGCTCGGCCAGGTTTCGGCCATCCTGATCGGTGCACTGGCCGGGCTGCTGGTCTGCCGTCGCGGCACCGCAGACCTGACCGGCCAGATGCGTTTCCCCGTCAGCCGGACCGCGGGCATCATCTGCCTGGCCCTGTTCGTACTGCTGCTGCTGGGCCTGCCGGTGCTGGCGCTGGCCACGGGTTCGGCCGGGGTCACCCTGTTTGAGGCGTTCTACCGGGCCGGGGCGCTGGTGTTCGGCGGCGGCCACGTGGTCCTGCCCCTGCTGCAGGCCGGCGTGGTGGAGCCCGGCTGGGTCACCAGCCAGCAATTCCTGGCCGGTTACGGGGCCGCGCAGGCGGTGCCGGGACCTCTCTTCACTTTCGCGGCCTACCTGGGCACGGCGTCCGGATACGGTCCGGGCGGCGTGGCGGGTGCCGCCGTCGCGCTCGCCGGTATCTTCCTGCCCGGGTTCCTGCTGCTCACCGGTGTGCTGCCGTTCTGGAACTCGTGGCGGTCCCGGCCCGGGGTGCAGGCCCTGATGCGTGGCGCCAACGCCGCCGTGGTGGGCGTCCTGGCCGCCGCCCTGTACAACCCGCTGTTCACCACCGCCATCACGGGGCCGGGGCCGTTCTGCCTGGGCCTGGTGTGCTTCGTGCTGCTCATCGCGTGGAAGGCGCCGCCGTGGGCAGTGGTCCTGGTGGGTGCGGCCGGGGGAGTGCTGCTGGCATTGGCCGGCTGACACCGTGGTGCCGGCGGGGCCGCCGCGAAGCGTTGCCGTGGGAGTAGGCTGGAATTGCCGTCCGGTCCTGGGCGGCTCGGGTCCCGGTTTGGTCCGTGGGAGGCTGTGCCGGGCAGCACCAGGAAGCCCTCCATGGCCAACGACAGAACCGACGAGCCGGTAGCCAAGCGCCTCGGCGAACTGGTCCTCACCAGTTCCCATGTTGAGGAATTCCTCCACGACCTGGCCGTTGAGGCCGCAGCGGAACTCTCCTCGACAGGGCAGCAGGTGTCCTGTTCCGTCACCGTGGTGCGGCGGAAGAAGGCTGCAACGGCGGCCAGCAGCGATGGACGCGCAAGGGCCATGGATGAAGTGCAGTACACCTTCAATGACGGCCCGTGCCTGTCGGCCATCCGCCTGGCCACCACCATCCACGTGCCGGACCTGCACCACGAGAGCCGCTGGCCGGAGTACTTGGCGGCGGTGAACGAAGGAACCCTCAAATCCATTCTGGCGGTACCCATCCCGGTGGACAATGACGCGCGGGCGGCCCTGAACCTCTATTCCGACGGCAAGGATGCGTTCCCTGCCCACTCGGTGGCACTGGCCGAACGGTTTGCCCGGGAAGCCAGCCAGTCCCTGCGGCTGGCGCTGCGGATCGCCCATCTGACGGATGCGCGCGACGACCTTGCCGCCGCCATGGCCTCCCGCACCACCATCGACCTCGCGGCCGGAGCCATCATGGGCCAGAACCGGTGCAACCAGGAAACGGCCATGGCCATCCTCAAGACCGCCTCCAGCACCCGCAACGTCAAGCTCCGCGATGTTGCCGCCCGGGTGATCGCCTCGGTGTCCGCCGACGATACGGTCAGCACGCACTTCGACGCCTGACGTCGTACGTCATAGCGCTCATAGTGCACGGCAGAACGTACGACGCCGGCCTGCCGCCACGGTGCCTTACTCGCCGTTGTTCCCGGGCGACGAGGGAGCGGCAGCCCCGGCCACCAATCGAGCGCTGACCTCCGCCAGGGTGGTGCCGGACTTCCGGGCGTTGGTGATCAGCCGGCCCAGGGCATCATCGTGGCCGATGCCGTGCCGCTCCATCAGCATCCCGCAGGCCATGTTGATGGTGTCCCGGGTGGCGAGGGTGGTTTTGAGGTCGCCGGCCATCCGCAGCGGAACCTCGGTGCCCTGGATGTGCGCCAGCAACGTGGCGGCAGTTCCGGCGAACAGGGGGAGTATCCGGCCCGTGGATCCGCCGTACTGGCCCGGCAGTGGGGAGTAGACGTTGAGGGCCCCCAGCGCCTGGCCGCCGGCCATCAGCGGAGCGCTGGCAACGGAACGGACTGCTGTGTCCAGGACCGCGTCGCGCCAGTTCGGCCACCGCTGGTCCGTGCGGACGTCGTCAACGATCACCACCTCCTCCGCGGACCATGCGGTGAGGCACGGGCCTTCGTCGAGTTCGTACTGGACGGCGTCCAGCTGCTCCACGAGGGGGTGGGTGGCGGCGCTGCTGATCCGGTTGCCGCCGGCGTCCAGGATGGACACCCCCGCCTCCGGGTGGCCGGGCAGGGTTTCCTTGATGGCCCGGGCCATCAGGGCGACGGCGTGGCTTGCTTTTTCCTCGGTCAGCAGCAGTCCGCGGATGCGTGCGATGGTGTCCGAGAGGTCGTCCAGGGGTAGGCGCTTCATGCTCTGCAGGCCTGTTCCGCGTCTGCATCCATTGCCGCCGGTGGACTGCAGCGGCCACTCGAGCCGGCCTGTGCAGAAGGGGCCGGAGAGGACAGGCCCTGGTGCCCGTCACTGTCCAGAATGTACCTGCGTTCACGGGGGAAGTACAGCGGGAGGCAGACGGCGGACAGCAGTGCACCCGGGGCGGAACCGCCCCGGGTGCGTGGGCCCGAAAGGTTGGGCCTAGGCGTGTGCGTAGGTGAGGCAGTCCGCGTTGTCCCGGCCCGGGCCAACATGGACCTCGGATGCCTTGCACATCAGGTGGTCGTTGTGGACGCATTCGCTGCGCTGGCAGGCTCCAACGTCGGCGAGCACCTTGGGCAGGCCGCCGTGCACGCCCACCTCGATGAATGTGGCGCAGTGGGCGTGGTTTTCATCCCCGCCCACGGTGATGGCGGCGGCGTTACAGTTCGTGTGGTCGTTAAAGGAACAGTTCGTTACGCTGCAGTCCGCGACGTGCGTTGTCATGGAAAGTCCTCCTTGGCCGGCCACCCCGGGCGGGCAGCTCCGTTTGTCCACCGTAGACCCGCCGGAGCCAATCAAAAAGACCCAATTGTCTTGCCTAATTGCGTGCAGCCGGCCTGTCCCCTTCAGCGCACGGCCCCTTCCCGCAGGCTGAACGGCGTGCCTATCCTGTAATCCTCGGCGGCAAGCAGCGACCGCCAGCAGATACCCACGGCGTGGCCAACGGGAGGGCTGGCATGGACGGGCAGGAATCAGCAGGGCAGGACCTTCGGCGGCAAGGCAGCACGACGGCGGCGGGCAGCGTCCGGAATAACGGCGCCGGGCGGCCCGGGCCCAGGACGTTCGGGGTAGAGGAGGAGCTGCTGCTGGTGGACCCCGGCCGGGGCGACGCGGTGCCCATGGCGGGCGCGCTGCTGGATTTGTACGTCAGACCGTTCGAATCCAGTGCCGGGCCGGTGCTCACGGCCGAGTTCCAGCAGGAAATGATCGAAGTGGTCACCCCGCCGCACGCCACCCTCGCCGGTCTGCAGGCGGACATCGTGGCGGGGAGGGACATTGCCCGGCAGGCCGCAGAGGACGTGGGCGTCCGGGTGGCGGCGCTGGGCACCTCGCCGCTGCCGAGCGATCCGCACCCGGTGCGGCTGCGCCGGTTCGCGGCCATGGTGGAGGAGTACGGGCTCACCGCCCGGGAACAGCTGACCTGCGGCACCCACATCCACGTGTCCGTGGAGTCTGACGACGAGGCGGTTGGGGTGCTGGATCGGATCCGGAACTGGCTGCCGGTGCTGGTAGCCCTCAGCGCCAACTCCCCGTTCTGGCATGGTGAGGACACCGGCTACGCCAGCTACCGGTCCCAGGTGTGGAGCCGGTGGCCGTCGGCCGGGCCGCTGGACATCCTGGGCACCCCGGACGCCTACCACCAGCTGGTACACGACATGGTGAGCACCGGAGTGGCCATGGATGAGGGCATGATCTACTTCGACGCCCGGCTGTCCCGGCACTATCCCACCGTGGAGGTGCGGATCGCGGACGCCTGCATGATGCCGGAGAATACCGTGCTGCTGGCCGGGATTGTCCGCGGGCTGGTGGAAACGGCCGCCCGCGAATGGAAGGCCGGAACCGACCCCGCGCCGGTGCCCACCTCGCTGCTCCGGCTGGCCGGATGGAAGGCCAGCCGCTGGGGGCTGCGCGGGGAACTCCTGGATCCGGTGACCAGCAGGCCCGGGCCGGCCCTCGGCGTCGTCAATTCCCTCCTGCACCATATCCGCGCGGCGTTGGAGGACATGGGCGACCTGCAGCGGGTGGAAGACCTGACGGACCAGCTCCTGCACACCGGCACCGGAGCCGTCCGCCAGCTCGAGGTGCTGCACCGGACCGGCGACCTGGAGGACGTGGTGGACGACGCCGCCAACTGCACCGTAGGGTCCCAAATCCAGGGTGCACGGCGGGGGCTGCCGGGGGATTGACAGTGGCCCCTCCCGGGCGCACGCTGATACCGCTGGGGCCTGCATTGGTGCGGCCTGGATGCCGGCGCGGCTGTTGAAAGCCCGGCGTGGAAACCGGCGTTGAACCCTCGGCGTCGAACCTTCCGGGGCCAGCCATCCCCGGAGCTGCCCCGGCGCCCCGGACGAACAGTTGAATATGCTCCCACCGGAGAACCTGTCTGGAGAATGAAATGGCCGGAGAAACCGCCACAGCGCTTGAAGCGAAATCCTTCGATGAACCCGACGAGAAGCGCCGGCCGCCAAACACCGTGGTGGATGTGGTGCACGTCGGAGGAACCACCTTGGCCCGGCTCACCTTTGAACGCGGTTGGCGCTGGTCCGAGACGGTGAAGACCGTGGTCCATACGGACAGCTGCGAGGTCAACCACGTGGGCATCTGCACCTCGGGAACACTGACCGTCCAGATGGACGACGGCACCCGGACTACCGTCAGCGCAGGCCACGCTTACGCGATTCCGCCCGGCCATGACGCCTGGGTGGAAGGCGATGAGACGTTCGTGGGCTATGAGATCCTGAGCGCCGCCGCGTTCGCCAAGCCCGCCTGATGACGGTGACTGCCTGATCCCGCCCACCGGCCGGTCCGCGAATGTTCCCCCTCAGGGAGGCCACCGACGCCGGGCTTCGGAAGAAGCCCCGGCGCGGGCTGCGCCGGGCCGGCTTGGTCCTGCTCGCCGTGGTGGGCCTGGTCCTGGCCTCCACGCTGCTGAACCTGTTCCTGGAGTCCCGGGAGCGCGCCACCGTCCAGCCATATGGGGAGCGGGTGGCGTTGGCCGGCGGCACCCTGAACGTGGTGCGGAACGGACAGCAGGGCCAGGCAATTGTGCTGCTCAGCGGGCTGGGAACCCCGGCCCCCGGCCTCGACTTCCAGCCGCTGGTCCGCGAGCTCAACGGCTTTGACGTCATGGTGGTGGAGGGGTTCGGCTACGGCTACAGCGATGCGGAGGCCGGCCCGCGGAGCAACGAGAACATCAGCAACGAACTCCATGAAGCGCTGACATCGCTGCACGTTCCGCGGCCGTACGTCCTGGCCGGCCACTCCATCTCCGGGTTCTACCTGCTGGACTACGCCAACCGGTACCGCAGCGAGGTGGCGGCGGTGATCGGCATCGACGCCAGCATCCCCAAACCCGGGGACGGGCCCGTCGATGAGCCGCAGCCGGGCATCAACTGGGCAAAGGCCCTGTCCTCCACCGGGCTGCTGCGGGCCGTGGCATCGGTGGCCCCCGCCGTCGTGGACCCGGACAGCAGCGCCTTCACCGACGACGAACTGAAGCGCATGCGCATGATGTGGTCCTGGAACTTCGGCAACCCGGCCGTGCAGGACGAGACCGCCCGGATCGCCAACAACGCCGCGGCGCTGCGGGGCGTCAGGTACCCGGACGACCTGCCGGTCCTGGCCTTCATCGCCGACGAAAAGACTGCCCGGACGGCGGAGAAGGTCTCGGCAGCGGAGAACCTGCTCAGTAACGTGGCGCGGCACCAGGTGCTGCCGCTCGAGGGCGGGCATTACCTGCACTGGACGCAGGCGCCGCGGATGGCCGGGGCTATCCGGGCGTTCCTCGGCCCGAACGGATAAGTCCCGAACGGACAATTTTTGGCCCGAGAGCCTGGAGCTCTGGTTCAGGTGGCGGGGCCGCCTGCGGGTGCCGGCTGCGCGGCCGTTTTTGGAACCGCATTCTCGGACGCACGGTGGCGCCGTTCAAGCGCGACGACGTCACGGCCGAAGGAGAACAGGAGCAGCGGGAGTGCCACGGCCGGCGCCGCGGCAGCAAGGGCGGGCGGCATGCCCGGGATCAGGGCCGTAGCCAAGGCAAGGAGCAGGGCCAGCGGCTGGACGGCGCCGATCACCTTGCGGGCAGCGCTCCGCGGCAGCGGCTGGCGCAGGTGCGGCCGGACAAGCCCGGCTGCCGCCACCACGTAGTACATCGCCCCGATAGCCAGCGTCCACAGGCCCACCACTGTCACCGTGGCCACGGACAGGACCAGCACCAGGAAGGCGTCCGTGGCGGAATCGAACCGGGCTCCCGCCTCCGACGCGGTCCCGGTCCGCCGGGCCACACGGCCGTCCACGGCGTCGAGCAGGAGTGCCGTGCTGCCCAGGACCACCAGGAGCAGGGCGGTATCCGCGCCTGGAACGATCCCCGTGAACAGCGGCGGGACGGCCAGCACGGCGCAGGCGGCGGCGAGGGCGGCGCGGACCAGGGTGATCCGGTCGGCCGGCGTCGGACGCCAGGTTGCGATGGTCTCCACCATCTAAGTATCCCGGCGTGGAGTATCCGGACGCGCGGCCCCCGGGATACTGCTTCTGTTGCTGCCGTGCCGGCGCCGGCTGCTGCGGGCCAGGCCCGCAGCGGCCAGGATGGTTCCGGCCCCCTCGGCCACGGCGCTAAGGGTCTTCGAGAAGAACCACACAGGATCGTACATAGCCGGGAACGGGCCGAACGCCGGGACATCAACGTACCGGTAGAGCACCACGGCGGCGAACGCGCTGAAAGCCACCACCAGGGCCGCGGCATAGGAGGCGCGCCTGCCGCGGACCAGCACCCACAGCCCCACCAGGACGGCGGCGGCGGCCTCGAGCAGGAACAGGGTGCCCTGGCTGATCACGCCGGGCGGCGCGTCCTGATGGCCCGGGGCGAGGAAGAGGTGCACCCCGGCGTCGATGAACAATGCCACTGCCGTCAGTATTCGGAGGACCACACTGATAAAACGTCCAAAACGACGAACTGGTTCACTGCGGGCCGCGCGGTGAACCAGTTCAACCGGCACCATCTCAACGGCACGGTTCAGGCGGACTTCCGGCGGTAGATGGCCGCCGCGAACCCGTAGGCGACGGCCAGGATGCCCACCAGCCAGGCCGGCGCGACCCAGATGCCGCTGCCCACCGGTTCCTGGGCGAGGAGCGCGCGGAGGGTGTCCACAATGGAGGTGACCGGCTGGTTTTCGGCGAACCAGGCCACCGGTCCGGGCATGGAGCCGGTGGGGACGAACGCCGAGCTGATGAACGGCAGGAAGATCAGCGGGTAGCTGAAGCCGCTTGCCCCGTCCACGCTCTTCGCCAGCAGGCCCGCGATCACCGCGATCCACGTCAGCGCCAGGGTGAACAGCGCCAGGATCCCGACGACGGCGAGCCACGCCGCCACGGACGCCCCGGACCGGAAACCCATCACCAGGGCCACGCCCACCACGATCGCCACGGCGGCGAAGTTGGCGGCAAGCGAGGTGAGCACGTGGGCCCAGAGGACGCTGGGCCGGGCCACGGGCATGGACCGGAACCGTTCGAAGATGCCGCCCTGCAGGTCAAGGAACAGCCGGTACGCGGTGTAGGCCACGCCGGAGGAAATGGTGATCAGCAGGATGCCGGGCAGCAGGTAGTTGACGTACGGACCGCCCGTGCCGGTGCTGATGGCCCCGCCGAACACGTAGACGAACAGCAGCATCATGGCCACCGGGGTCACCGCCGTGGTGATGATGGTATCCGGGCTGCGGAGGATGTGGCGAAGCGAGCGGCCGGTGAGAACGCGGGTGTCGCTGAAGACGTGGGCGGTCATCACAGTTCCTTTCCAACGAGGGCCAGGAAGACGTCCTCGAGGGAGGGCTGCTTCTCGACGTACTCCACCGTCGCCGGTGGCAGGAGTTTCTTGAGTTCGGCGAGGGTTCCGTTCCGGATGATGGTGCCCTGGTGCAGGATGGCGATCCGGTCTGCCAGCTGCTCGGCCTCGTCAAGGTACTGCGTGGTGAGCAGCACGGTGGTGCCCTGGCCCGCAAGCTGCCGGACGGTCTGCCACACCTCCAGGCGTGCCTGCGGGTCCAGGCCGGTGGTGGGTTCGTCGAGGAAGATGACGGGCGGGTTGCCGATCAGGCTCATGGCGATGTCCAGCCGGCGCCGCATGCCGCCCGAGTAGGTGGCGGCCCTGCGGTTGCCGGCGTCGGTGAGGGCAAATCTGGCCAGGAGTCCGTCCGCGATGCCACCAGGGTCGGGCAGGTGGCGCAGCCGTGCCACCAGCACCAGGTTCTCCCGCCCGGTGAGCACCTCGTCCACCGCGGCGAACTGGCCCGTCAGGCTGATGGACCCGCGCACCTCCGCCGGCTCCGCGCCGACGTCGTACGCGTTCACCGTGGCGGTGCCCGCGTCCGCCGCCAGCAGCGTGGACAGGATGCGCACCAGGGTGGTTTTGCCGGCACCGTTGGAGCCGAGGAGCGCGAAAATGGTCCCGGGCGCCACGTCAAAGTCGACGCCCCGCAGGACCTGCAGGTCCTTGAACGACTTTTCGAGGCCCCGCACCCGGATGGCGGGTTCCGGGACGGCTGCTGCGGTCATGGCCGGGATTCCTTCCTCTTCGCATCGTCAACGGCCTCGATCAGCCGGGCGCGTTCCTTGTCGATCCAGCGCTTGCCGCCGTAGGCCTGGGCGAACGATTCGGCGAACTCCACGGGATCGCTGCCCACGATGTCACCCACCGGCGTGCCGTCGATGGCGGCGCGTTCCCAGAGGTCGGCGAGGTCGGAGATCATCTGCACCATGGTGTCGCCTTCGGTGACTCCGCCGTAGTACATGAGGTACCTGTTGAAGGCCGCGGCGGCGGTGAGGTAGGGCTCGGGCAGCGCATCGAGGCGTGCCTTGGCCTGCTTGTACTGCTTCTTCTGCTCGAGCGGGCCGGTGAGTGCTTCGATCCATTTGGCGGCCATGTCAGTAACCTTCCTGGTGGAGCTGTTCGATACGTTCTGCGAGGAAGCTCCACGTCCTCCAGAACTCTGCAAGTTCCTGCGTGCCGGTTGCGTTCAGCGAGTACACCTTGCGCGGCGGGCCCTTCTCGGACGGGACCTTTTCCACGTCCACCAGGCCGCGCTGTTCGATGCGGACCAGCAGTGCGTACACCGTGCCCTCAGCGATGTCCGCGAAGCCCTGATCCCGCAGCCGCGTGGTGATCTCGTAGCCGTAGGCGGGCCGGGTGGCCAGGATTGCCAGGACGATGCCTTCCAGCGTGCCTTTGAGCATCTCCGTCATCTGTTTGCCCATGTGCTGCTCCTGCTACTTAGTGTTGCTGACTACCACTACATAGTAACACTGGGTACCGGTGGCGCAAGGGGTTATTCGGGCCCTTGCGGCGGGCCTTTCTGCCCTTGAAGATGGCGTCCGTGAAGCGTTGACTTAAGTTGCGGGCAGCAGTGTCCGCGGGGCGGACAGGCAGCGGGCCTGGCCGTTCCGGACAGAAAGGAAATTCAGTGACTAAGTGGTATCGGTGGCAGGACTGGGCAACGGTTGCCGCCGGACTCTTCACCGCCGTCGCGGTCTTGTGGACCCGGCAGCTGAACATGTCCACGGCCCTGATGCTCGCCTTCGGCGGGCTGCTGGTGGTCAGCGGCCTCATCAACCTGGCCATGCCCGGAATGCCGGCCATGGAATACGTCCAGGCAATCCTGGCCGCAGGACTGGTCCTCTCGCCCTGGCTGGGGACCTACACAGGCGCCACGGGAGCGGCGCTGACATCGTGGATCGCAGGCGGAGTGGCGCTGGTGGTTACAGCAGCCGCCATCAAGCCCAGCACCGATGTCCGCCACACCTACCGCGTCTCGCATTAGCAAAAACACTCCGCCATGGCCGGGGCGCCGCGGAGCGGGGTTGGGCCCGCCACCAGCAGCCGACGCCGTGGCGGAGCTATGTGCGGGGGCCTAGGGAACTGCCGGCCGCACCTTTACGCCGCGCAGCGAGCGGAGAAGCACGACGGCGGTGATGGACCCCGCCGCCATGATGGACGCGAGCACCACCACCTGGAACCGGCCCGCCTCCAGCGGTGAGGCGCCGCCGAAGATGGCACCCACGAACGCGCCAGGCAGGGTGACCAGGCCGGTGGTTTTGGTCTGGTCCGTGGAGGGGATCAGGGCCGAATGCACTGACTGCCGGGCCTGCGCCAGAGTGGCCACCCCGGCGGTGGCACCCAGCGCCAGCCATCCCTCCACCTGGTCCCACTGCTCATTGACGGCCTCGTAGAACCGGCGCCCGGCCAGCACGGCGATGGTCATGCAGTTGCCGATGACGATGCCTCCCACCGCCAGCACGTACCGCGGCGTGAAGTCGATCGCGCCGGTTGCGAACACGACGCCGAGGGTCGCGGTGATGCCCAGCGCCATTGTTCCGGCGACCACGGCGAACCGGTGCCACGACCAGCCCAGCCGGCGCGCCGCCGTCGTGGCCGCCACGCTGAACATGACCAGCAACGCCGCGCCCACCCACAGCGGGTCGCTGATGATGCCGCCCAGGATCAGGCTGATGAGCGCCAGCTGGGCGGCGCCGCGGAGGATGGCCACAGCGGGGGCGAGGTACGACGGCGTGCGTGAGCCCCAGAGGACGCCCACCGTGAGTGCCACCAGGATGGCGAGCGCCGTCAGGGTGGGCAGCAGGTCGCTGAGGTGGGGCATCAGGCCAGCGTATCCCGCCCCCAACTAGGTAGCGCTAAGTGTCCTTTTGAGGGCTCAAAACGGCGCTTGGCGCTACCCAGTTGGGGTGGTGAGCGCGGCTGGTCAGGAGCAGGTGAAGGAAATCAGGACCATGCGCTCGAACGGCTGGTTGCCCGTTTCCCGGCAGCCCGCTTCCGCGAAGGCGGCGAGGTCCGCCGGCGCCCCGTCCTGGCCAACGAAGAGGACATTTCCGCTGCCGGCCAGTTCACCGGCCTGCACGGGTGAGTTCACGCCCCACAGCGTTCCGGACTCCGCAGGGCTTTCCTCCAGCGAGAGGTCTGCCACGCCGTTGAAGCGATCCGGATAGGCGAGCGCGAGGTCCCGCAGGTAGGGCTCCCCGAACACGACGGCGGCAGGCCGGGGGAGTGCCCCGTCCAGCATGCCGGCGATGCGGCGCTCGGTGTCGGCGGGTTCGTTGACCACGCTCTTGATGGTCAGCTGGGGAACCAGGCTGCAGAGGACGACGGCGGCCAGCGCCACCGGGCGCAGCCAGGCTTTCCGGGCGGGCAATTGGGAGATGCCCAGGCCCACCAGCAGGGCGAAGGCCGGGGCCGTGAAGGTCAGGTACCGGGCTACGTAGACCGGCTGGGCCACCACGCTGACCAGCAGGAGCCCCAGGGCCGGGAGCACGATGATGGAGAGGCCCAGAACGATGAGCGTCCCGTGCCGGCCGTTGCGCCTGGATGCCCAGATACCCCACGCCACCAGCCCCAGCTCGAGCACGCCGAGCACCAGCATGGCCCCCAGGACCCACTGCGGCGGTGCGTTGTTGGTGGGCCTGTCGTCACCGTAGAAGAACTGCTTCACGGCGGCAGTCATGAGGGTCTGGGCGAGGGACCGGTTCTGGATCCAGTCCACCTGCGCCTTCTGCCCCAGCGCATGGAGGATGAACGGCAGCACCGTGGCCCCGGCCAGGGCGGAGGCCACCAGTGTGCCGATGACCCGCCGCCGCAGGATTATGGCTGCCGCTGCATGTGCCATCACGGCGAGGACGAAGAACATGAACATCCACACACCTACCACCGCGCACAGGCCGTACAGCACCCAGTCGAGGACGCGGTTGGACTCCCAGGCCCGGATCAGAAGAAGGGTGAGGGCCACTGCCAGCACGGCCGTGAAGGCAGACTGGCGTGCCTCGGTGCCGGCCCAGACCATGCGGGGCAGGAACGCCAGGACCAGGCCGGCGGCGATGCCCGTGGTAGGTGAGCCCAGCTTGCTGCCGATGACAGTTGTTCCGGCGCACGCCAGCCCCACGGCAAGGGCCGACGGGATCCGCATGGCGACCTCCGAGAATCCGAACACTGACGTCCAGAAGTGCATGAACAGGTAGTACAGCCCGTGCACCGCGTCCACGGACTGCAGGAGCAGCAACAGCTCGCCGGGTGAACGGCGCGCTGCGGAGATGGTGGCGATCTCGTCGTCCCAGAAGGAGGGGATCCACAGGCCCACGAAGGCGACACAGAAGGCGAGGAGCCCCAGTGCGGCCGGGAGCTTCCACCCGTTCGGTCCTGCGACCGAGTCCGGCAGTTGCCGGCGGTTCCTGAATCCATCCGGTGTGCCCGTGTGCGTCGCAGTCCTCTGAGTTTCCACCCGTTGACCCTACACGGGGCAGCACGCGCAGATTCCCGTTCCCCACCTAAGTAGCAGTTGATGCCGTTATGAGCCCTCAAAACGGCATCAACTGCTACCCAGTTGGGTGGTCAGCGCGGCTGTTGTGGCGTGCCGCGGTGTTGCCTCCGTATGCAAGCAGCTTATGAGTCTTCAGCTGTCCGCAAGGGAGTTCGGAGCTCTTCGAGCATCACTGTGCTCTGGCGGTCAACGGCAACACGTCTTCAACTGTCGCTGTGCCTGCATCTGCGTCGAGCAGCACGTTGATGGAGTTGTACGTGAAGTGCCGCCGCCCGGTCTTCAGATGCTCCAGTGCCGTGGGGAGCTGGGCACGGATGAAGTCGTTTAACTCCCCAGTCATGAATTCGTCAAAGGGTGACGGCGACATCATTGGCGATCACCAGGTAGTTTTCGTGTCAGAAGCATGCGTTGATTCAATCAGAGAGGTGGACTCGTCCCGATGTTGGATTTCATCATCGACCTGTCCCAGCTAGTTGAGCAGCAGGCACCACTCAAGGAGCACTACGACACTGCACGACAAATAATCGCCACCTGGGGCGACGGGCCCGAGCTGGTCGAGTTCGTTTTGCTCGAGCCCTTGGGGGAGGACTGACAAGGGCACCTCTCCGGGTAGAAAGCACCGGGAAATCGACGCCGGTTCGGAGCATCCGTCATTAGCGGACAAAAGACCGGCAGCCGGTGCGCCGTGAACGATCCGTCTACGAGACAAACAACTCCGGCATAATGGCGGGATGGGGGAACAAGCGGACTCACCTGCACCGACACGAGTGCACGTTGACGTAAGAGCCCAGGCACAAGGCGTCTGGGTGAGACCTCCAGACATGCCTGACATCGCCCCGATCAGGCAACTGGCGATCGCTTATCCCTTTGTTTCCGTCCTCTTGTTCGTCTGCCTGATGCCAGCGAGCGCTGGATATGAGTTCTTGGGCGCCATCATCCTGCTCCTCTTTGGGCCCATTTTCGTCATGGGGGCAGGCATCGCGCTTGGACTCCCTCTTCGCCTGAACCGCCGGCTGAGCAGCTGGTGGCTTGGGAACTGGGGACTCTACGTTCTTATCGCTGCAGCCGGTGCAGGGCTCCTGCTTGCCGGATTTAACATTTCGGCGCGCCAAGTTGGCGAAGTAGACGGCATTCCGTTTGATGTAACTACGCCTCATCCAGGGTTGCTCACCGCAGGATGCTTCGCCCTTACTTTCCTCGCGGTAAACGCGTCGTTTCGGTTAGGCGGCCGGAGTGGCCCAGGCCGAGTGGCGTAAGGCTGACATGGACGGCCAGGCTGACGACCCTGACAGGGGTGTTCCACCAGGACCTCCACGCTACCCAGTCAGCCCAGAAACGCAGTACCGGGATGCGAACTGGCAGTACTTCGTGGCACCACCGCCGAGATCCCAAACGCTGGGAGACCTTCCTAGGCAACGTTACGGAAGCGCCGGTTTGGCGCCGCTCAGTCAGCTGACTCTGGCCTTGGCTGTAATGGCGCCAAGCTGGTGCATTATCCAGATGTCCCTGACGGTCGCCTATGACGGGTTGTTGAGTTTGGTCGGCCTGGCTCTGAGCGGTCTCGTGGTGGCAGCGGTCGCTATCGTCTCACTCGTTGTGCTTGGCCTGCCCGTTCGCCTCATACCGTGGGTCAACCGCCGGTGGGCAGGCAACGCCAGAGCTTATGCCGGCCTAGCCGCTATCGCCGTCGGCCTGGTGGTGGCAGGATTCCAGATGAAGGTTCGGCAGGTTGGCAGTGAGAACGGCATCGACTACAACGTCCTCATACCGGACCTGAGTCTCCTGTGCGCTGGCTGGTTGCTCCTGGGGTTCCTGTTGGTGAACGCGTCACTCCCACTCCGCTGGACGAGCTGAACCTGGCGTCATCCTGGAACTATGTGGGCCCAGCTGGGGTGGTGAGCGCGGCGGCCACTTCCACGGCTTCTTCGAGGGTGGAGGGCATGGCGGAGTGGAAGGCAGCCAGGGCGTCGGCTCCCCGGATATGCGAGGCCAGCACCACCACGTGGACCACCTCATCGAACGCGGCGCTGCAGGCCAGGATGTCTCCCGAGCCCTGCTGCCAGTGCGGTCCCGGACCATCGTCGGGCTGGAAGACCACCCACCAGCCGGCGCCGCCTGTGTCCAGGAAAACGTATCCGCCCGTCGGGTGGAGGGCGATGGCGTTCACGCCGCGGCCGCCGTACCCCTCCACCTCTTCAGGAGGGGCGGCGAACCGGACCCCGCTGTCGTGTTGGGGAAGATCGTCCCAGCGCATGTGCCCTGCCTTTGCCCGTGCCAACCCTGCACTCCATCACACGCCCGGGGGCCGGAAAAGGGGCCAGTTTGCCGGTGATTTTGACGGGTTCTTGACGCACCCCGGCAACTAGGTAGCGCTAAGTGTCCTTTTGAGGGCTCAAAACGGCACTTGGCGCTACCTAGTTGGGTGGGGCGGGCGGAACTTAAGGGCCTAGCCGGTAATGTCCGTGCTGGTGCTGAGGTCCTTCCACTGCTCCCGCTCGGCCAGCTGGGCGTCGGCCACCATGCCGAAGGCGCCGTACGCGTCAGTGCCCAGGAGCAGCAGCGCCGGCGGGTTCCCGGATTCCGCCACCGAGACGATCGCCTGGGCCGCTTTCACCGGATCACCCGCCTGGTTGCCGTCCATCGTGTCGTTCTCCTTGCGCCGCTTCCCTGCCGTGTCCGCGTAGTCTCCGATCGGCGTCGCCGACTGTGTGAGCGAGCGTCCGGCGAAGTCGGTGCGGAAGGCGCCCGGTTCCACTGCAGTGACGCTGATGCCCAGCGGCTGCACCTCGTTGCGGAGCGAGCCGGACAGGCCCTCAAGCGCGGCCTTGGTAGCGGAGTAGTAGCCGGAGCCGGCCGGGGTGATGCGGGCGCCGATGGAGGAGATGTTGAAGATCGCCCCCGATTTCCGAGCGCGCATGCCCGGCAGGACCGCTTTGATCATGTCCACCGCGCCGAAAAAGTTCGTGTCGAACAAACTCCGGATGTCGCCGTCGTCCGCTTCTTCAACGGCTGCGCGGTACCCGTAGCCGGCGTTGTTTACCAGCACGTCCACGCTGCCGAAGCGCGCCTCAGCCTGCTGCACAGCGTCCGCCACCTGGGCGGTGTCGGTCACGTCCAGGGGGAGGACCAGGCTGGTGTCCGGGTGGGCCGCCGCGATGTCCTCCACCGAGGCGGCATTACGGGCGGTGACGACGGCGTTGTGCCCGGCTTCGAGCACGGCCTGGGCCAGGGCGCGGCCAAGTCCGGTGGAGCATCCTGTGATGAGCCACGTTGTCATGGGTTTTCCTTTCGGGGGTTTGTCGGGGGGTGTCGGGTGGGATCAGGCTTCGGGGACGGGCATCGCGAACCGGTCCAGGCGCGCTTCGTCCGGGTCCGGCCCGTTGCGCACGCCGGAGTCCAGCGCGTCGATCGCGGCGAGCTGCTCGGCGCTCAGCTCGAAGTCGAACACGTCAAAGTTCTCGGCGATGCGCCCCGGGTTGGTGGACTTGGGAATGGCTGAGCGGCCCTGCTGCAGGTGCCAACGGAGCATCACCTGGGCGGGGGACTTGCCGTGCGCTTGCCCGACGGCGGCAATCGCCGGATCTTCCATGACGTTGCGCCGGTTCTCATCACCCCAGCCGGGGTAAAACGTGATGCCGCCGATGGGCGACCACGCCTGGGTGAGGATCCCGCTGGCCGCATCGGCTGCCTGGACGTCCGGCTGGGCGAAGTAGGGGTGCAGTTCGATCTGGTTGACGGCGGGGACCACGTCCGTTTCGGCCAGCAGCTGCTTGAGGTGGTGCGGCATGAAGTTGCTGACGCCGATGGCCCGCACACGCCCGTCCCGGAGCAGGGTTTCCAGGGCCTTGTAGGCGGCGATGGTCTTGGCGAACCGGTCCGGTGCGGGCTGGTGCAGGATGAGCAGGTCCAGCTGTTCCACACCGAGCTTCCCCACGGCCTTGTCCCAGGCGTGCAGGGTTTCGTCGTAGCCGTAATCGCTGACCCACACCTTGGTTTCGATGAACACGTCGGAGCGGTCCAGGCCGGAGCGGCGGATGCCTTCGCCCACCTCCCGCTCGTTGCCGTACGCGGCGGCGGTGTCAATGTGCCGGTAGCCGGCGTCGAGCGCGGACTGGACTGCCGCCGTCGTCTGTTCCGGTGGGCTTTGGAAGACGCCAAGGCCCAGGGCGGGCATGGTGACGCCGTTGTTGAGGGTTAGTTCCATGGTCATGCCTTTCACGGTATTTCGGTTTGTGCGGTTGTGGGAGGGTGCGCCGGTACCTGTTTGCGGGTCATAGTTCAACGGACGGGGACGGCCGGCGACGCGGCCCCGCGCTGGGCGGTGCCCTCCGGCGTCGTCCGTTGCGCCTGCCGCCGTGCCGCAAGGTCAGCGGGGACGATAAGCGCAGCCGCGATGGCCAGGCCCAGGAGCAGGAGGATACTGCCGGCTGTTAGGGCGGCGCTGACCTGGGCGGCAAGGAACGCGGGCGCGGGCCCTGCGGGAACCGCGGCGGCAGTGGCCACCGCAAGTCCCAGGCCCAGGCACATGCCGATCTGGTGGAAGGTGTTTACCAAGCCGGAGGCCGCGCCGGCGTCGGAGGCGGGTGCGCCGGCAATACCGAAGGAGGTCAGTGGAGCGAAGGCCAGGCCTTGCCCGGCGCCGAGGAGGATCATCGGCAGGGCCACGCCGGCGGCGTATCCGGAGCCTGGGGTGGCCTGGCTAAGCCAGAACATTCCGGCGACCGTGAGGAGGATGCCGGCCAGCAACGGAACCGAGCCTGGCATGCGGTGCACCAGGCGGGGGATGGCCATGGCCACCACGAAGTTGACTGCTGTCATCGGCAGGAATCCCAGCCCGGCCTGTAGCGGGTCGAAGCCCAGAACGCCCTGCATGAACTGGGTGGTGAAGTAGAAGAACCCGATCATGGCGCCCATATAGAGGAAACGGGCCAGGTACGCGCCAGTGCGGGAACGGCTGGCGAACAGCCGCAGCGGCATGATGGGCTGCGCGGCCCTGCGTTCGATCAGCACGAAGGCGAGCAGGAGTCCGACGCCGGTGCCCACGGCCGTGAGCGTGACGGGCGAGTTCCAGCTGGCCTCGGCGGTGTGGATGATGCCGAACACCAGGGTGCCGACGCCCAGGGTGGCGGTCAGCGCGCCAGCAATATCAAATCGACCCCGGATCCGTGGGGCTTCGGGGATGAAACGCGGGGCCAGTGCGATCATGGCGGCACCGATGGGCACGTTCACGAAGAACCCGGCCCGCCACGAGATCCAGTGTGCCAAGGCACCTCCGAGGACCAGGCCCAGGCTGGAACCGATTCCCGCAGTGGCACCGTACAGGGCAACCGCCCGGGTGCGCTCGCGGCCCTCGGCGAAACTGGCGGTCAGGAGCGACAGCGACGTGGGGGCAACGATCGCAGCCCCGACGCCTTGGATGGCACGGCCCGCGATGGCCCACCCGGCGGTCGGCGCCAGTCCGATCAACAGGGAAGCCACGGAGAATACCGCCAGCCCGGCCACGAAAACCCGGCGCCGGCCCAGCAGGTCACCGGCCCTGGCGCCGAGGAGCAGGAGGCCGCCGAAGACCAGTGTGTACGCGTCCTGGATCCAGGAGAGTTCACCGGCGCTGAGCTGCAGCTCTGCCTGCAGGCTGGGAAGCGCCGTGAAGATGACCGAGTTGTCCAGCAGGATCATGAAGTAGCTGGCCAGGATGATCGCCAGGATCGCTGCCGGCCGCGTTGCGGTGGGAGAGGGATTCATGCTTTCCATGCAACAGCGATGATGCGGCGGCGGGGAGTGCCTGTTGTTCCGGGTGCGCCGGTACCTGTTTGCGGGGCGGGGCCGGCGCGTACCGTGGAGGCCATGACACACAGCGACGACGTGCGGAAGTTCCTGACCTCCCGCCGTGCCCGGATCACGCCGGAGGAGGCCGGGCTGCCTGCGTACGGCGGGAACCGGCGGGTGGCGGGGCTGCGCCGCGAGGAGGTGGCCATGCTCGCCGGGATGAGCATCGATTACTACATCCGGCTGGAGCGCGGGAACCTGTCGGGCGCATCGGACAGCGTCCTGGAGGCGTTGGCACGGGCGTTGCAGCTGGACGACGCCGAGACGGCCCACCTGTTCGACCTGGCCCGGGCGTCCGCGGCGGCGCCCCGGGTGCGGCGCAAGCGGAGCCCGCAGACGGTGCGGCCCAGCGTGCAGCGCATCCTGGATGCCATTACGACGGCGCCCGCCTGGGTCCGCAACGACCGCGGCGATGTCCTGGCCTCCAACGAGCTGGGCCGGGCGCTGTACCAGGACATGATGGCCGAGGAAGTCACGCCGCCCAACAGCGCCCGGTTCACCTTCCTGAACCCGAAAGCGCGGTCCTTCTTCCGTGACTGGGAGCGCAGCGCCGACGACATCGTGGCCGTGCTGCGCTCCACGGCCGGGAGGAACCCGTTCGACAAGGACCTCACGGACCTGATCGGCGAGCTCTCCACCCGCAGCGAGGAGTTCCGCACCCGCTGGGCCAAGCACGACGTCAAATACCACCGCACCGGCCGCAAGCGCCTGCACCACTCGGCCGTGGGGGACCTGGACCTGACCTACGAGGCGCTTGAGCTCCCTGCCGATCCCGGTCTGCGCATCAACGTCTACACGGCCGAGCCCGCCTCGCCGTCGGAGGACGCGCTGAAGATGCTGGCCAGCTGGGCGGCGACGCAGCGGAGCCTGGACGGGGCTGCCCGGCCTGCCCTTGGGGCGCAGGAGCAGCTTCGGCCCTGAGCCCAGTGGTCCCGGCGGCGCTGCGGTGGGTCGTTTTCGCTGCGCCTGTTCGATTTCGAGGCGCATCTTCGACCACGCAGGCCATATCTCCGGGGCGACAGCGAATGTGCGCGTCATGGTCGGATGTGCGCGTCGCCAACGGAAGACCGCGTACGACGGCGGGCGGCCAGTTTCGCGGTCCCGCCCGGTCAGGTGCGGGTCAGGAGCGTGGCCAGTGCCGTGGTTGGATGGTTGGCATGGGGAAACGGTTGGATGGCGGCGTGCTGATGGTTTTTGCCGTCACCTTGCTGTTCCTGTCGGTGTTGTCGACGTTCATGGTGTTCGGGTCGGGATTCGACTGGGACCCCGACGACTACCCGGTGGAGTACTGGGAGGCTGAGATTCCCAAGCGCCAATGGATCATGGCTATCGGAGTCGCCGTACCCGCTGCCTCAATGGCAACCGCGGCTGCTTCGATGTTCGCCCTGCCCCGCCGTCCTGTTCGCATCATTGCCGGCGGACTGGTTTCGGTGCTGGCCTTGGTGCCCTTCGTTGTCAGCTGGTACCTCGGGGACGAGGCCGTGAGCAAGGCGCAATATTGGGCGGCCTACCCGGGCCCGGGGAGCTACCTGCGGTAACGGAACCTCAAAAGTCCCGCGCCGCCGTCGTGCTTCCTCAGCGCGAGCCCGGAACGCGCGGAGTGCGGGCGGCGTAAACGTTCTGGTGGACTTTCTTGAACCCGCCCTGCTCGAGCTCGGCGGTGTTGTAGCCGTCCGGCACCAGGACGGCGCTGACGATGCCATTGGACCCGATCCGCACGATTTCCTGCTTGCTGTTGGTCCCAGTGCCGCAGCCGGCGACCCACTGGCGGGGGTGGTTGTCCGGGAACACCGTCAGGCAGGACGTGGTTCCGTCTGTGTTCTGGCTGACGAAGTACCGGATGTCGTCGGCGTCCGCCACGAGCCGTAACGTGTGCTCGCCCTCGGGGACGGGAGTCACACCCTCCGGGAGGGTATCCGCTGACGTGGCAGGACGGTCCAGAACGGCCAATTTGGCGGGCTTGGGAAGCGGGTTCAGCAGCACCCCAAGGGCCAGGGCCGCGATGATCGAGAGAATGATGATGAGCGGTACCTTCAGGGTCTTGCCTGCAGTCCGTGAAGCGCTCACTGTGTGCGGCCCTGTCCGTTGCGGAGCCGCTTCAAACGCACCATGTGGAAGGCGATGAGCCCGATGCCTGCAGCGATGAACGCCAGATCCCACCCGGCGAAAGCACCTCTGGCAAGGCGGTAGACGGACGGCGCCATGACCAGAAGGGCCACGACACTGGCGGCCCAGGCTGTGAACTTGATGTTGACCTGCTCGTCCAAGCTTTTAGCACGGGCCGGTGGTTTGGTGTCGTCGCTAAAGCGTTCCTGTTCCATGCGTCTGCCCCCTCAGGCGTTGGTTCCCCGAGCCTACAGGACCGGGATCGGCGGCTGCGGGTATTGCCGCCCTCCCCGGGGCGGGCTACCTTGTGGCCATGGAACGCATGGCCGCACCCGAAGACATCGATGCCATCTGCAGCGGCCTGCCGGAGGTGGAGCTCGGGATTTCCTGGGGTGACCGGCCCACCTACAAGGTGCCGCGTGGGCCCAAGGGGCGGGGCTTCGTGCTGTACCGGGCACCGCACAAGACGGCCATAGACCCGGAGACTGGGGAGCAGTACCGGGACCTGCTGGTGATCGTGGTCCCGGACGAGGCCGCCAAGGCCGCCCTGGTGGAGGACCCGTCCGTTCCGTTCTTCACCATCCCGCACTTCGACGGGTACAACGCCGTCCTGGTGCAGGAATCCCGCCTCGGCGAGATCCCCCGGGACGAGCTGGCCGAGATCCTCGTGGAAGCCTGGGCCACCCGGGCGCCGAAGAAGCTGTCCGCGGAGTTCTTCGCCGGCCGATAGGCGGTTATGGCGTGCACTCCCGCCCACTTACTTGCAGGGACCCGGGCTCGGCACGTCCAACGCGCCGCCGTTGAGGGCGTGTCGCAATGGTGAGGATCCAGCAACTGGGCAGGAGTGCACGACGGCGGCCGGCACCTTCCGGACGACCTCACCCGGGTAGGGTGGCCGGGTGAGCGCTGACGAGCAGGAGCTGACCGGCGGGAACGCATCCGCAGGCGTCGTGCGGGTAGGAAACACCGTCCGGAAGCCCTGGCTGGATACCTCGTCCGCAGTTCAGGGCTACCTGGCAGCGCTGCGGACCGCCGGGGTGGACGTTCCCCAGCCGCTGGGCTGCGACGAAGTGGGCCGGGCCGTGGTCGAGTTCATCAACGGCCAGTCGGCCATGGACCTGCTGCCGCTGGCCAGGGAGGACCTGGCCCGGGTGGGCGGCATGATCCGGAGGATCCACGACGCCAGCGAGGCCTTTGCCATCCCCACCCCGGATTCCTGGGAGATGCTGCTGCCCGCCGAGAAGCCGGACCTAATGTGCCATAATGACCTCGCGCCCTGGAACCTCATCATGGGCGAGCGCTGGGTGTTCATCGACTGGGACGGTGCCGGCCCGAGCACCCGGCTGTGGGACCTGGCGTATTCGGCGCAGTCGTTCGGCCTCCTGGTCGAAGGCGAGCCGGTGCAGGACGCGGCGCTCAGGCTTCGCGCTTTGGTGGACGGGTACGACGCCGATGCCTCCTTGCGGGCGGCGCTTCCGGCTGCGATGGCGCGGCGGGCGGCGGCCATGCACCAGCTCCTGGAGTCCTCGCACCAGTCCGGCTTCCAGCCCTGGGCGGACATGTTCGTCAACGGACACGGAGCCCACTGGCGGGCGGCCGCACAGTATGTCGAACGGAACCAAAAGGCCTGGGCGGACGCGCTCGCACCAGGCGACTGACCGCCGTCGTCCGTGTCCGTAACACCCGGAGCGGTGCTTCGGCGGCCATGCATGGATGCCATCGTGTGGAGCCAGAATCGGGGCCTTCCCGGGTGAGGGGCCGCGTGGCACTATCGACCCATGACCAAGTACCTGATTTCCTTTCCGGGCAAGGGCCAAGCCATGAACCTCACTGAAGAGGAGTTCCCCATTGTGGTGGCCGAATCCCACGCTGTGATCGAGGAGGCCAAGGCTGCCGGCGTCTACGTCTTCGGCGGCGGCATCGCGGAGGACATCGCGCCCGTGCTGGTGCAGGCCGACGGCTCCGCGGGCACGGACATCTACCCGGGCTCGGACATCACCGGCGGGTTCACCGTGCTGGAAGTGCCCACCCGGGCGGAGGCCGAGCAGTGGGCTGCGAAGATTGCGGCGGCCTGCCGGTGTGCCCAGGAGCTGCGCGAGTTCATGTACGACCCCGCCAGCTGACACCCCCCTACGCACCTTCATTTTCGACGCGCACATTCGTCGGCGCCCCGGCTATATCCGGTGCGCCGTCGAGGATGCGCGTCGAAATCGAACCTGAGTGTCGGGAAAGGCCCAAACCTCAGTCCCGGGCCAGCGGAAGGGCCAGCCGCATGGTGGTCCCGTCCGGCCCGGTCCGGGCCACTTTCACCGTGCCCCCTGCCCCGGAGGCGATCTCGCGGACCAGGGCCAGGCCGATCCCGAAGCTCCGCTTGCCCGGGGAGTTGCCGGGACCGGGCGCACGGACAAAACGGTCGAAAATCCGGTCCGGGTCAACGCCGGTAATCCCCGTTCCGGTGTCCGTTACCTGGAGCACCGCGAACGGGCCCTCCGCCGAGGCGCTGATGGTGATGCTCCCGCCGTCGGGCGTGTGCGTGAGCGCGTTGTCCGCCAACGCCAGCACCGCGCGGCGCAGGGAACCGGGATCAATCCGTGCAGAGGGTGCACCGCTGGAGGTAAAACCCAGCCGAACCCCCTGCTGCTCCGCCAGGTCCTGCAGATCAGCGGTCACGGACCGGGCCACGGAGGCCACGTCCACGGGATCGGCAGCCCCGGCAGCACCCCCGGTGGCCGCCAAGAGGAGTTCGTTCACAATCCCGGTCATGGTGCCGGCATCCTCCCTGATCCGCGCCAGCGCCTGCCCGGTTTCGGATCCGGGGTCGGCCTTGCGCTGGGCGAGCTGGATCCGGGTGTCCAGGATGGTGAGGGGCGTGCGCAGTTCATGGCTGGCGTCCTGCACGAACTGCCGTTGGCGGGCCAGCGCTTCGCCGAGGGGCCGGATGGCGCTGCGGGCGCTGAGCCACCCCACCACCCCGGCCAGCACAACGCCTGCCAGCCCGGCCAGGATCATGCCCTCGATCAGGTCCTTCGAATCGAGGTACGTGTAGGCCTTCCCGGGCGCCGTGGACCCCGGCAGCACGGGGTTGGCGAGCTTGTACACCAGGAAGGCGGTGGCGGCCGCGAGGAGGCAGAGCACCAGCACCGCGCACGCTGCCGTGATCCGCAGGGCCACCTTCAGCGAGGCCCGCCGGAGCGTCTCGGCGTCGCCGGATGCGGGAGCAGGCGTCATGACGGGTCGCCGATCTGGTAGCCCACGCCGTGCACGGTGCGCACCACCGCCCGGTCAATCTTCCGCCGCAGGTGGTGGACGTAGGTGTCGATCACCCCGGGCTGGTCCGTGGGGTGGAAGTGCTCCGCCAGCAGTTCGTCGCGGGTGAACACCCGGCCCGGTTCGGCCGCGAGGGCCGCCAGAACCTCGGCCTCTTTCGCGGTGAGCGACACCGTGTCGCCGTACACCGACCGTACAGCGCGCGACGCCGGATCGAGCTCCCAGGTGCCGATGCCCACCGTCCCGCCGGGCGAACTGTAGGTCCGCGTCAGGGCGCGCAGCCGCGCGGCCAGCTCGCCGGCGTCGAACGGCTTGGTCATGTAATCGTTAGCGCCCGCGTCCAGGCCCTGCACCTTCTGGTCCGTGTCGCCCAGCGCGGTGAGGATGAGGATGGGTGCAGCCACACCCTTGGACCGCAGGGCCGCGATCACGCTGACCCCGTCCATCACGGGCAGGCCGCGGTCAATCACCATCACATCCCACGGCTGCGTCAGCCCCAGGTGCAAGCCTTCCTGCCCGTTGGCGGCCAGCCGGACCGCGTAGTCCGGATCCAGCAGCTCGGCAATCAGCGGACCCAGCACAGGATCGTCCTCAACGAGCAGCAGGGCCAGCCGTTCCGCGGTTGTCATGAGCCTATTCTTTCGCAGCCGGCCCGGCGGTGGGGTCAGCGGTGGCGGTGCCAGGAGCGGCGCTGTCCGCGTCGGCGGCCTTGCGGCGGCGCTTCAGGAACTCCACCACCCACGGCACCACGGAGACCAGCACCATCACCACGGCAATGACGTCGATGTTCTTCGCCACGATCTCGTAGTGCCCCAGCCACGTGCCCAGGAGCGTCACGGACGTAGCCCAGACTGCCGCGCCCACAATGTTCCACAGCGCGAAGGACCGGTAATGGTAGCGGGCGGCCCCTGCGGTGAGCGGCGCGAACGTGCGGACCATGGGCACAAAACGGGCGAGGACGACGGCGGCGCCTCCATGGCGGCGGAAGAAGTCTTCGGTGGCGGTCAGGTGAGCCGTTTTCAGGATGCGGGCATCGTCCTTGAACCAGCGGCGGCCGAACTTCCGCCCGATGATGTAGCCCACCTGGTCGCCGGCGATGGCGGCCGCGGTGATCACGCCGATCAGCACGGGCAGCGCCAGCTGCAGCTGCTGGTGGAGGAGCCCGGCTGTGAAGAGCAGCGAGTCGCCCGGCAGGAACGGGAACAGGACGCCGGATTCGATGAATACCATCGCCGCGATCACGCCCAGCGCCGCCGGCCCGAGGCCTTCCAGGAGGCTCGCCGGGTCCAACAGGGACGGTGAACCGGCGGCGTGAACCACGCCTAAAGCAAGAATGTTGTGCATGTCTATTCCCTTAGATCCGGCCCGAGGGGCGCATAGTGGCGGCGGGCAGGCGTTCCAGGAGCTGCGGGGCGTAGCGGTTCCAGAGCCCGGCGAGCAGGACTGCAGCGGCGCTCGCGGCCAGGAAGGACGCCGCCACATCAGAGGGGTAATGCACGCCGATGTAGAGCCGGGACCAGGCCACCACCACGGCCATCAGCGCACCGGCCACGGCCACAGGCTTTGCCCAGCGGGTGCCGCGGAAGATGAAGTACAGCGCGAATGCCAGGGCGACGGCGAAGCAGGTGTGGCCGCTGGGGAAGCTGTTGGAGCCGGTCTCCGGGGCGAGGGGGTCGAACAGCAGCGCCGGGTTGGGCCGCTGCCGGGCGAAGATCAGCTTGAAGGCCTCGCTGGCCACCCAGCCCGAGCACGCCGTGAGGCCGAACGCCACTGCGCCGACCAGGTCCCGCCGGAACACCCAGATGGCCAGTGCGGCTGCGGCGATGAGCAGCAGCCCCGCCACCGGGCCGAACAGCAGGTTGATCCCCATGGCCACGGCAGTCAGAGCGGCGGCGTGGTGCAGGCTGAGGGTCTGGTCGACGCCCAGTTCCGCTGCGGTATCTCCGGGCAGCAGCTGCACCGCCACGCCAATCATCACGACGGCGGCGCACAGCAGCGCTCCCACCGGCAGCCAGTGGCGGGGCTGGGGGAGTGCCCGGAACCGGGTGCCGACGGCCGGGGAAGCCGTGGGTGCGGGATGCTGTTGACCGCGTGAGTTGTTTGGTGGCTGGTGCATTGGCTTCCTTGGGGAGGGGATCAGGCCGTTGCCCGGCCCACGTTCAACCCTCCCAATGCGTCCTTAAGAAAGGCTTAAGAACTCCTGTGCCCGCCGCGGGACGGGTTCGGGCGAGGCAGGCTCCTTCGCCGACCCGGGTACCGCCGGTCCGCCAGCCCCGAGCCCGGCTCCGCTGCTCAAATGAGTTTTCGACCCGCAATTTTGTCAGCGCACCGGATATACCCCCTGCGCCCTCGAGGATGCGGGTCGAATACGAGGGTGTGCGTCGAAAACAGGGCCGCGGGTCGGATTTGGAGATGCGTCTCGAAAGCAGGAGTGCGCGTCGTGGGCGGGTCAGCGGCTCGAGGGCGCCGGAACGCGTACGACGGCGGAGCCCGCCTGCCGCCGCGCATATGAGTTTTCGACCCGCAATTTCGTCAGCGCACCGGATATATCGCGTGCGCCCTCGAGGATGCGCGTCGAAAACGGGGATCCGCATCACGGCCGGGTCAGTTTCTCGAGGGCGCCGGAACGCGTACGACGTCGGAGCACGCCTGCCGCTGCGCAAATGAGTTTTCGACGCGCATATTCGTCAGCGCACCGGATATGCCGCCTGCGCGGTCGAGGATGCGCGTCGAATACGAGGATGCGCGTCGATAACGGGGCTGCGGGTCATGGCCTGGACAGCCTCTCAAGTGCGCCGGAACGCGTACGACGACGGGGCACCCCTGCCGCTACCAGCTTTCCTTCGAGGACTCCCGGCTTCATGAGTTCGGCCCAGTCCCAGCGCACCACATGCAGCCCGGTGGCACGGATCCGGTTCTCCCGGTTCTTTTCCGCCACGACGGCCTCGGACGCTGTCCGCCCCTCAAGGAACTCGGCCTTGACGTACTTCGCCACGCCATCGAACTCACCAACAACCTTCGCGCCCTTCCAGTAAAAGTCGGCGTAACCCAGCAGCTTGCCCGCGGCATCATAAAGTGGCGCCCGCAGGACCGGTGCCTCGAACCCCGCCACTTGCATCAGAGCCCGGCTAAGCGATTCCCCCGCCGAGCCCGATGCAGGGTCCGCAAAACTGATGACCGCCCGGATCCTCCTGCCCGCGGCCGCAGAGTAGTTCGAACCGATGCCGGCCTCCAGCTCAGCTTTGGTCAAGGCCGGCAACCGGCGTCCCTTGTCAGGACGCAGCACATGGTCCATGGGTGCCACGGCGTGCGTGAACGGCACAGACGCCGCCAAGTCCAGCACGGTACGGACGCGGTCCGTGACCAGCAGGCCATCGCGGCTGACGATCTTCAGCCCAGCCAGCGGCACAAAGTGGCGGCTAACTCCGGAACGCGACCTGCCGCCGTCGTTCTTGAATGTGAGGGCCTGGACCGGGTGCTGCACCCCGATGGTGGGGACGCCCCACACGCTGGCGGCCGAATGCCTCGAAAAGACGGCGGGCTTCTGGAACGTCTCGGCCGCGGCCTGGATGCGGAGACGGTACTGCTCCCACTCCTCCAGGTCGCGCCAGGCAGGCCCATCCGTGTACACACCGTGCCGCACCCGGACAAGACTCCCGGACCGTACCCGTTTGGACAGATCGTCAGGGGACAGCCCATGGAACGGGAGGTCACGGGACAGGAGGAGCGGAGGCAAATCGGGCATGGTTCGAGGTTGCCAGCCCCAACGCACCCGGAAACATGGGAGCAGGCCGCTATGTGGAGAAGTGCTGGCGACGCGCAAAATCGGCAGGGCCACGCATGCTCGATGACGCACCGGCTATTTGGTCCGCGCTGACGAAGATGCGCGTCGAAACCGGATTCGGGGGTCGACGGCGGCGCGCGGCTAAGTGAGCGCGCGTCGGAGGGGGAGCCGCCACGAGTGAGCGCACATAGCAGGGGCGCGCATAGCAGGGGGGAGCCGCCACGAGTGAGCGCGCGTCGGAGGGGGAGCCGCCACGAGTGAGCGCGCGTTGGAGGGGGAGCCGCCACGAGTGAGCGCGCGTTGGAGGGGGAGCCGCCACGAGTGAGCGCGCGTCGGAGGGGGAGCCGCCACGAGTGAGCGCGCGTCGCAGGGGGGGGGGGGGGGAGGCCGGGCACGCTTGACGCCCCCAAACGCTTCCGCATATCCTGAACGAACGGTCGGTAAATAAATCCGCGCCGTCCCGGAAGGTCATTGCATAGGAGCAACCATGGCAGCGCAGAACCTGCAGTCAGTGCCCGCTGAGCCCACAGCCGATCAGACCCAGGCCCAGGCGGCCCAGCAAGAAGCGGACGCAGCCGGCCAGGCCCACTTCGACCGCGTCATCGCCGAAGATTCACGCATTGAGCCCAAGGACTGGATGCCGGCGGCCTACCGCAGGACGCTGCTGCGCCAGGTGTCCCAGCACGCCCACTCGGAGATCATCGGCATGCAGCCGGAAGCCAACTGGATCTCGCGGGCCCCCAGCCTGAAGCGCAAGTCCATCCTGATGGCCAAGGTCCAGGACGAGGCCGGCCACGGGCTCTACCTCTACAGCGCCGCCGAGACCCTCGGCCAGAGCCGGGACAAGATGATGGACGACCTCATCGCCGGCAAGGCCCGCTACTCCAGCATCTTCAACTACCCCGCCCTCACCTGGGCGGACATGGGCGCCATCGGCTGGCTGGTGGACGGCGCAGCCATCTGCAACCAGGTCCCGCTCTGCCGCGCCTCCTACGGCCCCTACGGCCGCGCCATGGTCCGCATCTGCAAGGAAGAGTCCTTCCACCAGCGCCAGGGGTTCGAGATACTCCTGGAGCTTTCCAACGGAACGGCAGCGCAGAAGCAGATGGCGCAGGACGCCGTGAACCGCTGGTATGCCCCGGCGCTGATGATGTTCGGCCCGCCGGATGACGATTCGCCCAACTCCAAGCAGTCCATGGCCTGGAACATCAAGCGGTTCAGCAATGACGAGCTCCGCAGCCGCTTCGTGGGCATGATGGTGGAGCAGGTCCGGGTCCTGGGCCTCACCCTCCCGGATGAGAAGGTCCGCTACAACGAGGACACCAAAAAGTGGGAGCACGGCCCGCTGGACTGGCACGAGTTCCAGGAAGTGCTCGCCGGCCGCGGTCCCTGCAACGCCCAGCGGTTGGAACGCAGGCGGGAAGCGCACGACGACGGCGCCTGGGTCCGCGAGGCAGCCGCGGCTTATGCAGCCAAGCAGGTTAACAAGCAGAAGGAATACGCAGCATGAGCCCCATGGCCCCCCACGGCAACCCGGAAGCCCCCGCAAGCGGCGCCGCAGAAATCAACCGCGAAGCCCCCAAGGTCAGCCCCGCACCCGAGCAGTCGGCACCACAGGAGCACCATGACAGGAGCGCCTGGGGCCTCTGGGAGGTCTTCGTCCGGTCCAGCCGCGGCCTGAGCCACGTGCACGCCGGATCCCTGCACGCCCCGGATGCCGCGATGGCCCTGAGAAATGCACGCGACCTCTATACCCGCCGCAACGAGGGCGTCTCCATCTGGGTTGTCCCGGCCGACGCCATCGCCGCCAGTGACCCCGATTCCAAGGGTTCCTTCTTCGAGTCCCCGCAGGGCAAGGATTACCGGCACGCCACGTACTACACCAAGAGCGAAGGGGTAAAGCACCTGTGAGCACCCCCGAAGCGAACACACAGACAACAGGCCACGGCGACATCTCGACCGGTGTAGCCGGCGGCGACTCCAACGCCTCCGCCACCAGGATCACCCCGGGCAACGCCCTCCGCCCGGAGGACATCGCCCTCGAGGTCAAAACCGGCCTGGCCAAGCCCACCGAGGACGTGGCGGAGTACGCCCTGCGCATCGGCGACGACGCCCTGATCCTCGCCCAGCGCCTGGGCCACTGGATCTCCCGCGCCCCGGAGCTGGAAGAGGACATCGCCCTGGGCAACATCGCCCTGGACCAGCTGGGCCACGCCCGCAGCTTCCTCACCTACGCCGGCGGCGCCCTCACCAAGGAGGACGGCTCGCCCACAACAGAGGATGACCTGGCCTACTTCCGCCGCGAACACGAGTTCCGGTCCGTCCAGCTGTTCGAGCAGCCCAACGGGGACTTCGCGGCCACCATCGCCCGGCAGTTCGTGGTGAGCTACTACCAGTTTGAGCTGTACCGCCGCCTCACCGCATCCACGGACGCCACCCTGGCAGCCATCGCCGCGAAGGCCGTGAAGGAAGTGGATTACCACCGGGACCACAGCGCCCAGTGGGTGCTGCGCCTGGCCGGCGGCACCGAGGAATCACGCAAGAGGATGATCCACGGCCTCCGCACCATGTGGCCGTACGTCGCCGAACTGTTCCGTGACGACGAACTGACCGAAAGGCTCGCCCAGGCGGGTGCCGCCGTCGCGCCTTCCAGCCTGAAAGAGGACTTTGACCGCCTCACGGGCGAAGTCCTAAATGAAGCCGAACTGGAGGTGCCGGACGTTCCGGCGGCCCCCGGCGGCGGCCGTGAGGGCCGGCACTCGGAGCATCTGGGCTACCTCCTGGCCGAGATGCAGGTGCTGGCGCGCGAGCATCCCGGTGCGAGCTGGTGACAGCCGTGTACATTTCGGACTTCGAAACCCGGACCCGGACCCCGCGGCAGAACGCGTGGGACATCGCCGCCACGGTGTGCGATCCGGAAATCCCCGTGCTCACCATCGAGGACCTGGGCATCCTGCGGGACGTGCAGGTGGCAAACAACAAGGTCACCGTCACCATCACGCCCACGTACTCGGGCTGCCCGGCCATGGACGCCATCCGGGATGACGTAAAAACAGCGTTTGCCAAAGAGGGCATCGCGGACGTCACCGTGGACCTGGTCCTCGCCCCGGCCTGGACCACCGACTGGATGACAGAGTCCGGCAAGGCGAAGCTGCGGGAGTACGGCATCGCCCCGCCCACCGGCAAGAGTGATGCAGCGCGGCATGCCGGGCCCATCCGGCTGCAGATGGCCGTGAAGTGCCCGCAGTGCTCCAGCCTGCACACCAAGGAACTCACCCGCTTCGGCTCCACGTCCTGCAAGGCCCTGTATGTGTGCCAGGACTGCAAGGAACCGTTCGACTACTTCAAAGTCCTCTAAGGAACCGCCATGACTGTTGTCCGCCAGACCGCCGCCGAGGAGGCGCAGGCCACCGGCCGCCGTCGTCCGTCCTTCCATACCCTTGCGGTGAAGGAGGTGCGCCGGCTCACCGACGATGCCATCGAGGTCAGCTTCGGGGTGCCGCCGGAGCTCGCCGGCCAGTTCGACTACCTGCCCGGCCAGTACGTGGCGCTGCGCACCACCCTGCCGGACGCCGACGGCGAGCCGCACGAGGTGCGCCGCAGCTACTCCATCTGCGCGGAGCCGCGCAGCTTTGAGGACGGCAGCAGTGAGATCCGCGTGGCCGTGAAGAAGGACCTGGGCGGGCTGTTCTCCACGTGGGCCAACGCGGAGCTGAAGGCGGGCGACGAGTTGGACGTGATGAGCCCCATGGGCGCGTTCGTGTCCAAGCACGGCCGCGACGGCAAAGCCGTTGAGCAGAACGTCATGAACTCCATGAACCGTCCGCAGGACATGGCCACCGAGCTGGCGGGGGAGGCGGGCAGCTTCGTGGCCATCGCCGCGGGCTCCGGCATCACCCCGGTGATCGCGATCGCCCGGACGCTGCTGGCCGCCAACCCGGACACCCGGTTCGACCTGATCTACGCCAACAAGGCCGCCATGGACGTGATGTTCCTGGAGGAGCTGGCGGACCTGAAGGACAAGTACCCGCAGCGGCTGGCCATCCACCACGTGCTGAGCCGTGAGCAGCGGATCGCGCCGCTGCTGTCCGGCAGGATCGATGCGGAGAAGCTGCAGCAGCTGCTGGGCACCGCCATCCACGCGGACGATGTGGATGAGTGGTTCCTGTGCGGGCCGTTCGAGCTGGTGCAGCTGTGCCGGGACACCCTGGCCCAGCGCGGCGTGAAGCCGGAGAACGTCCGGTTCGAGCTGTTCACCTCCGGCAAGCCGGACCGTCCGGAGGGGAATGCCGGCCGCCCGGTCATTGTGGATGAGAGCCAGGAGACGTACAAGATCACGTTCAAGCTGGACGGCCTGCAGGGCGACGTGGCCAGCCCCACGCATGCGCGCGAATCGATCCTGAACGCGGCGCTGCGGGTGCGGCCGGATGTGCCGTTCGCGTGCGCCGGGGGAGTGTGCGGCACGTGCCGGGCCAAGGTGGTCACCGGCACCGTGACCATGGACGAGAACTACGCGCTGGAGCAGGATGAGCTGGACAAGGGCTACGTGCTGACCTGCCAGAGCCACCCCACGTCCAAGGAAGTCACCGTCGACTTCGACGTGTAAGTCTTTACTAAAGGAGCCCCATGATTTCCCTTTCCATCAGCAACGGCATCGCCGAGGTTGTCCTCAACGCCCCGCACAAGCTGAACTCGCTGGACGAGCAGGCACTGCGGGATTTAACCCAGGCGTACGACGACGCTGCTGCCGCCGCCTCACGCGGTGAGGTGCGGGCGCTCCTGCTCAGGGGAGAGGGCCGCGCCTTCTGCGCTGGCCGGGACATTGCCGGGGTGACGCCGGAGAGCGACGACGCCGCCGCGTACCTGGGCGGTCTGGTGGAGCCGCTGCTGAAGAAGATGGCGGCGTTCCCGGCACCGACGTTTGCCGCCGCGCAGGGTGCCTGCCTGGGGGTGGGACTGGGACTGCTGCTGGCCACGGACGTGGTGTACGTGGCGGAGAACGCGAAGTTTGGCTCGCCGTTCGCCAAGCTGGGGGCCACACTGGATTCCGGCGGGCACTGGTACTTCACGGAACGGCTGGGCATGCACCGCACGTTGGACCTGATCTACACGGCGGACCTGATCTCGGGCACCGAGGCGGTGGCGCAGGGGATGTTCAGCCGGGCCATGCCTGCTGCGTCGTTGTTGGAGTCCACCCGGGAGATTGTGTCGCGGGTGGCTGCCGGGGCCACGGGCGCGTTCGTGGCGTCCAAGGAGCTGGTGGCACACATCCGGGACCAGCGGCTGGGCCTGTGGGCGTCCATGCAGGAGGAGAACGGGGAGCAGGCGCGCCTCTGCAAGACCGACGACTACGCCGAGGGTTTCCGGGCGTTCCAGGAGAAGCGGGAGCCGACGTTCAACGGCCGCTGATGTGAGCAAGTAACTGCTGAAGCATGGCCCCGTGGGTAGCTCCCACGGGGCCATCTTCTTGCCCGAAAACAGGCGGCAGGGCATGGGCCTGAAGGCGGCAGGATGAGGCATAGCGGATGTTTGCGCAGGTCAGGGCCTTGTTGAAACCTCAAGAAACAGAGGAGACCTTGGTAAAACCTTGACTGAATGGCGGGGCGAAAGTTGAGAGGCCCTTTGAAGAATGAACGTGCGGCCCAATGGGGGGCCTTACAACATTCGAGGAGACCTCCATGCAGTCCACCCTGCTCCCACACCCCGCCGGAACGTCCGGCCACGCTGCCCAGGATGCGTACCAGGCCGCAGTCCCCGCCACGGGTGAAGCCTCAGCTCTTGCCCCGGTTCAGGGGCTGCTCCGGGTAGTCGTGCTGGTGCCGGCGTACAACGAGGCCGCCTCCATCGGGGCCACCCTGGACGGCCTGATGCTTCAGTCCCGTCCGGCGGACCTCGTGGTGGTGGTGCCCAACGGGTGCACGGATGGCACCGCGGAGGAGGCCCGGAAGTACCCGGTGACCGTCATGGAGCTGCCGCGGCTGGAGCACCGCAAGTCCGAGGCGCTGAACCGGGCGTGGGCGGAGTACGCGTACGACGCCGACGTGGTGGTTTGTTTGGACGCGGACACGGTGCTGCCGCCCAACGCCCTCGAGGCCTGGGAGCGGGAGTTCGCCGGGCGGCGCTCGGCACGGCTGGGGGGATCGTCGTCGAAATTCACGATGCAGGACCCCGGCTTCCTGAGCCGGCTGCAGAAAGCGGAATTCGCCACCTGGACTGACACGGCGCTCCGGCGCCGGCAGACCAGCGTCCTCGCAGGGACGGGGTGCGCCATTAACAATGCGGTCCTGCGGGAGATCGCGGCCCGCGACGACCGTGAAGGCCCCTGGGTGTACACCTCGCAGGTGGAGGATTTCGAACTGACGTACCGCATCCGGGAACTGGGCTACATCTGCCAGGTATCCCCGGACGTCCGCGCCTACACCGACTCGATGAAAACCATCAAGGCGCTCTGGGGCCAGCGGATGAAGTGGCAGGTGGGCACCGTGGAGGACCTGCTGGACCTGGGCATCAACCGGCTCACCCTGCGCGACTGGGGGCAGCAGGCCATGGGTTTGCTGGGAGTGTTCCTGAAGGCCCTGTGGATCGCCGTCATGGTCCTCTCGCTCGCCCTGGGCGTCTTCAAGTTCATCCTGTTCTGGTGGCTGGTGCCCGTGCTCTTCGTGGCGCTGGACATCAAGCGCGCCCTGCGGATCCCGCACCGGGACTGGAAGGACATTGTGCTGGCCGCAGCCTTCTTCCCCCAGGAACTGTTCATGTGGCTGCGCTCGGGCTGGTTCCTGGCCTCGTGGTGCGCAGTCCTGAAAACCAAGATCACCCGGCAGCGAATCGACCGCTGGGAAGCCCAATACACAGCAGAGGATATCTAGAAACAATGTACGGAATGAATGCAGCCCTTCCCGCCTCCGGAGCAGCAGCCCTGGCCTACACCGGCCTGAACGTTGGCTCTTCGTTGCTGACGGCCCTGGGCGTGATGCTCATCGGCGTGGCCCTGCTCTCGCTGCTGCGCAAGAACAGCAAAGTCAGGCCCTGATGCACAGGCCACTGGCCCGGCCGGTCACTCCGGCCGGGCCAGTGGCCTTCTCAGCGGGCAACCCGTCAGGAGGTGCGGCGTGCCTGCAGTGCGTTTTTGAAGGCAGTGGCGGAGGCAGCGCTGCTGTTGATCCTCCAGTCAGCTTCTTTTTGGATGTGGAACCAGACAAATCCCATGACGTCCGGCTGTGCGTTGAGGTAGGAGATGAGCTGCGTGTTCCAGGCGGCTTTGTCGCCGCCGGCTTCGCTGGACGCGGTTTCTGCGATGAGGATGGGCAGGCCCGGAGCCAGGGCCCGCAGCTCGGCGATGCCGGGGGCGAACAGGTCCTGCGGGGAGATCCAGCCGCTCCAGGACGCGGACGTGCCCCAGTTGTAGCCGTCCAGGGCCACGATGTCCACGTAGCCGGCGCCCGGGTAGAGGCCCGCGAGGTCGGTGGATCCCCAGTAGGGGACGTTGGGGCTCCACACCCAGGACACGTTGGTGGCTCCCTGGGCTTCGACCACGTCGTGGACGTGCCGCCACGCCTGCGCGTAGTCGCCGGGCTGGTTGCCGTTGACGCTTTCAGCCCACGGGTACCAGTCGCCGTTCATTTCGTGGGCGAACCGCAGCTGGACCGGGTAGCCCCAGGCGGCAAGCGCCTGGCCCCACTGGGCGATGTGGGCGTCGAAGTCGCCGGCAGCGATCCTGTCCAGGCTGTACGCGGGCTGGCTGACGCCACCGCCCCAGGCCCAGGGCTCCCAGGTCACCAGCGGCACGGCGCCGCGCGCACGGACCGCGTTCATCTCGGTGATGGGGGCGGGCTGAAGGAAGTCCTTGTAGAACAGCACGCTGGACGGAGCCTCACCGGCGAGGGCAGCCACCTCGTTGAGTTCGGCCGAGGCCAGGGGGCCGCCGTTGGTGGCAGCTCCGAAGCGGAGCCTGGCCGTGCTGACCGGCGGCGGCGTGGGAGCGGCGGCGGCCACGGTGAATGCGGCGGAAGCCTGCACGGACGAGGTCTTGGCTGTCACGGTGACCTTGCCCGTGGCTGTTCCCGGGATGGTGGCCGGGGCGCTGAACGTGCCGGCTGCCGTGGTCTTCAGGGGAAAGGTTGTGGATCCGATGATCACCGTTCCGCTAGCTGAGGCTTTGAAGCCGCTGCCTGTCACGGTGATGGAGGACCCTGCGGGCCCGGTGGCCGGGCTCAGGGAAATCTGGCCCGCGGCAGCCTGCGCTGCCGCCGGCTGGACCGCGGTGAGGGCAAGGGCCAGGCCAAGGGCGGCGGCCCCGGCTGAGAGGAACGCTTTGAAGTTGAACACGGCGATCGATCCCCAGAATCGTCATGGCAGCAACGCTCGCTGCCGGTCACATGTGCCGGGCGGCACACGCTGATCGTAGAGCCGCTGCGCGCATATTGATGGGATCTTGATCAAAGTCTGCGGAAAAACTTGGCGTGCCCGGCCCGAGGGCTTGGCGTGTCACCATCAAATCTGGAAGGAGGAACCAGTGAATAGAGACGTTGGCGTCTGGCCTGTCGGCCTAGAGCCATGCGTGGTGGATCCGGCTGTGCTTGATCGTCTGCGGCTTGAGCTGGACGACGATGTGGGCTGGCTCCTGTTCTTGGAAAACTTCCTTTCCCACCTTCCCCGCAGGATCGAAAAACTGCGCAGTGGAGTCTTCACAGCAGACTACGAGGCGTGCATGGACGCCGTTCTTAGCCTTAAGATCTCTTCCCAGATGGTGGGCGCTGAATGCCTTGCTGGCCTGGCAGCGGAACTCCAGGGCTACCTCGACAGCCCTGCAGTGGTGAGCTGGCCTTCGACCCGATCCGTTGAATTTGAGCACTTCCTCAACAAAGCCAGCGTCTGTGCCGGACAGACTGCCGCAGTCTTGAGAGCCAGATTCGCTCAAGAAGTTCAGCGGCAGCCCCCTCGATAGCGCAGTGCCCTTGGCCCAGGCCAACCATCTTTGTTCTCGGAATTGGCGGCTCGTAGCGAGCGCTAGAATGCGCATTGTCTGCGGACGTCGGGAGAAGTGGGATCCGCGGTTTCGAGCTGTGGATCTTTTGTCCCGCTGTCCGGGTGCGTGTTCACCAGGACGGGATGCCGGTAGGCTGTCCTTCGCTGCGGACAGAACGCCGCGAACGTAGATTGGGGTAGCGTTGGGTAACCACGTAGGACTGCAGGTGTTAGGGATTTCGCTTGTTGTCAGCTTCAGTGACGCAGTCACGGCGGATCAGCAGCAGCAGTGGGCCGCTTCCTGGTCGCGCTGCTTGCACAACAACTCGATCCCGCCGGGCCGGGTGGAAAACGCTTTCGACGGGCTCCCGTTTACAGCTGCACTCAGTTTCAACCGCCACGGCGTCGGAACTGATACCAGGCAGGTGCGTGCCGCTTCTTTTGCGTCCCTCTGCGAGCGGATCACGTCCCAGGTCACCCTGATCGCCATTGAGATGCGTGCGGGGGCCATGACAATGCTGCACGCTTGCGGTGTCGCCGATGACAGCGGCGCGGTTCTTGCCCTGGTTGCTGAATCGGGGACAGGGAAAACTACGGCAGCCTCTCATCTGGCACAGACCTTCGGTTACGTGACAGATGAGACCGTGGCTATCAAGGCCGACGGCGCCGTGTTGCCTTACCCAAAGCCGCTATCTGTAGTGGCCGGGGGCCGCGGCGAACCAAAACGGCAGGTAGGCCCCGACGAGTTGGGACTAAAGCCTGTGAGGGGACATCTGCGCATCCGTGCCATCGGTCTTTTGGATCGGGTGGAGGAAATGCGGACGCCCGAAATTGCGAGGGTACCGCTGCTGGACGCCGTGGTGGAGCTGATTCCTCAGACGTCATCGCAGTCGGCTATCGAAAAACCGCTTCAGTCTCTTTGCGAGCTGATCCTAAAGATTGGAGGAGTCAGAAGGATCACCTATTCGGAGGCTGCGGACCTGGAAGTCGCGTTATCGGACGAGTTCTTCGCAGTAGAGCCTGGCGAACAGTGCGCCGCCGCTAAATGGACCCCGGCGGACATCGCTGGAAGTGATGACCACGTCCCCAAAGGCTGGTTGCGCCGGAAACCCGCCATTGATGCGGTGGAGTGCGAGGGCGACCTGCTGATCCTGAACGGCCTGGGCGTAACACGGCTGACGGGAATCGGCCCTGCGATTTGGCGGCACTCCGCGCAGGCCCTTACCGAAGGAGAGCTCTTGCAGTTGCTGGAAGCAGAGTTTGGTCTCCCGCGGGACTCCGGAGGAGTCCTGGAGGACGTCTTGGAGGAGTTGAAGTCCCGCGAATTGATTTCCCGTGGCCCGGGTGCGTCGTTTTGGGAGGGGCGTACTGCCTTGGGGCTTATCAATGTTGGTAGCTGACGATTTGTTTGACGAAAGCCGGTAGGTTTGGGGGCTTGCCGGGAGGGGCTGGATTGCATTATTTTGTCGCTGATTTGTATGGTTCAGCTATGACTAAGGGGAACGCAATTACCAAGGCCGTCATTCCTGCTGCTGGATTGGGAACTCGTTTCCTGCCGGCCACCAAGGCGATGCCGAAGGAGATGCTGCCGGTGGTCGACCGCCCGGCCATCCAGTACGTAGTGGAGGAAGCGGTCCGGTCCGGCTTGGATGACGTCCTGATGATCACGGGGCGAAGCAAGAGGGCCCTGGAAGACCACTTCGATCGGGCACCGGGACTTGAACGGGTGCTGGAAGTTAAGGGGGACAAGGAGCGTCTTGAGTCCGTTCAATACGCATCAGACCTGGGCCCCATTCACTATGTGCGTCAGGGAGAGGCGAAGGGGCTGGGCCACGCGGTGCTGTGCGCGAAGCAGCACGTCGGCAAGGAGCCGTTTGCCGTCTTGCTGGGTGATGATCTCATTGACGAGGCCGAAGCCCTCCTGAGCACCATGATGGACGTTCAGCAGAAAACCGGAGGATCCGTCATCGCTCTCATCGAGGTCGATCCCTCCCAGATCAGCGCGTATGGCTGCGCGGACGTTGCCGCTGTTGACGGTGAGGAGTATGTGCGGGTGAACAGCTTGGTTGAGAAGCCCGCCGTGGGGGAGGCCCCGTCCAACCTGGCCGTAATCGGGCGCTACGTTCTGCACCCCTCCGTTTTCGCTGTTCTCGAAGAGACTGAGCCCGGCCGTGGCAATGAGATCCAGCTGACGGATGCACTGCAGACGCTGGCCGCCGGTGACGGCGAAGGTTCAGGCGTCTATGGTGTGGTCTTCAAGGGCCGGCGCTTCGACACCGGCGACAAGCTGAGCTACCTCAAGGCAATCATCACACTCGCGTCCGAACGGGTGGAGTTCGGCGAGGACCTGAGAAGCTGGATGAAGAACTTCGTGGGCTGAACGACTGTATTCGTGACCTAGCGGGGATCCGCTGCCAGCAGGCAGCGGGCCCCCGCTCTTCGTAGTACCAGGAGAGCTCCCAGCGCGCCAAGCACGGCACCGGTGCTGTTAGTTGCAATATCCACCGGACTGGCGAAGCGGCCGTGGAGGAACAGCAACTGCCCTAGCTCGATGCAGCCGGACACCAGCAGCCCCAGTGCACCCGTCTGCCACCAACGGGGCCCGGTAAATGCCAGGCCTGTCGCGAAGCCCAGGGGAACGAAGAGTACAACGTTCGCTGATGCCTCTAGGAAGCCATAGTTGAACCATCCCGGCAGACCATGCCGGTGCAGGAAGCCCAGCGCATCGTTGAGTTGGCTCCGCACCGGCTGATCCACCGGGGAGGGCCAATAGGCAACCACGGCCAGGAACGCCAGCATGGCTGCCAGCACTGAGCGCCACAGTACTTTATTCATCCAGGCCCCGTACCTGTTTCGCGGGCTGTCAGTTGCCCTTTTCTAGCTTGTTGGCTGCGATGTAGTCGCGGAGTTTGTCCTGCGCGAGGGCAGCGGAAATGTCCGCAATGGCAGCTGTGTCCGGAAGAACGATGGATTGCCCGTCCGTGGAAGTTCCGATACCGGCCGTGGGAAGCGTGAACATGGATATGTCCTGCTGGCGCACTCCGTTCAGCTCAAGCCCCAGTGCCGCCACGGCACTGGAGTTGAAGTCCCTGTCTACGCTTACGTAAGGGGATAGGGAAGAGACCACGCCTGAAATCTTCGCGGGGTTGGTGAGGGTGTCTGCGCTGGCAGTCTTGTCGACCACAGCCTTCAGGAACTGCTGCTGATTGCGGACACGCTGATAGTCGCCGTCAGCAAAAGCGTACCGCTCGCGGACGAAGCCAAGGGCTTGTTCACCATTCATCGTGTTAGGGCCAGCCGTGAATGTATATCCCCCGTGAGTCGATGTGAACGGAGTAGAAACGCTGATTTGTACCCCACCCAAGGCGTCTGTTAGACCTTTGAAGCCCTGAAAGTCGACCATTGCCACATGATCAATTCTTTGATCGAAAAGTGATTCTACGGTTTGCACCATGAGTGGTACCCCTCCCAAAGCCAAAGCGGCGTTCACCTTCGCTTCCCCTTTTCCGGGGATGGGGACCCATAGATCTCGCATGATTGACATGGTGTAGACGTTCTTGCGGTCAGCCGGGATGTTTAGGAGCATCAGCGTATCTGCTCGCTGATCCGTCGCAGAGCCTTGCACCGAGTCAAACTCGGCAGATCCACGGCTGTCGCTGCCCAGAATCAGAATGTTGATCGCGCTCTTCTGTCCCGCTGGCGGCTCTGCTTTTTGCGGTCGGGAAGACTCTGCGGGGAAGGCAGACTCTATTTTTTGAGAGGCTGAATCAAAAGCGCTCGCCAAGCTCCACAGGTAACCTCCAGCGAGCACGGCCGCGGCCACCACTAGTACGGCGATCACAACAAGTGCTGTCCTGCCCTTGCGAGGCCTTTTCGGCTTCTGGCGGGACTGGCGCGTTGACTTCGGTTCTGATTCGACGAAGGTTTTGGGGAGCGTCATGACTTCCTTTATCGTGGCGTTGGGTGTGATGGATAATATCAACCCACGGCGGCCTACATTCAGTGAATATCGACGCCATTATCTGACTTGGGGAGTTATTTTGACGGATAGTTCGGTTTGGATTCGCAACTGCCTGGTGGCTGAAGTTCGGTCAGAGCACGATTCCCGCGTTGCTTTGCTCCACCTGGAAGGCGATCAGCCTGTGGTTCTCGAAGGGAGTGCTGCCGTGATATGGAACTCTATTGACGGCGCCGCGACGGTGGAGGAGATAGTTGAGGGCACCGCTGCCCTATACCGAACCAATGCGGACGACGTGAGGCAGTCAGTTCGGGAATTCCTCCAAGACTTGTCGGCAAACGGATTCATTAAACCTTATGATTCAGGCTATGGCCAGCAATTCTCTTCTGCAAGGCGATTTTTGGATGACATAACCTACTCGTGACCGCCCCAAGTGCTTGCGAGTAATCAGAGGTCACCCAGTCAAACGCTTGCCAGACCTTACCGCGATTACTTTACGCCTCCGAAGCGTCGCTAGGATACGTGGTAAGTGAAGATGCGGTTGAGCGCGTAACGAACGATCCCGCGACATGACGTAAAATTAGTAATTGCCTTGGGCCGTGGGTGCCCGAAGCGGGGGAGGACGACAGCGTGATTGGTACGGAGCTAACGGCGGATGACACTCAAACGCAGGGGTTGACTTTGGCCGATTACTTGCGGGTCGCTCGTTCGTACTGGAAGTCGATAGTGGCATGCGCGCTTATGGGCACCCTCGCTGCTTCAGTCTGGGTAATCTTGCAGCCGCGGGTTTACGCTTCGGATTCCAGCGGCATCGTGGTCGCCGGCGGCGCGGATAACCTCAGCTTGTCCTTGGCGGGAGACAACTTAGCAAAGTCGAAGGCGAAGAACTTCAAGTCGGTGGGGCAATCGAGGTTGGTTGCTGATCGAGTCATCGCGGACTTGGGGATCGATTCAACGGCTGACGCGCTCTTGTCATCCATCACGGTCGCCGTCCCGCAGGATAGTGCTGAGATCAAGGTGACGGCTAAGTCCACCGTTCCTGAGGATGCTCAGCGCATTGCTGATGCCTGGGTCAGGGGCATAACTCAACAAGTCGCTGAATTGGAGTCGACGGGGACAGTTGAGGGCGGAGCACCCATTCAGCCTGCAGTTCGAGTTGTTCCCCTAGGTCAGGCAGTAGTTCCCACTACCCCCGTTGCTCCGAACGTACCAATTTACGTGGCCGGGGGATTTATGGCTGGCTTAATTGCGGGGCTTGTGCTGGCCTTCTTGCGCAACCACCTGGACAGGCGGATCAAGACTATAGATGACGTTGAGCGGTTGGTTGGGGTGTCGGTGATAGGAACGATCCCCGTCGATCACCGATTGGACGGCGGAAGTTTCGTCATCGACGCTGCGACCCTCGGTGGACATGACGGTGGTAAGGGAAACAACGCGATATCCGAGGCACTTCGTGAACTGAGAACCAACCTCAAGTTTGTCAATGTGGACAGGCCTCCGCGCGTAATAGTCGTAACTAGCTCGGTGCCCTCCGAAGGCAAATCGACGGTAACAGCCAACCTCGCAGTCGCCATGGCGTCAGCAGGAGAAAACGTTGTAGTAGTTGACGGCGATCTTCGGCGGCCTACAGTGGCGAACGTATTTCAATTAGTACCCGGCGTCGGTGTTACCGACGTGCTCAGCGGCCGCGCAGAAGTATCCGACGTTATGCAGCAGTGGGGTGCTCTCGATAACCTGAGTGTTCTCGGATCCGGGCCCATTCCTCCCAACCCCAGCGAGCTTCTAGGCTCTAACGCAATGGCTGCCCTGCTCCAACTGCTAGGTGATAGCTCTACTGTTTTGATCGACGCGCCGCCCTTGCTTCCGGTTACCGACGCAGCAATTCTCTCCCGACTTTCTGACGGTGCAATTGTGGTTGTGAGGTCGGGCAAGACGACTCAGGATGAATTGACCCGCTCGATCGGCAATCTGCGGCGTGCTAAGGGACGTGTACTGGGAACGATCTTGAATTGCGTTCCGCTGTCCGGTGCCGATTCATACTCCTACTACGGGTCCTACAGTTCACATGACCCAGAATTAGCTGTGGTGCCCACCCCGAGCAATCCAGCTTTGTCCGAGTTCGACCGCCTGATTTCGTCCTCAGGAGCTCCTATGACGGCAGAGCCACACACTTTTGCGCCAGATCGACACAGGCGTTCAATTTAGGTCTGTGGGTTGGATCAAAGCGGCGTGCTTCGTTTGTACGAGGCAGTTAGGTTGGCTCACGCCCTGGTCAGTCATATAGCCGAGACAGCGAACGTTCGAGCCATCTTCATTAAGGGCCCTTACAGTGAGCGTCTTGGGGTCCGTCGGTCGCGGGAGTCTGCAGATGTAGATGTCATAGTGCTTCCTGAAACTATTACGCTATTTACGCGCGAACTACGAGCCAAAGGCTGGGATTTGAGGCCGTCGGATCCCGACGAAGTTGCCTTTCCGAAACACTCGGTCACGCTATTTCACCCAAACTGGCCGAACGATATCGATTTGCATTTCAGGTATCCAGGTTTAGAGGCGGATGTTTACAAGGTCTTCGACGCCATGTGGTCTGCTTCAGATCAGACAACGATGGCCGGTAGGGCCATTAGAGTGCCAAAAATGCCCTTGGCTGTATGTATAACAGCTCTGCACGCATTGAGGACGCCGTGGACGAAAAGGAGCAAGGACGAACTAGAGTTCCTTCATTCGATGGATCTGTCATCGCATCGTGCAGAAATTCTTGAATTGGCTCGTGCTATGGGCGCCATACCCGCTTTGGCTCCCTTTCTCCGTCGCCACTTTGGCGAGTCTGTGGTTGGGAGCATTCCACTGCCATCAGACGAGTGGAGACGCCGCATCCTCTCCAGGTCACCGGGTGCAGCACGAATACTCGCTATCTTGGCTGTGCCGCTGAAGCAGAGGCCCCTGCTCCTGTGGAGGTCTTTGATGCCCCACCGGGACGGGATATTGGCGCGCAACTCTAAAGCCGACGTGAGTTGGGGTGCACGGTTTGAAATGCAAAGGGACAGATGGAAGTTCCTGATCAAGGGAGGACCAACACTCATCCAAGATGTTGCATCTTACTTGTCAGGCCGCGGCCCGCTCCCTCCTCGTCAGTAGGCTCCCTCTTTAGCCAAGACAGCTCGAACCGTTTTGATAAGGATCAAGATATCTCCTGCAGGTGACCAGTTTTCCACGTAGTAGAGATCCAGTCGTATGCTCTCTGCCCAGGAAAGGTCAGATCGTCCACTTACCTGCCACAGGCCTGTGATTCCGGGCCGAACGTTAAGTCGTCGGTGAATATGATCCTCGTAGGTGGCCACTTCGCGCGGAAGCGGAGGGCGCGGGCCGACGACGCTCATAGCGCCTCGAAGGACGTCCCAGAGCTGGGGGAGCTCGTCAATCGAATACTTTCGGATGAAAGCTCCCACTTTGGTTACCCTCGGATCATTCCGAATTTTGAAGAGTTTTCCGTTTCCGTCGTTTAGCGCTGCAAGTTCACCAACCATGCTGTCTGCATCGACGCGCATGGATCTAAATTTGTGCATGAGGAACTCTTGCCCATTGATACCAACCCGCGGCTGACGGAAAAAAATGGGGCCTTTGTCTTCTGCTCGTATTAGGAGGGCAACCACAACGAATACCGGAGCGAGTACGAGGAGACCGAAGGCAGACAGCACAACGTCCATCAGTCGTTTCATGGAGTGTTTCGTTCCTCGGTATTGGGGGAGTTCCACTCGCATTAGTGGCAACCCGTCAATGGGTCGCCAATGGATCCGGGGGCCGGCAATGTCGGTGAGTCGGCTAGCCAACACTAACGACGCGCCTGTGGGCTCCAGTTCCCATCCCAAGGACTTTAGGAAAGTTCGGTCTCCGACATGACCCGCGACTATCACTGCCGAGGCACCAGTCGATTTCACTGTGTCGACTACTCGTGTCAGCGACCCTACACTTGGGACTTGCAATCCCGAGGGTGTCACGACGTGGGCATCACCTGCACTGGGCTTCTCGTCGCCGGCTATCACAGCTCCAATCACCTGATATCCGGCGGAGGGTTGTTTACGTATCTGATCCGCTACGTAACCAACCTCCACTCGGTGACCGATCAGCAGCGCCCTATCGCAATACTGTCCCTTCACACGCTGTCGAACGAGCCAAGCTCTCCATAGCCTGCGCGAAACCAACAGAGCAATCAGGCCGAGTGGCAAAGCGATTGCGATGTACCCTCTTGCTACGTCGAATTTAAGAACCATTGAAATGATGGCCAATAGACCGAACACCCCAAAAGTGGCGCTGGCGACTCTGCGGTACTCTTCACTGCCGATACCTAAGATCGATGTAGCTCTGCTCTGGGTAGTTGTCAGAGCAGAAATCCAGGCGACCGCCAGCAAGGTCGTCACGGCGCCATAGGCGGAAAATTCGAAATCCGGCAAGTCCGCATCGGTTCCAAATCGGAGCCATCGGGCGGCAACGACAGTGACAAGCACCACGAGGGCATCTGAAACGACTATTCGTCGACGTACCTTGGTCCGCCAGTCATAAGGCCGACTCCCTAATAATGGGTCCTCCGTGGTCCGGTCCCCTGTAAGACGCTGCGTATCCGCCGAAGTTTCCAACTCGCCCCCAATATGCCGCTAAGAATATGAAAATGATATAGGAGAGAAGCTGCGCTCGAACACGTCCGACTGCCCGGTTAACTTGGCGGGTTCTTACCGTGTTCACTGAGGCAGCCGGCCGGAACGCCTTCCGCGCGGTTGGTGCCCAGATGAGCGGCGTCACAGCGTTTAACGGCTTTCCGATCGTACAGGCCTTCAAAGTAAAAGCTCGCCCTCGGGCTGCGTGTAAAATTTTCGATGAAGCGCACCGCTGGGGGGCGCGCACAGATGGGGGAGGCGTGAGTCAATACTTGAAACACGCTGTGTCGAACCCGCGGTTTCAAATGAGAGTTGCGGACTATGCCCGGCTCTTTTCTGCGTCGTGGCGGCGTTTGGCTGCGACAGCCGTGGTCTGCGTTGCTGCGACAATGTCTTACGCTGCAGTACAACCGGCGAGCTTCAAGGCCACGGCCCAAGCCGTTGTGATGCCAGAACTGACACAGAACGAAGTGCAAGCCGTTTCCGGAGAAGTCCTGGCAAAATCTAAGGCCAGATTCTATGCTTCCTTGGCTGGATCTCCCGCTGTTGTCGAGGCGGTAAGCAGCCGGCTGAATTTGCAAGGGCCGTCGAAGGCGCTAATCGACGCAGTGCACGTCGAGGTAGCTGACAGCGAGACGATCCTGGAGGTTACTGCCGAGGCCGGCACCGCTTCGAATGCTAAAAATCTAGCCGACACCTACCTGGATGTACTGACGGATCAATTGAAACAGATCGAGGACGGCTCTTCGTCTAGGGCTGTAGGAAATTCAGTGGCCATCGTCCCACTTTCCCCGGCGATGTTGCCCACCTCAAGTGAGCCTAGGCATTTAATCTGGCTGCTGGTTGGATCGACTATTTTGGGCGTCCTGCTCGGGATGATTTTGTCTCTTTGCAGGCTGCACACCGATCGTAAGATACGTCATGCGGTGGATGTTGAGCAACGATTTGAGTTCCCCGTATTAGCAAACATCCCGATGAATCGTGCGTTTCTGGATGTGCACGGTGGTGGACGTCGGCGTAAGCGTGGCGAGGGGGGTTTTGGGGTGGTGCGTGATCGAACTGCTGATGTATTTCGGGAGTTAAGGACGAACATAATCTTTGCAAGCATTGATAGCCCGGTTCGTGTTGTGACTATCACAAGTGCGGTCCCTGGGGAAGGAAAATCTTCGGTGGCCGCCAACCTTGCAAGCGCCATTGCTGCGGACGGGCGACGCGTGGTGCTGGTAGACGCCGATTTGCGTAGTCGGACCACAGCCAAGCCCCGAATGGCTTCACTCCCAGGACTTAGCGAAGTCTTGAGCGGTCAAGCCAATGTTGAGGACGTACTGCAACCCTGGAGTAGTGAGCCGAACCTTCGCGCTCTTGGCCCTGGAAGAATTCCCCCCAATCCCAGCGAGTTACTGGGATCGCAGTCAATGTCTGATCTAATCAGCGGTTTGGCAACTGACCATTTTGTCGTTATCGATGCCCCGTCGGTCCTACCTTTCACAGACGCAGCAGTTTTCTCTTCAATCTCCGATGGCTACGTCGTTGTTGTTTCGGCGGGTCGCACTACGTACGCCCAACTCGAACAAGCGATTTATCGTCTGGAGAGGGTGCGAGCACGCGTACTAGGCTCCGTTATGAACCGGACCCCATTGGATAACCCAGGCCAGTACCGAAACCCGACGAGGCTACGGCGGCAGCCTACCCGCGTTGAGTAGGAAAACGCGGTGCCTCTACACCCAGTAACAGGCCTCTAAAATAAGTTCAAGGCCCATAAGACGCTCTTAGATATACCAAAGATGGCTTGTGGCTGCTTCTGGCACGCTCAAAGTCTCGTTCAATGGAAAGGTAAGCATGCCCAAGTCAGTCGCAATTATTGGAACCCGAGGGTATCCGAGTTACTACGGTGGATTCGAAACAGCCGTGCGGAAACTGGCGCCCTTTCTTGCCGACCATGGCTGGGATGTCACCGTTTACGGACGTAAAGACACAACCTCGCCGGATGATAGTGAACGCGACGCGCGCGTCATCAGTGTCGAAACCGCGGGTGTGGAGAGTAAATCGCTGAGCACTCTGAGCTACGGCCTTACGGCATGTATCCATGCCGCATGGAAAAAACCCGATGTGGCTTTGGTCATGAACGTAGCGAACGGGTTCTGGCTGCCGCTATTGCGTCTTCGAGGAATACCTGTAGTGGTTAATGTTGATGGCATTGAATGGGAGCGTGCCAAGTGGGGACGTTTCGCTAAAGCGATCTTTAGACTTTCTGCCAAGCTGACGGCGGTTTTTGCCACTGAGCTTGTGGCCGATGCTTCGGAGATCCAACGGCGATGGCAGGTTGACTTTAGGCGCGACAGTGTCGTGATTCCCTACGGGGGAGACATACCACAACCTCTAAGCATCGAGCCTGGTCTGACCGCTGGCAAATACGTGCTCGTTGTGGCGAGGTTCGTTCCAGAGAATACCGTCCCCGAGTTCTTTGCGGCAGTTGAGGCCCTCCAGCGCGTGTCCCCGGTGGTCATCGTGGGTTCATCCGGATATGCCGGCGAGCTCGACGAACAAGCTCAACGACTAGCTGAGAATTATGAGAACGTTCGGTGGTTGGGACACGTCAGCGATGACCAACGCCTGCTGTCCCTATGGCAACACTGCGGCGTCTACTTTCATGGACACAGCGTAGGGGGCACAAACCCCGCACTTGTCCAGGCCATGGCGTGTGGTGCACCAGTCGTAGCCAGAGACACTGTGTACAACAGGGAAGTCCTATCTGACGGCGCCCTCTATGTAACGCCCCAACCCGAGGCAATTTCGACGGGCATCGTGGAGCTGCTGGCAAATCCAACATCCCAGGCGGAGTTCGCTGAAAAGAACGAAGCGAGGGCGCGCACTCACTATAGTTGGGAACTTGTGTGCACCGGCTACGACAACGTGCTCGCCCGGTTGTCCGCGATGGTTGGCCCTAACCTCGGCTCCGAAAATCGCGTCAGCAACCTACCCTCCGGTCGCGGATAGCACCGGCACATGGAGATCTTGATAAGTAATCCACTGCCTGCCGCACTGCGACACTTTGAGTTGGAGCTTTCAGAGACACTAGCTCGGGTCAGTCTCGCTCACAGCGTGATGCCCACGCACGCCGTAGAAGATAAGTCTGGACTTTTCGGGCAACTAACGAAGCTGGGAAACGCAATTCGCAATTCCAGACAGGGCTCGGCTTCGGGATCTGTCACTATTCATTGCTGGCCAAGCTTGGGTCTGCTGGAGCCCATCGTCTGGACCGCTCGAAGAGGTCGAAGTCTCATAATATTCCATGACCCGGTGCCTATTCGAAAGCAGGTTGGATTCGACCGGATCAGTCGCTCTATCGCAGCAAGTTGGGCTCGTCGGGGGGCACCGGAAGTTCTTGTCCACTCCGACGATGCGTTTCGAGTTGCTTCGCAGCTTTTTCCCCGCTTAACCGTGGTCAAGGCACTGCATCCGATACTTAGCCAGCAAGTTAATCACCCGACGCTTGGCGGAGAGGTGGTTGTCGCTGGCCAGTTCAAGCCTGAGCGCAATGTAGAACTTCTTGTAAGGCTGGGGCCGATGCTGAAAGCCAAAGGCCTTGAACCGAAGATCTACGGTCGCGGGTGGCCAACCGACATACCTGGCTGGTCAGTTGATAGCCGCTTTCTTTCGGAGCCAGAACTTGATGCGGCGGTTGATCGATCCGCCGTCGTCTTGATTCCGTACAGGAACTACTTTCAGAGCGGCATAGCAATACGGGCGCTTGAACGCGGGCGTATCAGTGTTTCGCCTGAGAATTCATTCGCAAAAGATGTATTCGGAGAGTACGCGGCTGCCACTTACCGTCCTGATGCCAAGCCCGAAATGGTTCTTGAATGCCTCTTGGCAGTGGCTGCGGCTCCCGATGCCCCCGAGAAGATCTTCTCTGGCTATAAACAGCGCGTCGATTCGTCGTGGACCGCTGCACTGAATTCCGAAGCTGGTCCCAACCCGTCAGTGCCGAGCAGTAAACTACCGGCCGACCCGCCGCGATTTATTTAGGAGAATGATGATTCGAAACCTAGTTCGAAGGATTCGGTCCTCGAGAACGTACATGGAAGCCATTTGGCAACCAGATCAGCTAGTTGCCGGGCTCGTGGCAAGGTTAGCGAGACCTATCCCGACCCACCACGTACTCCTGTCGGCAAGTGGTGGCGGCAATATTGGTGACCAAGCGATGTTCGAAACGTATCTTCAAAACGTGGACGGACCTGTGGTCGTCCTAACATCCTCGGCCAGCAGTCTAATTATTCCGGAGGAGTCCAGAATGAGGTTGGAGATTGTCGAAGTGCCCGCTTTGATCTCCGGATTGCCCGGTATACGCATAAAGGCTACGATCGAACTTTGTAAGCAACTGCGGCGAGCAAAGTCCTACTCAGTAATTGGCGCCGATATTATGGATGGGGTTTATAGTCCGGACCAATCGATTAGCCGGATGAGTTCCGTTAACTGTGCCATCTTAATGGACGTCCCTGCACGTATCCTTGGCTTCAGTTGGTCGCCAAACTCGAAGCACACGGCCAAAATTGCCATGCGGCGAATTGGTGGACACGCCCGAATTCTTGCCCGGGACCCCCAAAGCTTGGAGCGACTGGATAGTGACGGTGTTTCTGGCCTCGAAGCTACGTCCGACACGGTCTTTAGTCTTCGCGGTGAAATGGATGTTCCTGAGACGGACGACTGGATACGCACTGAGCTTGCGGGTGGTCGCAATATAGCCCTTCTAAATATTAGTGGGCTTATTGCTGCAAGAATTGATCTGAGCACTGACTATTCAAGGATTCTAGAATTCCTGCTGAGTGCAAACTACAGTGTAGTGCTCCTTCCACATGTCATTCGAGATGGCGATGATGATCTTCTCGCAACTGAGAAATTTACCGAATCACTTTCCGCTCCTTTGGGCCATGTCTATGTGGTGAAGTCGACTCTGCGCCCACAGCAGATAAGGCGACTGGCAACCCAATCGTCACTTGTCGTGACAGGTCGTATGCACTTGGCTGTGATTGCGTTGAGTTCTGAAGTGCCGACGATCACATTAGGAACACAGGGTAAGGTCGAGGGACTCTACGATCTTTTGGGAATAAAGCACCTTTGTCTTGAGCCAAGACCGGGATTTTCTTCTGAATGTGTGGAGGCAATAAAGGGTTTAATTGCCAATCCCGAATCGGCAAAAGGCCCGATTCGAAGTCGCCTGCCAGAAGTAGTTGGCTCATCAAGCGTAAACTTTTCGGGTCTTCGAGAATGAAATCACGTTCGGCAGGGCGACATTACAAGGGCTCAGGTAATGCAGATAAGGCTGCTCCCAATAATCGCGTAGCCCGTATAGTGTGGGGAGTGGCTTCCCAGGGATTGGCTAGCGCAATAAGCCTGGTCTTGACCATATTCACTGCTAGGGAAGTAAGCGCTGAGGCTTATGGAGTCTTCGCCGTCGCCTTGACTTCGGCTTACTTCATTCAAGGATTGATACGGGCTCTTACGTCCGAGGTTCTCGTCTTTCGACACTCGGCTGCGGAGGGTGAAGATCGAGATGCCCTGACGTCTGCCTGTTTGAGTGCCAGCGCAGCTTACGGTGCAGTGTTTTCTATCATTGCTGTAGTAGCAGGAATAGTCCTCAATGATTCCTTTTGGATTGCATTTGCCTTCGCTCTCCTGGGCCTCGTTGTGCAGGATAATTTTCGCTTCGTATTAATGGCACATGGAAAGTCTAAGCTAGCAACAATTCTAGATGGTATTGCCCTTATTGCATCGGTCGCTCTTCTGCTTGCTGCATCGGTATACGGGGAGCTCACTGCATTTCTGTTGGCGTGGGGCAGTGCTTCATGGATCGCCGGCCTGGTCGGATTTGCACTCCTCAAGCCTCGGCTACGGATGCGAAATCTGAGAGCGTGGCATAAAATGGCATGGCATGAGTCAAAGTTCTTCGCTAGCGACTTTATGCTGACAAATGCGGTCTCCACCGGTGCCGTCTATTTCATCGCTATAATGCTTGGCGCTGTTGCGGCTGGACAGATACGAGCGGCCTCGATGTTGATACTTCCCGTGCTTCTACTCACGCGAGGCCTTATCCTCACAGTTGCATCTGAAACTAATAGACTAGTCGCGGCGAGAAAATATAAATCGGTGAGAAATATTGGACTAGCGCTGTCTGGCGCTTCAGTAGGCATCACGCTTCTTTGGATACCAATTGTTTGGCTCATACCGATTAGCTGGATGGAGTTCCTTCTCGGAGATTCCGCGCAGGGGGCTGCCGATGTCTTCCCGTTCGTCGCTATAGCTACGGCCGCCGCAGGGCTTGCGGCCGGTCCCAACATCATTTTGAAGGCGGCAGGGCGAGTTAGGACCGCGTTTACTGGAAAGGTCGTGGCACTACCGCTTTCCGTCGGGGGCGTAGTGACCTTGTCGGTCATTGCTGGTGCTGCGGGCAGCCAAGTTGGGTTAGCCGTGGGCGAGGCAGCTCGGGCCATCTGGGGTTGGGCCTGGGCGGCGTCTTGGCTTAAGAGTAGAGTTTCGGAGGAAGCGGACAGCAAAGAGGTATGCCAGCCATAAACGGACCTAAAGCGGCTCTTCACGGTTCGTGGGGAAATGGATTCCCGGATGAGTGTCATGCCGCCGTCCGGACGGCACTTCTCATGAGAATAACCGATTTGTAATTG